>NZ_JBQERA010000006.1:0-521146 GCF_053813445.1 Actinokineospora lacus
TCCAGCGCCGCGACCACCCGCAACCGCAACACCTCCTGCTCCGCAGGCGACAACCGGTGCGCACCCTCGACCTCAACCACACGCGTCAACCTACAGGCAATCGATCACTTTCGCCTCAATAGGACTGTAATGTTCCGAGACTCGATCGAGGATCCACTGTTCTGCCTAACCGATTGAACAAGTTAGCAGGCGATACCATCGCTAACGACTGACCCACCGGGCGCTGAAGAGGGCAACGCGGGCTGGGCGGCGGGCTTCAAAGCCTCAGACGTCTTCGGACACGACCAGTCGGACGCACTGCCTGCGGTGGCGACGTCCAGGTGGAAGCTCTGACGCACGGCAAGTGTACCGCCGCGCCCGCCACGGCCGCGACGTCTCCGAAGGTGTCAGGCCCTTTTCCTGAACACCGCCCCTTCTACTGGTCGACTGGTCAGGACGTAGGCATTCCCGCGATCACGCGGCAGAGTGTCTCGGTGTCGGCGATGGCCTGTCGGCAAGTCGCCTCGGTGATCGTCAACCGCTGACCGAGCTGCGCGGTGCTGTTGGGCACCTTGGTCAGGTATTTGGCATCAACAACGCCGTCGTTGTGAGTGAAGAGATGACGAACGGCCCAGACCTCATGCAACCGTTGCCAGATTGGCGCCTCAAGTACAGTGCGCAGGTCCGAGCACCCTGCAGCGGCGAATAGTTCAGCGGTGTCGTCGAGACGCTGAAAGACGTTTCCCTTGCCCCTAATACGCGCGGGGGCGTCGGTGACGGTGGCGCGAAACACCGCGGATGCCAGAGTTTCGACGATACCTACCAGGTTCTCCAGTGTGTCCACCCAGATGCGGGTGAAGACTCCCTGCTCACGGAGGGTCGACCTGGCCTCCGCAGGAAGCTGCGCCAAACCGTCAAGTCGCGCGATTTCAGCCCCGATGGCGTCCAGCGCCACGACGGATGCCGGCAAGGGACCGCAAACGGGACAGAACCTGTGCTCACCGAACACCGCATACTGTAGCGAGCAACTGCCACAGCTGCGTATCCGGACGAGTCGCTCTTCGTCGATGCCGGGCAGCGGCTGTGGGTAGAACGGGGTGGAGCGGTATTTGATCTCGATGGCAAACCCGGACCGACCAGGGCGTGATCGAGACCTGCCCCTGCGACCGAAGGCACCCTCGAACGCTTCCTGGATCAGCTGCGTTCCGATGTTGTTGACAGCTCGCATGACCCTGTCACGCTGCTGCTGGGTCATGAACTCGCTGTGATCGCAATGATGGCCGCAGTACACGCACCAAAGCTCAGGCTCGTCGGGAAGTGCCTTGTAGTCCTGCAAGTTCACTCTGAAGAGCTGCTCACAGCTCGGGCACTGTCGGCCGAGAAACCCATGGTCATCGGTTGGGATGCTGACCCGCATCTCCACCGCGTCAGCGTGCCTGCCGACGACCTCGGCGCCATCAGGCATGCGGTACCGGCTTTGGTTGTTCCAGGTTCCATCGCTACTGCTCCGCATAGGGACCCATTATGCACGCCGAAAACGTTCTTTTCACTCGACAATGCAGTTGACGACGAACACGCAACGCTCGGCAACCGGTCCCTGCCGCACGCACCGGATCGTGCGATGCGTGCTCGCCTCACTTTACCGATTCTTTCTTGGCCAATCGTCTATCGAACGTCTTGGCAGGGTGCGACAGGCTGCTGGAGCAGCGTGGCGAGTGACTGCCGTACAGGGTCAGCTTGGTGTCGCCGAGTACCGGCTGTGCCAGTTCGGCCGCTCACCTCGCCCGGTCTCCCGCACGATCTTGCCGTGGGGGATGCCCCCGTCGCAGATCACGGCAGTCGGTGTTCCCGCGACGGCTGGGTTTCCCGAGAGCAGCACCAGCAGCTCGATCCGATCACCCCTGGCCAGAGGGGCAGCGGGCAGCAGGAGTTCGGATGTGCCGCATGCGGGCCACTTTGCGTCGTCGGTGACTGATGCCCTCAGGGCCTCGGTACCGTTGATGATCTTCGCGTCGATGACGGTTCGGTCGTCGAAGTAGAGGGCGAGAGGCACTCGCTCGAAGACGGCGGCTCGAATCGTCGTGCTTCCGGAGTTGGTGATCCACACCAGGGCCAGGCAGGGATCAGGGACGGTCTCGGCCTGTTCGCCGAGCATCATCCCGGCGAGTCCGCTGGTGCGGTTCGGCGTGGATCGCAGCAGCGCCGTGTCCACGTGAACGCCGTAGCTGATCCGATTGCGTCGCCGCCACAGCGACAGCAGGTAGCCGCCGATAAGTACCCAGATGCCCGCTGCCCCGAGATGGTCGCCAATCCATTCGGTCACAGCCCCACGGTAGCGCCGTCCTTGCGCAGGTCCCTGGAGGATTTGCTCGCAGTTCGCTGGATGTTCGACTTCAGGCCAACCCTGGCCTGAAGGAAGCTCTGAGGCGTCTACAGGTCGCCCGTCCTCCTTTCATACCGACTAATCGCGAGCTTCGGTGGCGAAGGCTTCCTGGGGAGCGCAGAAGTCACTGGTGGTCTCGCGGGTTGGCCAGGCTCTCGCGGCCCTGGCGAGATCAGTGCGGAGCTACAGCCCGATGGTGGCGGGGGCGCCGTGCACGTGGGCGGCGAGTGCGGTGATGACGTGGTCGGCGTCGCGGTGGACGCCGCGGAGGGTGTTTGACGAGAAGGTGCGCTGGAACTCCAGTCCCGCGTAGACCAGGCCGGGGTGGGTGAGCGAAATTCCGGCGGAGTGCAGCGGCTGGCCGTTGTCCAGGGCGCCCAGCGGTGTGAGGTAGTCCAGGTGCGGCCGGTAGCCGGTGGCGAAGAGAGCGGTGTCGACCTTCTCGTGGGTGCCGTCGGCCCAGACGACGCCGTCTGAGTCGAAGGCGGTGAACATCGCGCGCCTGACGATTCGTCCGGTGTCCAGGGCGTTTCGGTAGTCGCCGGTGTCCATGACCAGGGTTCCGCCGACATAGCGGATCAGCCACTGCGGTGGGAGCTGGTCGAAGCCGCTGGTCACGAGCCAGTGGTGCACGTCCTGGCCGCCGCGTCGCTGGGGCAGGAAGGCGACCGGGCCGTGGGTCGCCAGGGTGACGGCGGCGGTGTCGGCGAGTTCGTAGGCGACCTGGATCGCGGAGTTGCCCGCGCCGACCACGACGATCCGCTCGCCGATGTGTTGCTTGGGGTTGCGGTAGTCCGCGACGTGCAGGACCCGCCCGGTGAACCGATCCTGGCCGGGCAGCGCGGGCAGATGCGGACTGTTGAACGATCCGGTCGCGGCGACCACTCCCCCGGCGTGGATCGTCTCGCCTTGGGCGGTGCGCACGAGAAAGCCCGCCTCGTCGTGGGCGTGCACGGCGGTCACCGCGGTGTTCGTGCGGATCTCGGCGTCCAGGGTGGCGGCGTAGCGGCGCAGGTAGTCCACGACTTCGTCGCGGTGGGGGTAGTGATCGGGGTCGCCGGGGAAGTCGAGGCCGGGCATGGTGCTGTGCCGGGACGGGGAGAACAGGGTGAGGCTGTCGTAGTAGCGCGGCCATGAGAAGCTCTCCGCCACACCGAGGTTCACGGGCGCTTCGACGGCGCGCGCCTCGGAAGGCCTGGATACCACGCCAAGAGTCACCAAGGCAGCCACCACGGTACTGACGGCTGAAAGCGCGGCCCACCGGAAGTTCCGGAACTCCATGGTCGACGTCGGTGAAGATGCGTCGTTCATTCATGTCGCCTTCCGTCGCCAACGAACCGGATCACCAGAAGCCGGGCTGCCCGTCTAGTGATCGAGATATTCTGCGCGCGCGCAGCTCGCACGCGGTTTGCCGTAGGTCCGCTGTTTACCGAACCCACAGCCCCGAGCACTGCGGTAGACGTTAAAGGCGCTGGATGTGCCCCGCCACAGGGAACCGGAGAGGTAATCCATACGGTGTGGACGTCCACTCGATCGTGTTCTCCTCCGGCGGAGGCCAAGCCGGGCAGGCTATCCAGGTGCGAACCAACCCCGAGGGGAAATCTTGCCGATCCGCTCTGCCACGCGGATGTCACCCGCACCCGCAACGCCGGACCGTACGACTGGCCGAAAGATCACAAGCCTGCACAGCAGGACGGGGTTGGCGACGTGGAAGGATCACCGGCTGCCGCAGACAGGGCAGGTAGAAGTCGAGCAAGAGTCCGGTTGCAATCCCGCGAGCAAAGCGGAACGTGCCGTGCACGCGATCCGGGCTTGTGCCCACGGAATGGTGCGCCATTGAGCACAGGATGTCGGCTACTCGGGCGGGCCGAGAATGAAGCCGCTCTCGTGTCGAGCAGCAACCTAATTGCGTGGACGAGGCGACTCGGCTGCCCCGCCGGTCACGGCCCAGCCGCGCCGCGAGGCGGTCGTCTCGGCGGTGACCGACGGAGGTACAGACGGGACGTGACGGTCTGTGCTCTGCTTGACCTCAGTTCACTCGAGCGGTGTGAACAGGTGACATTATGACACGCGATCCCGGACACGCACTGGGGAATGGGCGTGGTGAAAGGTCACGAAATCTTCGCTCGACCTCCGCTGGATCGCTGATGACGGCGCCACAGTTTGTCCAGTTCGATCAGCACCCAGCAGACGGTGGCGACGCCGAGGATGGCCGCCCACTCTGACCAGCCGATGGGTGCGGTCTTGAACAGGGTGTTCATCCAGGGGGCGTAGGTGAACGCCATTTGCAGCGCGATCGTGACGGCGATGCCAAGGGGCAGCCGCAGGTTGCGGCGCATGCCTGCGAACACGCGGGGACGCTCGGGTGAGCGGCAGTTGAACAGGTAGGCGATCTGCGCGGCGACGAAGAGGTTGACCGCGACCGTGCGTGCCTGCTCCACCGGGACTCCGGCGGCGAGTCGCCAGCTGAAGACAGCGAAGGTCCCGGCCAGCAGCAGGACGGACACGAGCAAAATGCGGCTCACCAGCGCCCTGGTGAGCAGGGGCAGGGTGGGTGGCAGCGGCGGTCTGGTCATGATCCCGGGCTCGCGGGGTTCGAAGGCCAGGGTGAGGCCGAGGGCGACGGCGGTGGTCATGTTGATCCATAGGATCTGCACCGGCAAGATCGGCAGCGTCGCTCCCACCAGGGTCGCGGCGAGGACGACCAGCCCCACGGCCAGGTTGGTCGGCAACGTCCAGGCGATGAACTTGCGCAGGTTGTCGAAGACCGACCGGCCTTCCTCGACCGCCGCGGCGATGGAGGCGAAATCGTCGTCTGCCAGCACCATGTCGGCGGCCTGTCGAGCGACCTCGGTCCCGCCCCGGCCCATCGCGACCCCGATGTCGGCGCGACGCAGTGCGGGGGCGTCGTTGACGCCGTCGCCGGTCATGGCCACGACGTGCCCGTTGTCCTGCAACGCACCGACGAGGGCGAGTTTCTGCTCGGGGGTGACTCTGGCGAATACCGAGGTCTGCTCGGCGACCTCCCGCAATCGCTCCGGGGTGAGGTCACGCAGGTCATGGCCGGTGACCGCGGTCGGGTCCAGGCCGAACGCGGTGGCGACGGCGCTCGCGGTGGCAGGATGGTCGCCGGTGATCATCTTGACCCGCACGCCAGCGGAGCGGCAGTCGGCCACGGCGGCGATCGCCGCCGGGCGCGGCGGGTCGTGCATTCCCTGCACCCCGAGCAGCACGACCCGGCCCGCGAACAGGTCCTCGGTCAACTCACCCGGACCCGCGGGCAGGTCGACCGAGCCGGTGGCGAGCACCCGCAGGCCATCCTTGGCCAACCCGTCGGCGGCGGTGATCAGCTTTCGGGCGGCCTCCTGGTCGGCGGCGAACCCGGCGAGCCGTTCAACGGAGCCCTTGAGGTAGACCGTGCGGGTGCCGTCGGCGTGTTCGTGCAGGGTGGCCATGTACCGGCGGACCGAGCTGAACGGCAGGGTGTCGTGTCGCGGCGGGACGTCGTGGGTGCCGAGCCCGGCCTTGCCCGCGCTGACGACGAGGGCCGCCTCGGTGGGGTCGCCGACCGGTGTCCACCGGCCGTCGTCGAGTTCGACGCGTGCGTCGTTGCAGGCGAGGCCCGCGAGCAGGCAGGCGCGCAGCGCGGTGTCGTCCGGTAACGGGTCGCTGTCGGGGGCGTATCCGGCGCCGGTGACGGGGAAGTGCCTGCCGCCCGCGACGACCGTGGTCACGGTCATGGCGTTGGCGGTGAGGGTGCCGGTCTTGTCGGTGCAGATCACCGTGGTGCTGCCGAGGGTCTCCACGGCGGGCAGGTGGCGGATGACCGCCTGGCGGCGCGCCATCCGTGCGACGCCGATCGCCAGGGTCACCGTCACCGCGGCGGGCAGTCCCTCGGGGATCGCGCCGACGGCGAGCGCGACGGCGGCGGTCACCACCTCGGCGAGCGGTTGCCCGCGCACGATCCCGATCACCGCCGCGACCGCGGCGAGCGCGAGGATCACCACGGTGAGGATGCCGCTGAACCGGGCCAGCTTGCGGGTCAGCGGGGTGTCGACTGGGCGGGTGGTTGACACCAGGTGGTGCACGCGGCCGATCTCGGTCTCCGAGGCGGTGGCGACAACCAGACCTCGACCACCCCCGGAGGACACGAGCGTGCCCGCGTAGGCCATGTTGGTCCGATCGGCCGGTTCGGTATCCACCGGCAGGTCCTGGGTGTCCTTCGCCGCGGGTTGTGACTCGCCGGTGAGGGCGGACTCGTCCACCCGCAACTCGCGGGTGAGCAGCAGCCGCAGGTCTGCGGGAACCTGGTCGCCCTCGTCGAGCAGGACCAGGTCGCCGCGCACGAGGTCGGCCGAGGCGATCCTCGTGGCCGCGCCATCGCGGACCGCGGTGGCCTCGGTTCGTCCCGCGGCGGCCAGCGCGTCCAGGGCCCGCTCGGCGCGGCCTTCCTGGAGGAACCCGATCAGGGCATTGACCACGACGACGCCCAGGATCACGCTGGCGTCGACGATCGCGCCGAGCAGGCCGGTCGCAGCGGCGGAGACAAGCAGGATGTAGATCAGCGGGTGGTTGATCTGCCCTGCGACCCTGGCCACCGCGCTTCGCCGCCGGGGGGACGGCAGTTCGTTGGGTCCGTCACTGGCCAGCCGGGCCCGCGCCTCGGACCCGGACAGGCCCAGCTCGGGGTCGGTCCCGGTGGCGGCGAGGCTCGCGCCGACCGTTGCGGCGTGCGCGACTGTCATTGCGGATCGGTGGCGCGCACGATGAGCAGCGGGCAGGTCGCGTGGTAGATCAGGGCCTGGCTGGTGGAACCGAGCAGCACGCCGGTGAGGCCGCCGTGCCCGCGGCTGCCGACCACCAGCAGTTGCGCGTCCTGCGAGTTCTCCAGCAGGCCGGGCACCGGCCGGTGGCGGCTGACGACCCGGCGCACCGTCACTTCCGGGTACTTCTCCGGCCAGCCGGCCAGCCGCTCGTCCAGTGACTCGCGCTCGGCGGTCTCCATCGCGGCCCAGTCCTGGGCGTACTGGTGGGCGTGCGGGTGGGCGGCGATCGTCGAGACCTGCCAGGCGCGCACGGCCACGAGGTCGACGCCGCGCGAGGACGCCTGATCGAAGGCCGCGGCCAGTGCCAGGTCACTGGTGGGTGAGTCGTCGACACCGACCACCACAGGGCCGGACGACGGCGGTTCCGCGTCCCCGTTCTTGCCGCGGATCACCGCGATCGGGCACCGGCCGCGCGTCGCCAAGGCCACAGCGGTCGACCCGACCAGGATGCCGCTGAAGCCGCCGAGTCCACGAGACCCCAGCACGATCAGACCTGCGGTGGTGGATTCCCGGACCAATGCGGACACCGCGTCCGCGTCCCGAAGTTCGGTCTCGATCCCCAACGCCGGGTGGGCGCTGCCGATCGAATCCTTGAGTTTTTCGAGCGTCTCGTGGCCGTTGGCTTCGATCACCCGCAGGAAGCCCTGTGGGACGCCGAAGCCGCGTACGTGGGCGTAGGCGGCGAGGTCGGTCGCGAACAGCAGCCTCAGCGGCACCCGCCGGCGTGCCGCCTCGGCCGCCGCCCACCGTGCGGCGTGCTCCGCGGAGTCGGAGCCGTCGACGCCCGCGACTACCGGCATGGGGGACGGGATCGCGCTCATCGTGGGCTCCTCGTGGTCGTGGGTCTGGCGGGGCGTGAAGCTGGGACGGTGGACGCGGGCTCGGCGAGGGCTAGGCGTGCCTCGTGCGCGATCTGGAGATCCTCTCGGGACGCGATCACCAATGTGCGCACGGCCGACCCCGGCGCTGTGATGTCGGTGTCGCCCGCGGCGGACCGGTTTCGGTCGGGGTCGACGGCGACGCCCAGGAAGCCGCACCGGTCCGCGGCGCGCTGTCGCACGGTGGGTGAGTTCTCGCCGACGCCGCCGGTGAACACCAGCACGTCTAGGCCGCCGGTCGCGGCGGCCATCGAAGCGATACCGGCCACCAACCGGTGGGTGTAGACCGCCAGCGCGAGCGTCGCGTCCGGTGCGCCGGTGGCGGCCGCCGCCTCCACCGCGCGCATGTCGGCGGTGCCTGCGAGTGCGGTCAGTCCGGAGTGGTGTTCCAGCGCGGTGGCCACCTCGTGGGCGGTGAGGTGCTCGTGGTCTTGGATCCAGAGCACGAGGCCGGGGTCGACGGTGCCGGACCGGGTCGCCATGACCAACCCCTCCAACGGGGTGAAGCCCATCGTGGTGTCGACGCCGCAGCCGTCCAGCACGGCCGCGACAGAGGCTCCGGAGCCAAGGTGGCAGATCACCGCGCGCAGCGGCACCCGCGATCCGCCGAGCAGACGGGTGGCCTGACGCGTGCAGTAGGAGTGCGACAGGCCGTGGAACCCGTAGCGGCGAATGGCGTGGCGTTCACGCCATGCCAGGGGCACGGCGTAGGTCGAGGCCGCGGCGGGAATACCCGCGTGGAACGCGGTGTCGAAGCAAGCGACCGCAGGCACGCGCGGCAGCAGCGCGGTGACCGCGTCGAGTGCCGCCAGCGCGGCGGGCTGGTGCAGCGGCGCCAGATCGGTCAGCGTCGCCAACTCGGCCCGCACCGGATCGGTCACCCGTACCGCGACGGTGTGCCGGGTCCCGCCGTGCACCACCCGGTGTCCGACAACATCGGGTTCCTCCCAGCCACGCACCAGGACGCCGAGATCGCCGCTGGCGGCCTCTGCGGGGAGGTCGAGACCGCGCAGGAGCGTGTCGTCGTGATCGAGCAGGCGCAGTTTCAGGCTCGACGACCCGGCGTTGACCGCGAGGACCCGCACCGTCAGCCCTCGTCCTGCCAGGTCCAGTCCGAGATCGCAGGGTCGTCCTCACCGTGCTCACGGGTATAGCGGCGGGCGGCTGCCCGGCTGTCGACCATCGCCTGGCGCACCGCCGAGGCGTTCCCGCCCAGCGTGGGAACGCGGTCGATGACATCCATGACGAGGTGGAAGCGGTCGAGGTCGTTGAGCATCACGTTGTCGAACGGGGTGGTCGTGGTGCCTTCCTCGTTGTAGCCGCGCACGTGCAGGTTGCGGTGGTTGGTACGCCGGTAGGTCAGCCGGTGGATCAGCGACGGGTAACCGTGGTAGGCGAAGATCACCGGCTTGTCAACGGTGAACACCGCGTCGAAGTCCGCATCGGACAGTCCGTGCGGGTGCTCGGTCGCGGGTTGCAGCCGCATCAGGTCGACCACGTTGACGACCCGAACCTTCACGTCGGGCAGGTGCCTGCGCAGCAGGTCCGCCGCCGCCACGGTCTCCAAGGTGGGGATGTCGCCCGCGCACGCCAGCACCACGTCGGGTTCGCCCTCGGTGGTGCCCGCCCACGGCCAGATCCCCAGCCCGCGGGTGCAGTGCGCGACCGCGTCTTCGATGCCCAGGTAGGTCAACGCGGGTTGTTTGCCGGCGACGATGACGTTGACGTAGTTCTTGCTGCGCAGGCAGTGGTCGGTCACCGACAGCAGGGTGTTGGCATCCGGCGGCAGGTAGACGCGGACGACTTCGGCCTTCTTGTTGACCACGTGGTCGATGAAGCCGGGGTCTTGGTGGGAGAACCCGTTGTGGTCCTGGCGCCACACGTGCGAGGACAGTAAATAGTTGAGCGAGGCGATCGGCGCCCGCCACGGGATGCCGCGGGTGGTCTTGAGCCACTTGGCGTGCTGGTTGAGCATCGAGTCGACGATGTGGATGAACGCCTCGTAGGAGTTGAACAGGCCGTGGCGGCCGGTGAGCAGGTATCCCTCCAACCAGCCCTGACATAGGTGCTCCGACAGCACCTCCATCACCCGGCCATTCGGCGCGAGGTGGTCGTCGCCAGGCAAGGTGATCGCGTTCCAGGTCCGGCCGGTCTCCTCGAACACCGCGGTGAGCCGGTTGGACGCGGTCTCGTCCGGTCCCATGATCCGGAACCGGTCGGCGTTGCCTGCCATGACATCGCGCAAGAAACCACCCAACACCCTGGTCGCCTCGCACGACTCCGTGGCGGGCGCGGACACCGGCACTGCGTGGTCGCGGAAATCCGGCATGGACAACTCGCGCAGCAGCAGGCCGCCGTTGGCGTGCGGATTGGCGCTCATCCGCTTGGCCCCGGTCGGCGCGAGTGCTCGCAGTCGCGGCAGCAGCAGCCCGGCCGCGTCGAACAACTCCTCCGGCCGGTAGCTACGCAGCCATTGCTCCAACTGGGCGCGGTGCCCCGGGTCGGTCCGGGTAGCGGCCAGCGGCACCTGGTGCGCCCGGAACGTGCCCTCGACCTGGACCCCGTCGACCACCTTCGGCCCGGTCCAGCCCTTCGGCGTCCGCAACACGATCATCGGCCAGGTCGGGCGACCCGCGGAAGTGGCCTCGCCCGCACGGGCGGCGCGCTGGATCTCGGCGATGTCTTCGAAGACCTTGTCCAGGGTCGCGGCCAGCGCTTGGTGGACCGCGGCCGGTTCGTCACCGGTGACGAAGTGCGGCTCGTAGCCGTAGCCGCGCATCAGTGCCGCCAACTCCTCCTCCGGGATCCTGGCCAGCACCGCGGGGTTGGCGATCTTGTAGCCGTTGAGGTGCAGCACCGGCAGCACCACGCCGTCGGTCACCGGGTTGAGGAACTTGTTCGAGTGCCAGCTCGCCGCCAGCGGTCCGGTTTCGGCCTCGCCGTCACCGACCACGCACAGCGCGACCAAATCGGGGTTGTCGAACACCGCGCCGAACGCGTGCACCAGCGCGTACCCGAGTTCACCGCCCTCGTGGATCGATCCCGGCGTCTCCGGGGCCACATGGCTGGGAATGCCGCCGGGAAAGGAGAACTGGCGGAACAACCCCCGCAACCCGTCCTCGTCCTCCCCGATGTCCGGGTACACCTCGCTGTAGGTGCCCTCCAGGTACGCGTTCGCCACCAGCCCCGGGCCACCGTGGCCAGGCCCGGTCACGTACAGAACGTCGAGTTCACGCCGGGCGATGATTCGATTCATGTGCGCGTACAGCAGGTTCAACCCCGGCGTGGTCCCCCAATGCCCCAGCAACCGAGGCTTCACGTGCTCGGCCAGCAGCGGCTCACGCAACAAAGGATTGGCCAACAGGTAGATCTGACCTACCGACAGGTAGTTCGCGGCACGCCAGTAGGCATCGAGCAACTCCAACTCCTCGGATCCGAGGACAGGCGCCTGCGTGGTTCCGGGAACGGTGGTCAGCACAGCGAACGCTCCTAGCGATGATCATTCTGCGGATCCGTCCGGGTTCCGGGGACGGCGAGGAAGCCGAGCGGATGCGCAGCCATCGCAGACCGTGGCCCGACCGCGTTGTCAGCCTTGGACCTCAGGCGACCCGAGTCCGACTCAGAGACCAGGGGTGGCCTGCCGACGCATCAGGAAACGGCACGTCCTGCCAGGGTCGACCCGCCTCACCGTCATGCGTCTGCAGTGATCGCAGGGCCGTAACCCCCACGACCGTGCCTGCGCTCCGCTCACGATTGGCCGTGCCAACCCACAAGGGCACACAGTGCAGCGCGAGTTGCTCTCGACAACTCGAGGTTACGCCGCGAGGACCGATCCTGCATGACGAGACAGATACCCTCACCGCCTCCAACCCTTGTGATGGAACGTCAATCGACCAGGAGGACGAACAACACCGCCTGAACGCGAACACCTCCACCACACCGTTCTGTATCGATTCCGGTCCTCACTCCCCGGCTCGCCGGGTACACCGCGCGGGCGAGGCCCTTGAGGGCGCTGCCGGGCAGATGGGCCAGCCATAAGTGCCGCGCAGCGGGGTGCCGCGTTCCCACGGAGTGGCGGTGTCACCCAAGTCGAGAGCGAAGTGGAGCCGGGCAGAGGGGCGAGCAGCCAACGCAGCCACGGTGTAGCCGTGGCGGCGAAGGCGCCCCCACCTGGCTGCACCACGATACCAACCGGCAACGCCGCCACACCGGCCTGATCTACCATCCTCGGCCAAGGACTCTGGAAACGCCCCTCCAAGAAGAAGCCCACTCCCGACGACGGACTCCTACGCCCCTGGTACGAGGTCGGCGCCACCCTCGCCCTGCACGCCCGCCTCCCCACCGACCCCGACGTCCGCGAACTTGCCCACGCTGCCTTCTGACTCCTGCACCGCCACGGCGCCCTCGGCGCCCGCGGCCGTCACGGCTTCGACTCCATCACCATCGACACCCCCACACCGGACTCACCCCACCGCACCCCACATCATCCACAACGCCTGGACCCACTTCGACAACCACACCAGCACTTGGCGCAACCACCCCACCCAACGAACGACATAGCCCACACCACGACCACACCCCCGCAAGTCAGAACACGAGGACGACCCCGCCACCGCGCATCACGCAGCTCGCTACCAACTCAGACCAAGACATCGACGTACTCGACTCGACTCGCATCAAAGTGAGCCTCAGGTGCCGTACCACCGAACCCAGCGACGCCAATGTCCGTATCTGCCACCATGCTGCCGAGGTGATGAGTCGTCATCCCACTCCTTTGGCCATAGTTGTCGATGGGCAAGCTCGCGCACACCCTGACGTTGCCCCCTCCGGCGGGAAACGTGATGATCCGATCATTTACACACGCTCGATCGGTAACATACTCCAGAAGTCGATCAACGGGTTCGAGCAAATCTTAACGAGAAGATTCCGGGGACACGAGTGACAAGACCGGGCGGGTTTCGGGTTGTCCCAAGAGTTGCCGAACTCTTGGGAAGTGCCAGAATAGTTCTTCCGCAAGGTCTTTTATTGAAAGCCCGTGTTGTTCTGCAAGATTGAATGCGCTCGTCAAAAGAGTTGGTATCTCCCCTGCGTAGTTGTCGATCGACTCTTGTTGGAGTAGTCCGGCTGTGCGCATGTCGCGTAGTCGTTGGTAGGCACGTCTGGCCGAGACGTCACTGATGACGTCGAGTTCCCGCGATCGACGTACCAGTGATTCCGGGGATACGCCCCAGACTCTGCTGATTTCCTCCAGCGCGGACAGGCGAAACCGCTTGGGCAGTTCGAGTTCAATTTCAGCCGAAGGGGTCAGCAGTTCGGCAGCGAACCTGTCCGCCTCGCGCTCCTGTTCGGGATCTCCCGGGATCACGTCCGAGTGCAACAGCAGGTGCCCGAGTTCGTGGGCAGCCGTGAAGCGGTGTCGGAAGACATCGTTGGCGCGGTCGGGGGTGAGGATGACTATCGGCCGCGGGAGCCTAGCGGTACAGAAGGCATCGACGCGGGCAATCTCCGCGTTCGAGATCGACAGGACGCAGACGATGATCCCATGCATCTCAAGCGTACGAATCAGATGTCGCAGCGGCCCCTTGGGAATCCCCCAGGCTGCGCGGATCACGCTGGCGGTGGCCTCTGGGGAGGCTGTGTCAATCTGTGGCAGATCGACGGGCGGGAGCTCAACACGCCTTTCCAACGCGAAAGTCAGTTCCCAGAGCTGTTCGACGACAGAGGTTGCCTTCTCTCGTTCGGAAACCCGGGTCGAGCGCAGGCTCCGAAAGTGCGCCATCGAGGGGTCCAGGCGCGCATAAGGGCGACCAGCCGCGAAGAATCCGATCGGGTAGCCGAGTACCTCCGACATGCGGTCGACAAGATCGGCACGGGGTCGGGTGATACCAGCTTCGTACTGACCCACTGCGGCGGGAGACACTTTGAGTATCTGTGCAAGTTCCTGTTTGGTGTGCCCTGCCAGCACGCGAGCCTGCGTCAGCCTGGCAGGGTCGAACGCATCCGCCACCAAAGCCGACGTGGCGGATTCGAACAACGACGATTGGCGCGGCCGCCTACGCATCATCGGTGGCGGTGGGGTTCAGCGGTGCCTCTTGGGTGCCCGTCGGCTCACCCTCCGCCGGGTTGCGGGGGCGCAGCAGGTGCTCGACGGGGGTGCCCGCGTCGAACGCAGGCGTGGCGAGCGAGGATCCGACGCCGCGAACAGAATGGCGGGCTGTCGAGGCGGTGATCGGCAGCGACTCCCGGAAGGCCCAGTCAAGGTAGCCGTCGTCCTTTAGCGACGCATAGCCCAGATAGCAGGTCAGCAGCACGTCCGGGTTGCTGGCGTAGGCGATCACCGCGACGCGCCTACACTCGGACGCCAAGATCCGGATCTCCTCACCGTAGGCGTCCAACTCCTCCCGCTGCAACGGGGTGAACTTCTCGATCGCCGCCTCGCCGAGCCCCTCCAAACCGAGCGGCAGCTCCGACGGGCCGTCGATGTACTCGAACAACGAAGCCCTACTCGCCGAGACCGGGTGACCGAACGGCACTCTGTCGACGTCCGTCTTGCCGTCCTTGGCGTACCGCCATGGGATGAGAGGAACCCTGTTGATCACCGGCAGACGGTAGCGCCCCTTGCGGGGGCGGTGCAGGTGCACACCCGCCACGCCGTCGAACTCCTCCACGAGGGCCTGGGGACCGCCCAGCCAGATCAGCCCGTATGGCTCGGCGCTTTCCAGCCCCAAAGCCCGCTGCGTGGCCGCGTACTTGGCGTGCACTCTGCCCATGACAACCGGAACGGCTTCACGCACATACGGCCCATCTGACCCGAGCACCTCCAACGACCAGGCAGCTCCCTTAACGTCCGACACGCGATCCCCTCTCGAACTTCACTCCCCCGCTTCCTGGGTACAGTATCACTTCAGTCGCCAACATCAAGTTGACACTTGACGCGCGCGCTCCAGCGCCCTACCTACAGGGCTGGCGGCACCACCTGCCGCGGACTCGGGCCTGCTGCAGCGATAGGTGACATCTGAGATGGCTGTCGTGATGGTGAACTGGAGGACGTTGCCGTGCCCAAGCCATATCCTCGTGAGTTCCGCGGCGATGTCGTACGGGTAGCCCGCGATCGTGAGTCAGGCGTGACGGTCGAGCAGATCGCCAAAAACTTCGGGGTCAACCCGCTGACGGATCAAGCTGCTGGAGCAGGAGACCGAGGTGCTGCGCCGCGCGGCGGCGTACTCGTCGCAGACGAACTGCCGGAAAAGCTCCACCCGCTCGTGACCAAACTGGCCGCCGTTGGGGTTCGGGTCGGGTTCGACGTGTTGGTGCAGGCTGCGGGAGTGGAACGAGGCAGAGGTCTGGCAGTGCATGCACGAAGTGATGCTGGCCGAGTTGCATGCGGCGAACAGGATCGACTGGTTGCGGGCAGCGCTCGACTCCTCGCACGTGCGGGCATTAAAGGGGGCCTTCAGCGGCCGGGTCCGGTCGGCCGGAGAAAGCCGGGGTCGAAACACCGGCCGAATGCTGATACGCCCGGACCATACTCGAATCCACCGAGACGACCACCCCACGTTCCCGACGGCGTCGTCTTTGACGATCACCCGATCGAGGATCCTGTCCCAGGTGCCGCCCCTGGTGCACAACCGCAGCCGCTCATGCGCGGTCTTCCCACGGCCCGTAACGCTCAGGCAGATCACGCCAAGGGGCACCGGTACGCAGCTTCCACAGGATCGCGTTGATGACCTGACGGTGATCCCTAGAAGAAGACCAGCACATCGCCACTCGCGAGACACCGACGCGGTCACGCACTCGAAAGTCGGTTGGCCGCACGAGAACAGCGGACTATCCTCCCGACATGCCAGGTTGGCAGATACCCCCGCCTGCACCGACGAGCGAGTTCATCGCCAGAGTGAAGGCCATCGAGACCGAGGGCGATCGCCCGGTCAAGGGCCAGCACGTCGTCTCGAAGGTTGTCCTGAAGCGTTTCGCCGCGGAAGAACACCGGGGCTCGCGCTGGCAACTCACCCCCTACGAGGTGACCCGCCGGTATGAGCACACCCCGCTGGGCTACCGCGGCTGCGGCAAGGTACCCGACTTCCTCCGGTTCGCCGCACAGTCCGCCGAAGAACTCTGGCACACCGTGGAGAACCGGCTTCCCGACGCCATCGCCGCGGCGCGAACCGATACCCTTGACCCGACCCACATCGGCACCCTCAAGGACGCCATCGCGCTCCACCTGGTCCGTAGCATCCGCTATCTGACGATTCACCGTGAAGCCGCCGCGGCCGTACTCACACACCTGCCACCCCGAATCGTCGCGGCGAGGCGACGCGAACTGCAAGGGGCCTTCTACCGCCAGTACGGCATCCACTCCGCAGGTTTGGAGACATTGAGCGCCCTGCTCGACGACGACATCGCTCGTTGGCGGAACCTTCACGACCGCGACATCCTGGCCCGAGTGAGCATTGAGTTGATGTTCGAACGCGTCCGCGCCACCCTGCACGGCACCGCCCTACAGGTCGGACACGCGCCCACCGGCGGCAGGTTCCTCATCGGCGACAACCCCTGTTCCACCATCGCCTTCCGTGACGGCCAGGCCGTCACCCAGACAGCCATCGGAGACTCCCACACGATCGTGCTACCGGTAGCACCGGACTGTCTCGTCGGCATCGGCCCGCAACACGGCGGCGCCGTCATAACCGAGCAACAGCTTGCGATGCACAACACCGTTCAAGTCCGCAACGCCACCAGGTTCGTCTACTACTCCCCGAACCACCCCCAGCGAACGTTCATCGAAACGATCCTCGACGCAACGCCGCCCGCCGAGCTAGGCAAACCGCCACCCGTCGGCCTGCCGGAGTCGGCCAGAGTGCGCCGCAAGTCGGGTTCGTGATGATGAGTCGGGGCGGGAGAACGGCGACGGTGATGGCAAAGCAGGAGGCTGCGCACGAGTGGGGTGTGCAGGCTCGGCTCGTTCCGGTAGCGCACTGGTGCCATCAACCAGCTGCAAGCCGATCCCCCATGGCACATGGTGGTTGCGCGGGTCTCCCTCCAGCTCGTGTGCACCAGTGCTCTTCTGTTGCCGATGGACTGAGCTGGCAGGCAACTCCGTCTGCGGTGTGTCGGGTCGACGTTCGCCGTCTCGCCGCCGTACTCTCCCCTGCGTCGGGGACATGATCTTGCTCGGCGTGGGAGGCTTTGAACCCAGTGCGATTGTCAAGCTTCAATGTTCGAGGGTTTCGGTCGTTGGCGGATGTGAGCGGAATCCCCATCAGTAATCCGACGATTCTCGCGGGTCACAACGACGGCGGTAAGACGGCGGTCATCGACGGGTTGCGATACCTCCTGAACCACTACCAGGTTGTAGAAGAGGACCGAACTCTGTGCGGGAATTCGTCACCGGGTGATGCGGACCAGCCCTCGATGGTCACCGTCGAGGTCGAGGGGATCTTCGTTCTCGATGACTGGGAGAAGGCGAGCTGGACACTGCCGGACACCGTGGCTGCCCGGCGCCGGTGGGCGGACGGGCGACACGTCTACGAGGTCAGCACGATGGCCCCGGTCGACGAGCGATTCCGACGTCTCGACGCCATGTCGGCCCAGGATCTGAAAGCGATGGTCGACGAGTTCGAACTGAAGCCGGAGAGGCGGCAGAAGGCGGCGTGCATCGCGGTGCTGAAGGAACACATCGCCACTCTGGCTATGGAGCAGGCGTGGGTCGCTCCTCCGGCGGGGTTCGAGCAGCGGTTGCCTGTGCCGCTCGTGTTCGATGACGGTCCCCAAGCACCGAGCAACGCTGTGCGGACGGCGCTGATGAGCCGGTTCAACGAATACATGAAGGAGCCGGAGTTCGTCTCCCGGGTGGAGCAGCTCGAGTCCGAGTTCGCCGACCGCATCCGTCGTGACGCCAAGGGCCTGTGTGATCACATCCAGGCACAGTGCGACGACCTGGGTGCGATACGGATCGAGCCCAAGGTGTCCATCAAGCAGGCATTCACCGAGGCGACCCTCAGTGTCACGCGACCGTCCGGCGCCGTGGGCATCGAACGGCTCGGCAGGGGAAGCTCACGCAGGGTGCTGCTGGCGGTGTGGCAATGGACCAGCAACCTTCTGCGCGAGGACGAGAACACCTCGAGCGACCTCACCGCTCCCTCGGTCGCGGGTGAGCTCCCGCCTCGTCAGACCATCGTCGTCTACGACGAGCCCGACACCCACCTCGACTATGCCCACCAGCGGCGGGTAATGCGGCTGGTGCACGAGCAGTGCGCGCTGGAGCACGTCAACGTTGTGGTGGCGACCCACTCGATGAACCTCATCGACGGAGTGGACATCTCCGACATCGTGCACCTGAAGCTTGACAGGGGGCGCACGGTGGTGGAACGGCTACTCGAGGACACGCACGCCTCCGTCGATGAGCACCTCGGCGCGATCGCGACCTCGGTCGGTCTGCGCAACTCCGTGCTCCTGCACGAGCGGTGTTTCCTCGTGGTGGAAGGCGAATCTGAGTATCGAGCCTTCCCGGTGCTGTTCCGGCTCTCCCAGGGAATTCCATTGCAATCCGCAGGTATCGCCCTCTGGGCCTGCGGCGGAAACATCGGAGCGCTGGAGCTGGCGAAGTACCTCCACGAACGCGACCGCACGATCATGCTGGCGATCGACCACGACAGCCTGACTCAGAAGCCGTTCAAGGACAAGCAGCTAACGAAGGCATTCGGCGCGACATGGCGAGAGCGCGTGGAGTTCATCGGCGACGATACGACGCCCGAGCTTGAGGCTGTCTTTCCCGACGAGACCTGGGCGCTGGCCGCCAACCGGGCATGGCCACGCCGAGATGACGACTGGACCGAGGAGCACTTCGCGGCTCTGCGCGGCACCGGGAAGTTCAGCGAAAAGGTCTTCTCGCTTCTTGTCCAGGCCAGCGACTCGCCACCCAGCGGGAAGCCCGCAGTCATGTTCGACCTTGCGAACGCGCTCACCCACCGAGGTCAGATCCCCGAGGAAGTGACCAGCGTCTTCGACAGAGCCCGGGACCTCGCCGAACCGTGACCTCAGCTCGCCCGCCGCGCGCCCGCGGCCGCCCGCGCGGCGCGACGGGCAAGCATGCGGTCCAGCCGCTGCTCGGAGGTAGGGCCGACCCAGCCATGCCTGCCCAGGTCCCGGTGCCAACGCTGCCCGTGCCTGAGCTCAGCGATGCCACACCACCGACACCCGTCCGGGTCCACGATCCGGCCAACGGAGTCGTCCATCTCGCACCTCCCAGGTTCTTTGTACCTCGTCCCACCGACAGTTCTCGCAGTTCAGTCCAGGTTTACCTCGTCTGGCCCAGTCACGCGGACAACGACCGGACGACTTCACCCCCGCGATGGAGTGACGCCCAATGACTCACGTCCTGCCGGACCTCGACGACCGCAGAACCAAAGCGGCGATGCTCCGCGAACTGGACGCCGACGAACGAGGCCCAGGCATCTACCGCTCCACCCGTCTCACCAGCGCGGGCCACGCGGCCTGGACCCGACTACTACGCACCGCGCTGGGCGAGCACGATCCGGGATGGTTGCACGAGAGGATCGCGCTACCGACCTACTGGCTGTCTCACGAGCAGTACGTCCAGAACGGGATGACGAGGACCCGGAAGGTCCCAGGCAACGCGGCACAAGTGCACGCCGAATCCGAGTTCATCAAGTACTACTGCCGCGGACTCGCCGTCCGCTCCCTCGATGAACGCCGAGGCCTGCGATTCGCCCGCCTCAAGCAGGTCCGCACACCACGCCCGACATCGGAAGCACTCATCGGCACCACCGTCGACCCCGCCAAGTTGCTCGCCGACCTCCGATCCGGCGACGGACCATCTATTCGTGGCCTTCTCCCAGGCCCAGGCTCAGGCATCGGAGTCGTCCTGCACTGATCAACGGCAACGGCCCGCCAACTTCGCCGGCTCCAAGCGTCACAGCGAACATCCCCGCCGCAGAGTCCTTCCCTTGAGATCATGCGCTCGCCGGCTTGAGCGGACGCCCTACGGCTGCTCCATGAGCGATGGGAGCACCGGCTGGGAGCAAATTGGGAGCCAACAGACGCACACAACCGCACTGAACCACACTCAACGACCCTCAACGGACACCCTGCGACCTGCAGAAGTTGCGTTTCCGCAGGTCACAGGGCCGGGCGAGCTACTTTGACACGGTAGGGGTCACTGGTTCAATCCCAGTATCGCCCACCAGACGTAAGCGCTGGTCAGACAGCCCGCCGACGATCTTCGTCGGCGGGCTGTTCAGCGTCTGTGGGAGCACATTGGGAGCAGTTGATGTTGACCACATTTCGTGAACGGTAGAGGTCAGGCGATCTCCGGGATGCCGTCCTCGATCAGCCATGTCTTATGGGTGTGACGCAGATCATGGAAGTGACAGCTGGCAGCGCAGGTGATCGAGTTCGGCGCGGGCCGCGCCTGCGTCTCGACGGGCCGTGGGGCGCCCGGAATCCGGGCGCCCCACGGGGGTCAGCGACCCTCGCGCCTGGCCGCCTGCTCCTGGGCGGTCAGCGCGGTGGGCGAGAGCGGGGTGCCGTTGATCCGGAATTGGGACCCCGGTTCGATTACCACGTGGCCGCCTGACGAGTTCGTGATGGTGACGTTCGTCAGGGTGGCGCTGCCCCGGGCGCCGCTGTGGGCGAGGATGCCCGCGCCGCCGTTGTTGGACTTGTCGATGCGGACGTTGGTGATGGTGACGTTCGGCATCTCGCCGCCGCCGGTCTTGAACTGGATCCCGTCGTAAGTGGAGTCGTGGATCTCGGTGTCGCGGATGATCACGCCCGGGATCGGTTGGCCTTGGGCGAAGAGGGTGATGGCGCCGAACTGCTGCGCCTCGCCCCAGAAGGCCCCGCCCGTGCGGAAGAGGCCGTTGCCCGCGATCAGGGTCGTGCCGGAGAACGGGAGGGGGTCGTGGTCGGTGGCGAGCATGATGCCGGGGTAGTTGGCGGTGTCGTAGATGAGGTTGTTCTCGACCTTGTTGCCGTAGCCGCCGTAGATCGCGACGCCGTTGGCCCGCCAGGGCAGCTGGATGGTGTTGTTGGTGAAGGCGTTGTCGTGGCCGATGTCGACCGACTGGTCCTTGACGTACTTGCTCGCCCAGACCGCCAGCGCGTCGTCCCCGGTGGTGCGGAAGGAGGAGTTGAACACGCGGGAGTTGCTGGTGCCGTTGGCGAAGTTGACGCCGTCGGCGTAGGTGTTGCGGATGCGCATGCCGGTGAACTCCAGGCCGTTGCCGGGGTTCCACAGCTCCGGGATGTTGCTGTAGTCGCGGCCGACCCAGGCGCCGACGTTGGCGTGCTCGATCCACACGTTGCTGATCTTGGTGTTGCGGCCGAACCGGCCGTTGAGGCCGACGCCGCCCTCGGCGTTGCCGTCGCCGCCGCGGATGCGGCCCGAGCCGAAGATGGCGATGTCGGAGATCTGGGTGTTGTCGTCGATGTCGAAGCCGAAGTTGCCCTCGTGCGGGTGGTTGATCCCGCCCACGGCGTTCTGCGGCTCGGTCAGGGTGTGGAGCTGGGAGTGCCACATGCCCGCGCCGCGGATGGTGACGTCGCGGATGCCGACCTGGTTGTGGGTGCCCCGGTCCAGCGGGTCGTCGGTGAGGATCTTCTTCTCCTGGCGCCACTGCCCCGCCGGAATCCACACGCAGCCGATCACGCCGTTCTGGTCGTCGGTCACCGCGCGCTGGAGGGCGGCGGTGTCGTCCTGGCCGTCGTTGGGGACCGCGCCGTACTGGGTGATCGACACGCAGCCCGATGGCTGCGACGTCGCGGGCGCGACCTGCTCCAGGTCGACCAGGTCGATGATGTAGAACGACGCGTCGTCGGCCGAGTCGCGCTGGAGCTTGAAGCGGGTGCCCGCCGGGTAGGACTGGCCCAGCAGCACGCTCGACTCGTCGAAGAGCCTGCGGGCGTCGGCCCCCGGCGTGTTGGTCAGGCCCTCCGGGTCGTCGGTCGTGCCGTATAGCCAGCTGTGCCTGGACGACAGCGTGATCTTGCGGGAGAACACGTCGTTGACGTACAGGCTGATCGTCTTCTCGACCCCGCCGCCGCCCGCCGCGTCCGGGATGGAGTTGCGCACGACGATGGAGTTGCTCTGGTTGGCGGAGGTGACCTCCACGAACTGCCCGGTGCTGTTCAGCCGCACCGACTTGCGCCCGGAGGACTCCGAGGCGAAGTTGGTGTGCCCGAAGGTGCGCTCCGCGTCGGCCACCAGCAGCTGGCCCTGGTAGCGGCCGTCCTCGGCCTCGTAGGAGGTGTACGGAACGGCCGCTCCCCTGCCGACCACAATGGACCGGGAGAGCGCGTTGTTGGTCTCGTTGGTCTCGGTGACGACGCCGGTCGCGTCGGCCGTCGCGGTGATCGTGGCGCCGCCGGAGGTCGCCGTCCACGTCCCGCCGATCGCCACCGACGCGGTCGCGCCCGCCGCGATCGCCGCGGTGGTGCCCGACAGCGTCGTGGAGCCGACGGCCACCCGGGTCACCGAGGACGCCGCGGACGACGTGCCGCGGTTGCGCACGGACACGGTGAAGCTCACCTGCGCGCCGATCGCCGGGTTCGCCGGGTTCGACGCCACGCCCACGACCTCCAGGTCGGGCCCGGGGGCCTGGGCGACGACGAGCCTGCTCGCCGCGGTCGCGGAGTTGTTGGCGTCGTTCTGCTCGACGACGGTGTTGCCCGGGTCGACCACCGCGGTGACCGCGTAGCTGCCCATCGCCTTGCGGCCCGCGTTGACGGTCACCGACGCCTGCGCGCCCGCCGCCAGCGCGGGGACGTTCGCGGTGCCCGCGACGGCCCCGCCGATGCTGACGTTCGCCGTGGTCGCGGGCGCGGCCCCGGTCCCGATGTTGCGGACGGTCGCCGACACGGTGATCGCGCTGGTCTCGTCCGGGTTGGCGGGCGTCCACGCGATGCCGCCGACCGTCAGGTCGGGGTTGGGCGCCATCGTGCCGCCGACCTGCAGCTCGGCGACCTGCGCGCCGGGCGCGCCGGTGTTGGTGAAGAACTGGAGCCGGACGTCGGCGGTGCGGGCGGTGACCGGGATGGTCACCGAGTTCTGGTTGCCCGAGGCGGAGAAGGAGTAGTCGGCGCGCGCCTTGAGCGAGGTGAACCCGCTCGCGGACTGCTCGCGGCCCAGCAACTGGATCGCCTGGGTGCGCGGGCCCCAGATCGGGTCCGGGTTGAGCTTGACCGTCACCGAGGAGATGTCGGCGTTCGCGCCGAGCTTCACCGTCAGCGTGGCGGGCAGGCCGTTGGACTCCCAGTAGGTGGCGAGGTTGCCGTCGTTGGCGTTGGCCGGGACGAAGGAGAAGATCGACGACGACGCCTCGACCGGCTTGCCCGCGGCGACATTGCCCCCGCCGCCCTGGCCGACCTTGGTCACCCGGTTGCTCTCCGGCGACGGGTTGCCCGCCGCGTCGCGCGCCCGGACGACGTACTCCACCGTGGCCGTGACGGGCTGGGTGTCGGTGTAGGTCAACACGGTCCCGGCGACCGTGCCGCGCGCGGAACCGTTGGCGTAGATGGTGTAGCCGGTCACGCTGACGTTGTCGGTCGAGGCGGTCCAGGTCAGCCGCACCTGGCCTGCGCTGGGCTCGGTGAAGGCCAGCGACCCGGGTGCGCTGGGCGCCTGCGTGTCGCCGCCGCCGGAGCCCTGCCGGGTGACCCGGTTGCTCTCCCCGGACAGGTTGCCCGCCGCGTCCCTGGCCCGCACGAAGTACTCCACGGTGGCCGACGCGGGCTGGGTGTCCACATAGGTCAGCACGGTCCCGGCGACGGTCGCGGCCAGCGTGTTGTTGCGGTACACCTGGTACCCGGTGACGCCGACGTTGTCGGTGGACGCCGTCCACGCGAGCCGGATCTGGTCGGCGCCGGGCTGGGTGTAGCCCAGGCCGCCGGGCGCGGTCGGGGCCTGGGTGTCGGAACCGGCGGTCCCGTAGATCTCGAACTCGGAGAGCTGCCCGGCGGCCCAGCCGGTGTTGGCGGTGATGTGCACGCGCACGTACCGGGTGCCCGCGGCCGGGAAGTCGATGGTGACGGTGTTGCCGGAGGGGGTGAACACGCGGCCCGCGGACGCCGACAGCGTGCTGAACGATGATCCGTCGGTGCTGCCCTGCACGCTCAGGGTCTGCGTGCGGGCCTCCCACGGCGTCGGCAGCTTGAGCTTGACCTGGTCGATGCTCACCGCCGTGCCCAGGTCGACCTGCACCCACTGCGGGAACGCGCCGCCCGGGCTCTCCCAGTAGCTGGCCTGGTTGCCGTCGTTGACGTTGCTCGCCGGGTACTCGCCGTGGGCCCCGCTGGCGGTCACCGGCTTGCCGATGGCCAGGTTGGGTCCACCGGCCGCGCCGGCCTGCGCGACGGTGATCCCAGTGGCGATCACGACCGCCGCCAAGAGCCCGTGTGCCAGCCTGCGGCCGAGCTGCGTGCGTTTCATCGGACATCCCTCGATCGCCGGGGCAGGGTGAGCCAGCGCGACCACGCCCACCCCGGCGGTCGGGAAGACCCCGGTCAGCAGCCGTCGTCGGCGCCTGGAAGTTCTCGGAACGGCTCCGAGCATGCAACAGCCCAGCGGCCTTACGCAAGAAGTTGACAGAGGAAAGTAAAAACTTGACCAAAGCCGGGTGGTGTCGATGATCTTGTGGAGGGTGATCGGCAGATCCCTCGCCGCGCGCCGGTCGCGGCATAAAAGTGCGTCGGCGCGGTTACCGATGAACCCAGTGGTGATGGGCACGTGCTTGCGGGTCAACAGGTCCTCGGTGATCACGAGTTCCTGCTCCGGCAACGCGTCGGCCGCTTCCCTGGTTCGCAGGAATCGGGGGACCACTCCGAGGATGTCGCCCGCGCAGTAGACCAGGCGGTGGCCGCGTTCGGCGATCAGCTCCCCCAGTCGCCGCGCGGACCGCAGGTAGTCGGGGGCGGTGGCCGGTCCCGGCCCCGCAGAACACGCAGATGGACAGCCGGCGCTCCAGCGTTCTCGCCATCGGGGCTCCCTCACCTTGGAGCGGTTCACCAGATCACCGGGAGTCGCTCGGGAACGCGCTTGATGAACTCGGTTCGCCAGACGAGCTGGTCGGTGGGGAGCGCGAGGTCCAGGCCCGGCAACCGGTTCAGCAGCGCGGCCAGGCCGACCTCGGCGTGCACCCTGGCCATCGCGGTCGCGGGGCAGTAGTGGGCGCCCGCCCCGAAGGTCAGGTGCAGTTCGGCGGCGATGTAGTCCAGCCCGGCCCGCATCTGCTGCCGGGTGGGTTCGACTCCCGGCGGCAGTCGGGCAACGCAGGAACGTCGTCACCATCTCGATGCACGCCTGCCAGGCCCGGTCGTCCGCGTGCAGCAGAGGAACCACCACGTCCGTCAGGTCGCGGTGGGCGGGGTTCCGAGGAACTCGGAGAGCCCGCGCACGTCGAACCTGTCGACGGGGACCCCGCTGGCCCTGATGGCGTTCCCGATCCTCCGCCAGACGTTCTTGATCTCTTTGCGCGCTCGCCTGCGGGCGTCGTGGCCGGAGTGGTTCAGTGCCGCGAACGTGGCGGCCACGTGGGCGTCGGCGCACACGAAGTCGACCCGCTCGAAGGCGCTTCCCGCCCAGGAGGCCAGCATCGTGAGGCGGTCCTGGCTGAAGTAGCCGTTGCCGGGGCTGACACCGATCAGCGCGTGCTCGCCCCGTGCCCACAGGGCCCGGGAGCGGCCGTCATAGGGCATGACCACGGGCGCAGCGGGCGGGCCACGGCTGTCATCTCGTCGAACATGGAACCTCCGGCCCTCGGGCATGGGACCGCGCGAAGCCTGCCGCCGCACGGGCGACGAGCATCCGCACAGGTGGGGCGCGCACGGCCGGCCGGGTGAAGATCGCCTCGATGGCGGTCTCCACCCGGCTGGTCATGGCTTGCGGGGTGGTCTCAGAGTGGGGAGCAGTTGGACTTGTCCGTCCACGTCGTCCCGCACTTGTAGAGCGTGATTCGGGTGTTGTAGCCGTACCTGGCGCCGAGGGTGTTGTAGCCGGCTACGGTGACGCGTTGGGCGGTGTAGTGCTCGGTGGGGGTGCCGGTGGCGGTTTCGGAATGGGTGGGTGGTGTGGTGGGGGGCGCGGAATCGGTGATGAGGCCCCAGAAGCGGGCCATGTGGTGGGCTGAGCAGATGTTGACGTCGAGGATGTAGGCGCCCGCGGTGCCGCACTGGCGGGGCCCGGTTCCGGGGTCCACCGGGTGGCCGTGGCCCATGCCGGTGATGTCGTAGACCTCCACGGTGTTGCCGTAGACGCGGTGGGGGTAGCCGCCGACGGTGTCGCGGACGTCGGGGGTCTGGTCGGTGCCGTTGACGTTGGTCCACTGCTCGACCAGTTCGGTGGCGTTCATCGGGCGGACGGTGTAGTCCGCGGTGCCGTGCCAGATGGAGACCTTGGCGCGGGGGCCGGAGTGGTTGGCCGCTGCCCTGACCTTGTCGCCCCACTGGGCCGGGGTCAGGTTGACGCCGGGGTTCATGCAGCTGAACGCGGCGGCGACGGTGGTGGCGCAGCCGTGCGGCAGCCCGGCGACCACTCCCCCGCCGGAGAAGACGTCGGGGTAGGCGGCGAGCATGGCCGAGGTCATCGCCCCGCCCGCCGACAGGCCGCTGACGTAGGCCGAGGTGGCGCCCACGTCCTGTTTCGCGCGGTCGATCATCTGCTTGATCGAGAGCGCCTCGCCGGAACCCCGGGCGGTGTCGGCGGTCTGGAACCAGTTGAAGCAGGAGTTCCCGTTGTTGGCCGACTTCTGCTGGGGGAACACCACCGAGAACCGCCACTGCTCCGCCAGCGTCGTCCAGCCCGTGCCGGAGGCGTAGGCGGCGGCGGTCTGGGTGCAGCCGTGCATGGCGACGACGACGGGGCGGCCGGTCGGCAGGCCGGTGGGGACGTAGCGGAACATCTGCAGGTTGCCGGGGTTGGTGCCGAATCCGGTCACTTCCTGCAGCGAGGCGGCCCGGGCCGGGTGGGGTTTGATCATTACCGTCAGCGCGACGAGCGCCAACACGACGAGTGCCGCGCTGAGTGCCGCCGCGGGACGGCGGACGGCGATGGGGTGGATGGACATGCGCAACCTCCACGTTGAGGCTGGGGACTCAGGGTTTTCCTGATGCTAGGAACGGGCGGCGGCGTTGGCCCGGGTCCGGGCCACCACTTTCTCGGCCGCGCGCGTGTCGGCGCGCCACACCCACCTGGTCGCTGAACGCACAGTTTCAGAGTGCCGAGCGGAGGTACCCCGGGGAGGTGATCGAGAGAGGAGGGGCGATGGCCAATCCCCACACCCCCACTGACCTGCCGAAACAGTCTTGGAAAGATCTGTTGCGGCGGACGCTTCGCGGGTTCGGCAAGGACAACCTGACCGACTGGGCCGCGGCGTTGACCTACTACGGCGTGCTGTCGCTGTTCCCGGCGATCATCGTGGTCACGTCGCTGACCGCCATGCTCGGCCCGTCGGCCACCGCCAGCCTGATCGAGAACATCGAGGCGATCGCGCCGGGTGAGGCCGCCGCCATCCTCACCGGGGCGGTCGAGGAGTTGCAGGGCAGCGCGAGCCTCGCCGGGCCGCTGGCCATCGTCGGCCTGCTCGCGGCCCTGTGGACGGCCAGCGGCTACATCGGGGCGTTCATGCGGGCGTCGAACGCCATCTACGAGATGCCCGAGGGCAGGCCCGTGTGGAAGACGCTGCCGCTGCGGGTCGGGTTGACCGCCGCGGTGACCGTGCTGCTCGCGCTGTGCGCGGCGGGCGTGGTGTTCACCGGGTCGATCGCCGAGCGCGCCGGTTCGGCCATCGGGATCGGCTCGACGGGCCTGCTGGTCTGGAACATCGCGAAGTGGCCGGTGATCGCGCTGCTGGTGAGCCTGGCGATCGCCCTGCTGTACTGGGCCGCGCCGAACGTGCGCCAGCCGCGCTTCCGCTGGATCAGCCCGGGTGGTGTCGTCGCGGTGCTGATCTGGGTGCTGGCCTCGGCCGCCTTCGCCCTGTACGTCGCCAACTTCAGCTCCTACAACAAGACCTACGGCTCCCTCGGCGGGATCATCGGCTTCCTCGTGTGGCTGTGGCTCTCCAACCTGGCCATCCTGCTCGGCGCGGAACTCGACGCCGAGCTGGCCCGCTCCCGCGCCATCGCCCGCGGCGCGGACGAGGACCAGGAGCCGTTCCTGCCGCCCCGCGACACCGCCGCCCTGGACGATGACGAGCAGGAACAGCTCAACCTCCCCGAGCCGCACGGCGGTGAGATCCGGCGCTGATTGGGTGGCCTGTCCGGGTTCGGACAGGCCACCCAAGGATCAGCCGATCGCGAAGCTGGGGTGCGGCGGCTGGTTGTAGGCGGTGTTCTGCCAGGCCAGGGCGACGCGGTACTGCGTGTCGTGGACCAGCGTGACCACGCGCCTGCTGGTCTCGTGCGGGGTGCTGTAGACGCGCAGGGCGGTGTTGTCGCCGGTGCGCCAGATGACTTCCTCGCGCCAGTCGCCCAGGATGTCCCCGGACAGGGCCGGGGTGGCCTTGCTGCCGTTGTTGGACGCCACTCCGGAGCCGGTCAGCAGGCGCGTGTCACCGCTGGTGCCGTACTTGTCGATCCGGGTCTGGTCCAGCAGCTCCCGGGTGGGGTCGCCGTCCCACCAGATGAGGAAGTTCGCCGAGGACGGCTTGCGCCCCACCTCGGTGCCACGCGTGTCGCGCAGCTGGGAGTCCGCCGACGACCACGACTCCGCTCCCGGGCTGCCCGCCCAGATGTCGCTGGAGACCCCGCGGCCGTTGTCCCCCGCCGGGGCGCTCTGCCACAGCCGGGCCCCGGTGCGGGCGTCGGCGAACCAGGTGCCGGGCTTGGAGCCGTCCTCGGAGATCTTGTAGTACTCCAGGCCGGGGCGGGAGGGGTCCAGGTCGCCGAGGTGCCCGGCGTCGCCGTGGCCCAGCCCGGTGGTCCACAGGCCGCGGCCGTTGTCGTCGATGGTCGCCGCGCCGTAGACGATCTCGTCACGGCCGTCGGCGTCGACGTCACCGATCGTCAGGCTGTGGTTGCCCTGCCCGGCATACCCGGAGTTGCCGGTGCTGTTGCTGTCGAAGGTCCAGCGCCGCACCAGGGCCCCATTCCGGAAGTCCCAGGCCGCGACCACCGCCCGCGTGTAGTAGCCGCGCGCCATGATCAACGACGGCCGCGTCCCGTCCAGGTAGGCGGTGCCGGCCAGGAACCGGTCCACCCGGTTGCCGTAGCTGTCACCCCAGGAGGCGACGGTGCCGCGGGGCGGGTCGTAGTTGACCGTGGAGACCGCCGCGCCGGACAGGCCGGTGAACATCGTCAGGAACTCCGGGCCTGCCAGGACGTAGCCGCCGGAGTTGCGGTGATCGGCGGTGGCGCTGCCGATCACCCTGCCCGCGCCGTCGCGGGTGCCGTCAGCGGTCTTCATCGCGACCTCGGCACGCCCGTCGCCATCGAAGTCGTACACCTGGAACTGCGTGTAGTGCGCACCAGCGCGGATGTTGCGCCCCAGGTCGATGCGCCACAACCGGGTCCCGTTCAGCCGGTACGCGTCCACGAACACGTTCCCGGTGTACCCGGACTGCGAATTGTCCTTCGCGTTGGTCGGGTCCCACTTCAGCACGATCTCGTACTGGCCGTCACCGTCCAGGTCGCCGACACTGGCGTCGTTGGCGACGTAGGTGTAGTTCTCCCCGCCGGGCGTCTGACCACCCGCCGGGATTTGCAGCGGCACGTCGAGGTGCCCGCCGCCGGTGAACCGCAGCGAGGTCTCCGACGGCGCCTGCTCGACCCCGCCCACGACCGCGCGCACGGTGTACGACGCCGTGGCCGTGGCGCCCGCGTCGCGGTAGTTGGTCGAGCCCGTGATCGGGCTGCCGTTCAGCTTGGTGGCACCCCGGTAGACGTTGAACCCGACGCCTGCCGGGTCGCTGCCGAGCAGCCGCCAGCTCACCAGGTTCCCGTCGCCGGAGCGCACGCTCGTCAGGCCCCGGTTGAGGTCCTCCACCTGGCGGCCACCCGGGCCGGGGCCCGGGTCGGAGCCGAGCCGGACCAGCTGCCACTGCTGGTTGGCGCCGTCGACGTCGTCGTACTGGGAGACGCGGGCGCCGTCGGCGGTCGAGCGCTCCCACACGTCCAGCGCCTTGCCGCTGGCCCGGTTGACCAGCCGCACGTGCCCGTCCGCGGAGTCCAGGAGCCGGAACTGCTGGTTGGCCGCGTTGTTGTCCGTCCACTGCACGACCTCGGCGCCGTTGGCCGTTGAACCGCCGGACACGTCGAGCACCTTGCCGCTGTGGCGGGACTTGACCCGGTAGTAGCCGCCGCCGGAGTCGACGAACTGCCACTGCTGCACCGCCTGGTCGTTGCGGGCCCACTGGACGATCTGGCCGCCGTCGGCGGTGGACCAGTCGTAGACGTCGAGCGCCTTGCCGCTGTGCCGGGCCACCAGGACGTAGGTGGCGTTCGGGTCGACCACGGCCGCGGCCGCCGATGGGGTCAGCGCGACCGCGCCGCCCGCCGCCATGGCGGCGGCCAGGGTGGCCACTGCGAGCCTTCTCATTGATCCTCCACGGTGAGGAGCGGGACGGGAGTGGTCCTCATTGGACGCTCGGCCAGCCTGCCGCGTCGTAGACGAGGCGGTTGATGCCCAAGAGGGCCGCGCCGCTGTCGGTGTAGTAGTGGTAGACGAGGAAGTCACCGTCGGTGTCGGCGAGGACGGCCTGGTGGCCGGGGCCGTGGACGCTGCCGTGGCCGGCCAGGATCTCGGTGCCGCCGCCGTTGTTCATGTTGACGCCCGCGCGGTCGAGGTACGGGCCCGTGACGCTGCTCGAGCGGCCGACCATGACCCGGTACGTGCTGGCCGCGCCCTGGCAGCAGCGGTCGAACGAGACGTACTGGTAGTAGTACGCGCCGCGCTTGACGATGAACGGGGCTTCGATGGCCCGGCTGTAGGCGGTGCCGATGACGGCGCCGTCGAGGCGGCGACCGGTGGCGGGGTCGAGCTGGACCATCTTGATGCCTGACCAGAACGAGCCGAAGCTCAGCCACCAGCGGCCCTGGTCGTCGATGACCAGGTTGGGGTCGATGGCGTTGAAGTTGTCCGAGGTCCGGGACTCGATGACCAGCCCGCGGTTGGTCCAGGTGCCGGAGTTGCCGCTCGGGCTGGTGGCCAGGAAGATCGCCGAGCGGTTGGAGCCGAACGTCGACGCCGAGTAGTACAGGTGGTACTGGCCGTTGTGGTGGGAGAGGTCCGGCGCCCACAGGTTGCGGCCGCCGTTGGTGTACGTGCTCGTCCACGGCGTCCCGCCGGGGAAGGCCGAGCCCGCGTTGCGGAAGGCGATCCGGTCGGCGGAGGTCTTGAGGGCGATGTCGTTGCCGGTGTGCGCGAGCAGGTACCCGCCCGTGGGGCGTTTGACGATGGCCGGGTCGTGCACGCCGATGTCGCCGGTGACGTGGCCGGGGTTCGGGTAGCCGCCGCCCGCGCCCAGCTGGACCAGCCGCCACTGCTGGTTGGCGCCGTTGAGGTCGGCCCACTGCACCACCCGCGCGCCGTCGGCGGTGGAGAAGTTGTAGACGTCGAGGGCTTTGCTGCTCTTGCGGTTGATCAGGCGCACGTGCCCGTCGGCGCTGTCGGCGAGCCGGAACTGCTGGTTGGTGGCGTTGCTGTCGGCCCACTGGACGAGGTTCGCGCCGTCGGCGGTCGAGCCGCCGGAGATGTCGAGCACCTTGCCGCTGTGGCGCGACCTGAGCCGGTAGAAGCCGCCGCCGGAATCGACGAACTGCCACTGCTGCCAGGCGCCGTCGTTGCGGGCGTACTGCACGATCTGGGCGCCGTCGTTCGTCGCCCGGTTGTAGACGTCCAGCGCCTTTCCGCTGTTCCGGTTCACCAGGACGTACCAGGCGTTCGGGTCGACCACCGCGGCCGACGCCGTGGGGGCCAAGGCCAGGACGGTCCCGCCCAGCAGGCTCGCGACGACAGCCGCGAGGCCGAGCCGGGACCGGGGGCGGCGTCGGGGTTCAGGGGGTGCCTCGCTGGTCATTGTCACGGCTTCCTCCTTGAAGCAGTGCGAACAGGGCGCGGGAGCGCTCCCACCGATGCCTGGGAAGGGTCCTCGGGCACGGACTATCCGAGCCAGGTTTCACCAGTGGAGTGTTAACGTTAACAGCACGGTAACGATATTCTCAATAGCTCGTTCCAAGCCGTGGACGACGTGACTCCACAGTGGTCTGTTAGCGTCCACACATGTTGCGCTACCCCGTTCTCCACCCCGTCCTGTTGGGCGCGCTCGCCCGCTGCGGCCACGGTTCCCGAGTCCTCATCGCCGATTCCAACTACGCCCACGTGACCAACGTGAACCGCGACGCCGAGATCGTCTACCTCAACCTGCGCCCCGGGCTCATCCCCGTGGACGAGATCCTGGCGTCGGTCTTGACCGCCGTCCCAGCCGAGGCCGCGCACGCGATGCGGCCGGACGGCGAGGGTGACAGGCCGCCGGTGTGGCAGGAGTACGAGCGGCTGCTCGGCCCCGAACTGCCCCTCCAGTCCCTCCCCCGCGCGGAGTTCTACAACACCTGCCGCGGCTCGGACCTGGCCGTGTGCATCGCCTCCGGCGACACCCGCTTGTACGCGAACGTGTTGCTGACGATCGGTTTCGTCCCTCCCGCCTGACGAGAGTGGAGCAGGGCGCCGGCACGCAGGCGCCCTGCTCCCCGAACTAGGCGACGCTCCACTGCTGCGCGTTGTTGCCGTTGCAGGTCCATTGGCGCACTTCGGAACCCGGTGCGGTGCCGAAGTTGTAGTTGTCCAGGCACAAGCCGCTGTGCCGGTTGACCAGGGTCGAGAAGCCGCCGCCCACCGACGTCAGCCGCCACTGCTGGACCGCCAAGCCGTTGCAGGTCCACTGCTGGACCACCGAGCCGGGCGTGGTGGCGAAGTCCTTGTTGTCCAGGCAGAGGCCGCTGTGGCCGTTGCTGATCTGGTAGTGGCCGTCCCCGGTCGGCTGCAGGTACCAGTCTGGACCGGCAGGTCGTTGCAGGTCCACTGGCGGACCTCGGCGCCGGGCGTGGTGGCGAAGTTGTAGTCGTCCAGGCACAGTCCACTGTGCCGGTTGCGGATCTCGACCCGGGACGGGCCGCCGACCTCGCCCGACGGGCCTTGGAGCACGGTGGAGGTGGAGACCGGGACGCCGAGGTTGGGGGTGCCGTCGGCGTTCCAGGTGATCTTCTGGACGCGGGTGGTGCGGGTGGTGCCGCAGCCCTGGGTCGGCGAGGAGTTGGCGTGGTAGGCGATCCAGGTCTCGGTGCCGTCGGGTGAGGTGAAGAAGGAGTGGTGCCCGGGGCCGTAGACGCCCGCGGCGTCGTCGCGCTGGAAGATCGGGGTGGGGAACTTCGACCAGGAGCTTTGCGCCAGCGGGCTGCCGCCGCGGTACTCGAGCATGCCCAGCTTGTAGTTGGGGCCGTTGCAGTGGCTGCCGGAGTAGGTCAGGAAGGTGCGGCCGTTGCGGTGCAGGGCGAAGGAGCCCTCGTTGACCGCTCCGTCCTGTCGCTCCCAAGCCAGGGTGGGGGCGGAGATCCGGGTTCCGAAGCCGCCGGCCGTCCAGGGGTTGGACATGGGCGCGATGAACAGCGACTGGAGGTTGTCGGAGGCGAAGGCCGAGAAGGTCATGTACAGGGCGCCGTTGAGCCTGAGCGGGGCGGCGTCGATCGCCCATCCGTTGTTGGGCATCAGGTTGAGGATGCCCCGGTGGGTGTAGGGGCCCATCGGGTCCGACCCGGCGCTCTCGGCGACGTGCGTCCGGCGCGGACCGCCGGTCTGCTCCACCGAGTAGTACAGGTACCAGCGGCTGCCGATCATCTCCAGGTGCGGCGCCCACATCGTGTTCCCGCCCGTGCGCAGCACCAGCTGCTCCGGCGCGCTGCGCAATGCCGCGATGGTCGAGGACCGGCGCATGACCACATCGGAGGACCACGTGGTGGCGACGTAGTAGTAGAAACCGTTGTGGTGGACCAATGTCGGGTCGGCGCTGTTGGGCGCGCCGACGGCCGGGTTGGTGAACGAGGGGCCGGGGGCGGCCACGGCCTCGTCGGGGTGGACAGGGCTCACGGTCAGCCCGATGACCATGGCGACGACCGGCAGCCAGGCCCGTCGAGCCATTCCTCGTCGTTGAGCGAACAGCATTGCCACTCCTCGTGCGCAGGGAAACTCCACTCGGGCGGCAGCGCGTTCGCCGGGTCGCGGCCTGTTGTCGCCGACTCCGCCGCTCGACCGTCAGGCGTGACGGTCGGATGTCGAAACTGTTACGAACGAATTGTTAGCGTTAACAGACCGTGTGTCAATGGTCAGATCCCGACCCGGCGGGACTCAGCCGCGCCGGGCTGCCCGCCACAGGTCCGCCACCGGCGGGTGTCCGTCGGCGAGGACGGCGGTGAAGGCGCGGCGCAGGCCAGGCTCGGGACCCACCACCACCGGGGAGGTCGCCGCGAGGGACGAGCCGATGCCGGGGTAGCCCGCCAGGCGCACGAACCACGGGTCCGCGGCGGTGCCCGGGTCGGTCGCGCCCAGGACCAGGGTGAACGGGGCGCCGTTGTCGCCCTGGTAGGCGATCCAGGGGGCGCGGGAGCCGTGGACGGCGTCCTCGCCGCGGGCGTCGGGGGTGAAGACGTCGCCGCGGTGGGGCAGCCGCCAGAACAGGCCGCCGTACCCCGCGCCCTCGCGCCCGTTGGTCGCCGGGCTGCCCAGCGCGCGCGGCTCGTCGGGCGCGACGAGGGTGAACGCGATGTCGAGCGCCCAGCCCCCCTCGACCGGCCGCGCGGTCAGCTCCCGGCGCTCGCGCAGGAGTTCGGCGCCGTCGGGGCCGCGCCAGGACAGGTCCTGGTCGAGCAGGCCGGGCGCGCGCCTGCGCCAGCCCACGTGCGCCATCACGCCGTGGTCGGGCAGCCAGGTGTAGCCCTTGCCGCGGACGTAGGTGCGCCCGCCCCAGAGGTTCGCGCCCGCGACGTCCTGCACGCCGAGGCACACCCCGAGGTGCCAGCGGTGGTCCTCGGGCACGGCGTCGGTGGCCACCGTCCCGGCCAGGGTCCGCACCGGGTGCAGGAACGGCCGCGGGGCCAATTCCGCGGGCAGCTCCGTGCCGTCGACGTACGTGGCGACCACGGTGTCGCCGACCGTCAGCTCCGCCAGGGCCATGGACCGCCCCTCCCGTTCAGCTCCGAGAACAGCGCCAGCTCCTGCGCCGAGCGCAGCACGGCCTCGTCCACGCCGTCGACCACCAGCCGCCGCTCCGGCCCCGAGCCGACGGCCCGCACGTGCCGCGCGTCCAGCGGGCGGGGGTCCGGGGCCAGCCGCACGGCCTCCAGGACCTCCATGAACGCCCCGGTGTGCTCGGGCGGCACCAGGATGCCGTGGTCGGGGTTGCCGACCCGGACCAGCAGGTCGGCCAGCAGGTCGGTCTCGGGGTGGGTCGAGGTGACGTCGAGGTCGGGGGTGCGCAGGCGGACCAGCCCCTCCTTGTAGTGCAGGGTGATGGTGCCCGCCGTGCCGTGGACGATGACGTGCGGCGAGCGGACCTGCTCGGCACACAGCGTGACCGCGACGGTGATGACGGTGCCGCGGGCGGTGCGCACCCGCAGCGCCGAGGTGTCGTCGGCCTCGATGTCGTTGGCGCGCAACAGCTCCACCGCGATGTCGTGGATCTGGCCGCGGGCGGTCGAGCCGTCGATGGCCAGCGCGGTGGCCACCGCGTGGGCGAACGGGTTGGTCAGCGCGCCGTCGACGACGTCGCGCCCGCCGAGCACGCGGCGGCCCGCCCAGGACGACCGGGTGAAGTAGGAGTGGTCGCGCTGCCAGGTGCCCGCCGCGCCGATGCCGCGCACCGCGCCGATCGCGCCGTCGGCGATGAGCCCGCGCACCGCGGGGACCGCCGCCGAGCCCAGGCTCTGGAACCCGATCTGGCAGGCCAGGCCCGAGGCCCGGACCCCGGCGGTGAGCCGCTCGAACTCGGCCAGCGACGGCGCGGGCGGCTTCTCCAGGAGCACGTGGGAGCCCGAGGCGAGCGCGCTCAGGGCCAGGTCGGCGTGGGTGTGGATGGGCGTGCTGATGATGGTGACGCGGGGGCCGGGGCCCGCGGGGACCTCGGCGAGGTCGGCGTAGGCGGGCACATCGCCGATCTCGGCGCGGACGGCGGCGTCGGGCGGGCGCGGGTCGCAGACCGCGGCCAGCCGCACGCCCTCCCCCGCCTCGGCCAGCCTGCGGACTCCGCGCAGGTGGGAGCGGCCGTAGCCGTGCACGCCGACCACGACGACGTCCACAGTTGACGTGCGAGCGGTCACCCTGGCCTCCTCGGGCGGGAACACAGAGACCATAGCGGGCGGACACCCAGTCGAGAAAGCGCTATCTCGAATGGCCCAGTTCGCTGAGGAAAACCTTGACACCGCTCGACTTGCCCCGCTAGAAAGCGCTTACTCAGGTCGACGAGCACGATGGGGTGAACGGGTTGCCTGTGACGTCCGAGCCCAGGACGGCGCCTGTCCCGGCGCCCGCCAGAGCCACAACCGGAAAACGGCGTGCCCGCCGCGAGCTGAGCCAGGGCAAGGCGGCCTACCTGTTCCTGGCCCCGTGGTTCCTCGGCCTGCTGCTGATCACCGTGGGCCCGATCGCGGCCTCGGCGTACCTGGCGTTCACCGACTACAGCCTCATCGGCGCGCCGGAGTGGATCGGGCTGGACAACTTCGAGCGGATGCTGGACGACCCGCGGTTCTTCACCTCACTGGGCGTGACCTTCACCTACGTGCTGGTGTCCGTGCCGCTGCAACTGGCCTTCGCGCTGGCCCTGGCGATGGTGCTCGACAAGGGCGTGCGCGGGCTGGCGTTCTACCGCTCGGCCTACTACCTGCCCTCGCTGCTGGGCGGCAGCGTGGCCGTGGCGATCCTGTGGCGGCAGATCTTCGGCACCGACGGGCTGCTCAACAGCATGCTCGGCGCCCTGGGCTTCACCGGGATGCCCGGCTGGGTGTCCACCCCGGACTTCGCGCTCGGCACCCTGATCGTGCTCAACGTGTGGACCTTCGGCGCGCCGATGGTCATCTTCCTGGCCGGGCTGCGCCAGATCCCGCGGATGTACTACGAGGCCGCCGCCGTCGACGGCGCGAGCAGGCGCAGGCAGTTCTTCCACATCACGCTGCCGCTGCTGAGCCCGATCATCTTCTTCAACCTGGTGCTGCAGGTCATCGGCGCGTTCCAGACGTTCACGCAGTCGTTCATCGTCAGCGCGGGCACCGGCGGTCCGGCGGACTCCACCCTGTTCTACACGCTCTACCTGTACCAGCGGGGTTTCGGCAACTTCGACATGGGCTACGCCTCGGCGCTGGCCTGGGTGCTGCTGATCATCGTCGGGGCGCTGACCGCCGCCAACTTCCTGATGGCGAGGTTCTGGGTGTTCTATGGCGACGACTGAGCGGCGCGGGCGCAGGCCCCTGGCGCACCTGGGCCTCATCCTCTTCGGCTTCGCGATGCTGTACCCGCTGATCTGGATGCTGGCCAGCTCGTTCAAGCCGACCCCGGACATCTTCACCGAGCCGGGCCTGATCCCGTCGAACCCGACCCTGGAGAACTACTCCGAGGGCTGGACCGCGCTGGGCGAGCCGTTCGGCACCTACCTGGTCAACTCCTCGATCGTGGTGCTCGGCTCCATCGTGGGCAACCTCATCGCCTGCTCGCTGGCCGCCTACGCCTTCGCCCGCCTGGAGTTCCGGCTCAAGAAGCTGTGGTTCGCGATCATGCTGGGCAGCATCATGCTGCCGATCCACGTGGTGATCGTGCCGCAGTACATCCTGTTCGCCCAGGTGGACCTGATCAACACCTTCTGGCCGCTGCTGCTGCCCAAGCTGCTGGCGACCGACGGGTTCTTCGTCTTCCTGATGGTGCAGTTCATCCGCGGCCTGCCGAGGGAGCTGGACGAGGCCGCGCGCATCGATGGCTGCGGCCACTGGGGGATCTACTTCCGGATCATCATGCCGCTGTGCGTGCCCGCCCTGGCCACGACCGCGATCTTCACCTTCATCTGGACGTGGAACGACTTCTTCAGCCAGCTCATCTTCCTGACCGATCCGAAGATGTACACCGTGCCGGTGGCCCTGCGGACCTTTGTGGACGCCACCAGCCAAACCCCGTGGGGTCCGGTGTTCGCCATGTCGATGGTGGCCCTCGGCCCGATCTTCGGGTTCTTCCTCGCGGGACAGCGCTACCTCGTGCGCGGCATCGCCACCACGGGCCTCAAGTGACGGGAAAGGAGAAGGCACTGTGCGACACCAGCGAAAGCCCGTGAGACGGGGCGCGGCCCTGGCGATGGCCGTGCTGACCGCGGTGACCACCGCGGCGTGCGGCGGCGGGACCGACACGGGGGACGGCGGGCCGGTGACGCTGCGCTTCTCCTGGTGGGGAAGCGACTCGCGGCACAAGATGACCCAGGAGCTGATCGACGCCTTCCAGGCGGAGCACGCGAACATCAGGATCGAGCCGGAGTTCACCGGCTGGGGCGACTACTGGGACCGGCTGGCCACCAGCACCGCGGGCAACAACACCCCGGACGTGCTCCAGCAGGAGTCCCGGTACGTGCGCGAGTACGCCGACCGCAAGGCGCTGCTGGACCTCACCGAGTACATCCCCAGCGTCATCGACACCGCGAAGCTGGACCCCGCGGTCGCCTCGACCGGCAAGGTCGGCGAGGCCACCTACGCCATCCCGACCGGCGTCAACGCCTACACCGTCGTCGCCGACGCCGAGCTGTACAAGCAGGTCGGCGTGCCCCTGCCCGACGACGCGACGTGGAGCTGGGAAGACTTCATCGACGTCACCGCCAAGGTCACCGAGGCGGGCGGCGGGAAGGTCTACGGCCTGCAGAACATCGGCTTCAACGAGGCGGGCCTCGAGGTGTTCGCCCGCCAGCGCGGGGAGTCGGTCTTCTCCCCCGACGCGGGCCTGGGCCTCACCGACCAGACCCTGAGCGACTGGTTCACCCTCATCCTCAAGTCCCGCGACCGCAAGTCCGAGCCCGAGCCCTCGCTGACCGTCGAGGCGCAGGCGGCGGGCATCGACCAGTCGCTCCTGGCGACCAACCGCGGCGCGACCGGCCTGTGGTGGACCAACGAGCTGCCCACGCTGAGCAAGTCCTCCGGCCACGAGCTCAAGCTGCTGCGCTTCCCCGGGGAGACCCAGGGCACGCAGCCGGGCATGTTCTTCAAGCCCGCCATGTTCTTCTCGGCGTCGGCGCGCACCGAGCACCCGAAGGAGGCGGCCACCTTCGTCAACTGGCTGGTCAACAGCCCGAAGGCGGCCGAGATCCAGCTCAGCGACCGCGGCCTGCCCGTCAACACCGAGCTGCGCGAGTCGGTGTTCGCCAAGCTCAAGCCCGCCGACCAGCAGGCGGGCGAGTTCCTCAAGGTGATCGGCCCGGGGCTGGCCGCGCCGCCCGCGCTGCCCCCGCCCGGGGCAGGCGAGGTGCAGAGCGTGCTGCAGCAGGTCAACGAGCAGGTCCTGTTCGACAGGCTGACGGTGCCCGACGCGGTGAAGCAGTTCCGGTCGCAGGCCGAAGCCGCGCTGCGCTGACCTGTGCTGACCCTGCGCTGACCCAGAACGGAAACGGACCATGACCTTCCGCAGGCGGCGCTACGCCTTCGTCGGGACCGGGCACCGCGCCCAGCTGTACTTCGACGCGCTGCTGGGCGCCTACGCCGACATCGCCGAGCCGGTCGCCCTGTGCGACCCCAACCCGGCCAGGGTGGCGTACTACCAGCGGCGGCGCCACGAGGTGAGCGCCGCGGCCGACGCGCTGCCCGCCTTCGGCGCCGGGGAGTACACCGCGATGCTCGACGAGGTCGGGCCCGACGCGGTCGTGGTGGCCACTGTGGACGCCACGCACGCCGACCACGTCGTCGCCGCGCTCGAGCGCGGCGTGGACGTGGTCGTGGAGAAGCCGCTGACGGTGGACGCGGCGGGCTGCGCGCGCATAGTCGAGGCCGCCCGCCGCTCCACCGCCGAGGTGGTGGTGACGTTCAACTACCGCTACGCCCCGAGGAACAGCGCGGTGAAGCGGCTGCTGCTCGACGGCGCGATCGGGCAGGTGACGGCGGTGCATTTCGAGTGGGTGCTCGACACGGTGCACGGCGCGGACTACTTCCGCCGCTGGCACCGGGACAAGGCGTCATCGGGCGGGCTGTTCGTGCACAAGGCGACCCACCACTTCGACCTGGTGAACTGGTGGCTCGCCGACGCCCCGGCCACGGTCTCCGCCCACGCCGGGCTGCGCTTCTACGGCCCCGGCAGCGGCCGCGCCGACACCGGGGCGTTCGCCATCGACCTGGCCTCGGACCCGCGGCTGCGCGCGCTCTACGTCGAGGCCGCCGAGCACGACGGCTACCGGCGCGACCGCGACGTGTTCTCCCCCGGCGTCACCATCGAGGACACGATGGCCGCCCTGGTGCGCTACGAGTCCGGCGCGCTGCTGACCTACTCCCTCACCGCCTACGCCCCCTGGGAGGGCTACCGGGTGGCCATCACCGGGACCGAGGGCCGCCTGGAGTTGGCGGTGTGCGAGCGGTCGAGCGTGCGGGCGGGCAACGCCGCGGAGGTGGTGGGGGCGGACCCGGTCGACCGTGGCGGGGACCGAGTTCGTCCGGCGGGCACGCGGTTGGTGGTGCAGCGGCACTGGGGACAAGCGGAGGAGGTCGCCATCGACGAGTCCGAGGCCGGTCACGGCGGCGGCGACCGCAGGCTGCTCGACGACCTGTTCCGCCCGGGGTCCGCGCCCGACCCGCTCGGCCGGGCCGCGGGCTACCTCGACGGCGTGCGCGGCGTGCTCGTCGGCGCCGCCGCCAACACCTCCGCCGCGCGGGGCGGCGCGCTGGTGCCCGTCGAGCTGCCCGAGGAGTCGGGCAGGTGAGCGGGCAGAGCACCGTGGTCACCGGCGGCGCCGGGGTCCTGGGCCGCAGCGTCGTGCGGCGGCTGGCCGACGCGGGCCACGACGTGCTGTCGGTCGACCTGCCCGGCACGCCGTGTCCCGACGGCGCGCGGGACGCGATCGAGGCGGACCTGACCGACCCCGACCGGGCGTTGGCCACGCTGCGCCGGGTCCGCCCAAGCGCGGTGGTCCACCTCGCGGCGTTCGCGGTCCCGTTCAGCCGCCCCGAGCCGGACCTGCTGCGCACCAACCTCAGCCTCGCGCACAACGTCTGCGAGGCCGCGCTGGCCACCGACACCCGGACCGTCGTGCTGGCGGGCAGCCTCACCGTGCTGGGCTACGGCCGCGCGGGCTGGCGCCCGGACTACCTGCCGCTGGACGAGGCGCACCCACCGCGCCCGTGGCACGCCTACGCGCTGTCCAAACTGGCCACCGAGCAGCTGGTCCAGATGTACGTGCTGCGGGGTGAGCGGACCCGCTTCTCGGTGTTCCGCCCCGGTTACGTCATCTCGCCCGAGCAGTGGCGGGGCGCGCCCACCCAGGACGGCAGCACGGTCCGCGAGCGGCTGGACGACCCGGCCATCGCGGCCAAGTCGCTGTTCAACTACGTCGACGCCCGCGACGCAGCGGACCTGGTGGCACTGCAGCTCGCCGCCGACGAGCTGCCCAGCGGCGAGGTGTTCATCGCCTGCGCCGCCGACGCGATGGCCAGGACCCCGCTCGCCGAGGTGCTGCCCCGCTTCCACCCGGGCGCCGCCGGGATCGAGGTGGGGGCGTCGGCCTTCGCCATCGCCAAGGCCGAGCGGCTGCTGGGGTGGCGGCCCACCCGCTCGTGGCGCACCGAACTCGCCGACCCAGGAGGTCCGAGGTGATCCTCGACGGAGTGCTCTTCTTCCCCGTCACCCCGTTCGGCGGTGACGGCATCGATGCCGCCGCGCTCGGCGCGCACATCGAGTACGGGCTCGCCCACGGGCCGGGCGCGGTGTTCGTCGCGTGCGGCACCGGGGAGTTCGGCTCGCTCTCCCTCGACGAGCACGCCACCGCCGTGCGCACGGCAGTGGCCGCGGTCTCCGGCGCCGTCCCGGTGCTCACCGGCGCGGGCGGTCCGCTGCCGCACGCGCTGGCCTGCGCCCGGCAGGCCGCCGAGCTGGGCGCGGACGGCCTGCTGCTGATGCCGCCGTACCTGGCCACCGGTCCGCAGCACGGCCTGGTCGCCTACGCCGAGGCCGTGGCCGACGCGAGCGCGCTGCCGCTGGTGCTCTACCAGCGGGACTCGGCCCGGTTCACCCCGGAGTCCATCGCCCGGCTGGTCCGCCACCCCCGCGTGGTGGGGTTCAAGGACGGCAGCGGCGACCTCGACCTGCTGCACCGCATCACCCGCACGGTGCGGGAGGAGAAGGGCTTCCTGATGTTCAACGGGCTGCCCACCGCGGAGTTCTCCATGCCCGCGTACGTCGGGCTGGGCATCCCGCTGTACTCGTCGGCGGCCTTCGCGTTCGTGCCCGAGGTGGCCACCGCCTTCCACACCGCCTTCACCCGCGGCGACCAGGAGCGCGCCGGGGTCCTGATCGACGAGTTCTACCGGCCGCTGGTCGAGCTGCGCAACCGCGTGCCCGGCTACGCGGTGTCGCTGGTCAAGGCGGGCGCCCGGCTGCGCGGCCAGGCCGTGGGCTCGGTCCGCCCGCCGCTGGCCGACCCCGACGAGGCCGACCTGGCCGCGCTGGCGGCCGTCATCGAGCGCGGCCTGGCGGCGGTCGATGGGTGAGCCCACCATCGCGGACCTGGCCATCGCGCCCGCGCGGGTCCGGCTGCCCCGGCCGTGGGCCGAGGACGTGACCCACGTGCACGTCGTCGCCACGCGGGTGACCGACTCCGAGGGCGCGGTGGGCGAGGGCTTCAGCTGGACACCGGTGATCGGCGCGGCGGCGGTGGCCGCGCTGCTCGAGCACGACATCCGGCCCGCGGCCATCGGCCTGCCCGCCGAGCCGGAGCCGGTGTGGGACCGGCTCTGGGCCCGGCTGCACGAGGCGGGCAGCGGCGGGCTGACCACCATGGCGCTGGCGGGCGTCGACATCGCGCTGTGGGACCTGCGGGCTCGGCGCGCGGACCGGGCGCTGGTCGACCTGCTCGGCAGGCGGCGCGATTCCGTGCCGGTGTACGGCAGCGGCATCAACCTGCACTACCCGCTGGACGAGCTGGTCTCGCAGGCGCGGCGCCTGGTCGCGGCGGGCCGCGCCGGGGTGAAGATGAAGGTCGGCTCGCCCGACCTGGCCAGGGACGTGGAGCGGGTGGCCGCCGTGCGCGCCGCGATCGGCCAGGGCACCGCGCTCATGGTCGACGCCAACCAGCGCTGGGACCTGCCCGGCGCGCTGCGCGCGATCGACGCCCTGCGGCGCTTCGACCTGCACTGGGTGGAGGAGCCGCTGCTCGCCGACGACCTGCGCGCGCACGCCGAGCTGCGGCGCAGGACCGCGGTGCCGATCGCGCTCGGGGAGAACCTGCGCACGGTCCACCAGTTCCGGGAGGCGATCCTGCTCGGCGCCTGTGACATCGCGCAGCCCAACGTGGTGCGCGTCGGCGGGATCACCCCGTTCCTGCGCGTCGCCGAGCTGGCCCGCACCAGCGGCGTCGGGCTCGCCCCGCACCTGCTGGCCGACCTGTCCGGGCAGCTCGCCCTGGCACTGCCCGCCCCGACCTGGGTCGAGGACGTCGAGGACGCCTCCTTCGAGAGCCTGGGCGTGCTGGCCGCGCCCAGCGGGGTCCGCATCGACGGTGGCAGTCTGACCGCCCACACCGGACCAGGGCACGGCCTGCGCTTCCGCGCCCCCCACCCCACAGAAGGCAGCCCATGACCGACCTCGACGACGCCGCCCACTGGCTGGCGGCCCTGGACCCCGGCGAACGCGGGGCCCTGCTGCGCTCGGTGGCCGACGCGCTGGACGATGACGTCGACGCCCTGGTTCCGTTGGCGGACACCGAGACCAGCCTCGGAACCGCCCGGCTGACCGGTGAGGTGGCCAGGACCAGCGGGCAGCTGCGGCTGTTCGCGGAGGTCCTGGCCGAGGGCTCCTGCCTGCGGGCCACGATCGACCACGCCGACCCGCCGCGCCCCGACCTGCGCGCGGTCATGGAACCGCTGGGCCCGGTGGCGGTGTTCGCCGCGAGCAACTTCCCGTTCGCCTTCGGGGTGGCGGGCGGGGACACCGCCTCGGCGCTGGCCGCGGGCTGCCCGGTGGTGGCGAAGGCCCATCCCGGCCACCCCGAGCTGTCCGAGCGGATCGCCGTGCTCGTGCGGCGCGCGGTGGCCGGGCACGGCGCCCCGCCCGCGGTGTTCGGCACGGTGTCGGGGTTCGACAAGGGCCGCGAGCTGGTGCTCGACCCGGCGATCCGCGCGGTGGGCTTCACCGGGTCGCTCGCCGGTGGGCGGGCGCTGTTCGACCTCGCCGCCGGACGGCCCGATCCCATCCCGTTCTTCGGCGAGCTGGGCAGCCTGAACCCGGTCGTGGTCACCCGGGCCGCCGCGCTGGCCCGCGGCCCGCAGATCGCCGCCGGGCTCGTGGCGAGCTACACCCTCGGCGTCGGCCAGTTCTGCACCAAACCGGGGCTCGTGCTGATCCCGGAGGGCTGCGGGCTGGAGGCCGCGGTCGTGGCGGCGCTGCCCACCGCCCACAGTGGGCGGATGCTCACTTCCGGTATCTCCCAGGGATTCCGCGACGGGGCCGCGCGCCTCGCCGACGCCGTCGAGGTCCTCGCGGGCGTGGTCGAGGACTCCCCGGTGGTCCGACCGCTGCTGCTGGCCGCCGACGTGGACTTCCTCCTCGGCGACCCCGACCTGGCCACCGCCGAGGTGTTCGGGCCGGTGTGCCTGCTGGTGCGCTACCGCGACGGCGAACTCGGCCGGGCGCTCGAAGTCCTCCCCGGCGCGCTCACCGCGAGCCTGCACGCCGAGGCGGGTGAGGCCGGGGACCTCGGTCCGGTGGTCTCGGCGCTGCGGGCCCGCGCGGGCAGGCTCGTGTTCAACGGCTGGCCGACCGGGGTCGCGGTGTCCTGGGCGCAGCACCACGGCGGGCCGTGGCCCGCGACCACCGCGTCGGCGCACACTTCCGTCGGCGCGGGCGCGATCCTGCGCTGGCTGCGGCCGGTGTGCTACCAGGACTACCCTGACGAACTGCTCCCGCCCGCGCTGCGGGAGGGCAATCCGCTGGGAATACCCAGACGGGTCGACGGAACGTGGATCATGTGACCCCGACGTCGTTTACAGTGGCCTAAACCTTTTCACCGCCTGGGAAGTGAGTGTTGGCATGGACGGCAGACCTTACGTGACGCTGGAGGACGTCGCCCGCACCGCGCAAGTGTCGCTGGCCACCGCGTCCCGGGCGCTCAACGGCGCCGCCAGCGTCGGGTCCGCCCTGCGCGACCGCGTGCTCGCCGCGGCGGAGGAACTCGCCTACGCGCCCAACGCCCACGCCCGCGCCCTCGCCGGGTCCTCCCACCACACCGTCGGGGTGATCTGCCACGACATCAGCGACCCGTACTTCTCGACCATCGCCCGCGGCGTCATGCGGGTGGCCGGGCAGAACGACATGCTGGTGATGCTGGCCAGCACGTTCCGCGATCCGCAGAAGGAGATCGCGTACGTGTCGATGCTGCGCGCGCAGCGGGCCTCGGCCATCCTGCTGATCGGCTCGGGGTTCGAGGACCGCGACTGGGAGCGCGCCCTGGCCGCGGAGATCGAGCCGTACCGGCGGGCGGGCGGGCAGGTCGCGGTGGTCAGCAGGCACCGGAACCTGCGGGTGGACAGCGTCCAGCCGGACAACCGCGCGGGAGCGGCCGAGCTGGCCAGGACCCTGCTCGGGCTGGGCCACCGCCGCTTCGCGGTGCTGACCGGGCCGCGCAGGCTCACCACCGTCATCGACCGCCTCGACGGGTTCCGCGACGCCCTGGCCGACGCCGGGATCACCCTGGCCGACGAGGACGTGGTCGAGTCCGGTTTCACCCGCGACGGCGGCTACGCCGGGATGGCCGAGCTGATCGCCAGGCGCACGGGCGTGACCTGTGTCTTCGCCGTCACCGACGTCATGGCGATGGGCGCGCTCACCGCCGCCCGCGAGGCCGGGGTGTCGGTTCCCGACGACATCGCGCTGGCCGGGTTCGACGACATCCCCGTGGTCCGCGACCTCACCCCCGCCCTGACGACGGTGGCCCTGCCGCTGGAGCGGATGGGCGAGGAGGCCATGAACCTGGCCATGCGCGCCGACCGGGGCAAGCGCAGCCGCGTGGTGCGGTTCCCCGGCCAGGTCCTCCTGCGGGAGAGCACCGCGACGGTCCGCCGCTGAGCCTGTTCGTCCCTCGTGGCCCCTTGTCTGCTCCACGAAGGTGGTCTACCGTAGGAGAAAGCGCTTCCTGAAAGCGCTTTCTTCCATACTGAGAGCGCTCCCCGAACATCTCGCTCAGGGTGGTTCCCCTCGTCCCGAGGGTCGCACAACCTCATCTGTTCGCAAGGAGGCGACGCATGAATCTGGTCAAACGACGCGTATCCCGCCGCATGGCCGCGGTCACCGCGGTGTCCACAGTGGCAGCGGTGACCACCGGGCTGGTGATGGTCGGCGGCACGGCCAGCGCCGCACCCGGCTGCCGGGTCAACTACACCGTCGCCGACCAGTGGGGCGGCGGGTTCGGCGCGAACGTCACCGTCACCAACCTCGGTGACGCGATCACCGGCGGCTGGACGCTGGAGTGGGACTTCACCGGCGGCCAGACGGTCCAGCAGGGCTGGAACGGCGTGTTCAGCCAGAGCGGCACCCGGGTTCGGGTCACCAACCCCGAGTGGGGCTCCGGCATGGGCACCGGCGCGTCGATGACGCCCGGGTTCACCGGGACCTGGGCGGGCAGCAACCCGGCGCCGACCACGTTCCGTCTCAATGGGACGGTCTGCACCGGGGGCGTCGTCCCCACGACGACGAGCACCACCCGCACCACGACAACGACGACCACCACCACGGGGAACCCGCCCGCGCCCGGCGGCCTCGCGGGCTGGGCCACGCAGAACGGCGGCACCACCGGCGGCGGCAGCGCCTCCCCCGTCACCGTCAGCAGCGCGTCGGCCCTGACCTCGGCGCTGGGCTCCAGCAGCGCCGCGGTGATCAGGGTGTCGGGCACCATCTCCTGCTCGGGGATGCTGCGCGTGCGGTCGAACAAGACGATCCTGGGCAACAGCGGCGCCACGATCGTCGGCTGCGGGTTCACCGTCAACGGTGACCGCAACGTCATCATCCGCAACCTGTCCTTCCGCGACTGGGCCGACGACGCCATCAACATCGAGACCGGCGCCACCAACGTCTGGGTCGACCACAACAGCTTCACCAACGGCTACGACGGCGCCGTCGACATCAAGCGGGGCTCGGACTTCATCACCGTCTCGTGGAACCGCGTGTTCGGCCACGACAAGTCGATGCTGCTGGGCCACAGCGACGACAACGCGAGCCAGGACGTCGGCCACCTGCGCGTGTCCTACCACCACAACTACTTCGACGGCAGCGGGACCCGCCACCCCCGGGTGCGCTTCGGCAACCCGGTCCACGTCTACAACAACTACTACCGCGACAACGAGTACGGCGTCGCCTCCACCATGAACGCGGGCGTCCTCGTCGAGGGCAACTACTTCGAGAACGTCGACGAGCCCACCCTGGTCGGCTACGCCGACTCCGACCCGGGCGCGATCGTCCAGCGCAACAACGTGTTCGTGGGCTCGGGGACCCCGCAGTCCGGCGGCGGCACCGTCGCCCCGATCCCCTACCAGTACACCCTGGACAGCGCCTCGACCGTCAAGGCGTCCGTCTCGGCGGGTGCGGGCGCGGGCAAGATCTCCGTATGACGTCGTGAACGGGTGGGCGGGCGCCTCTGGCGCCCGCCCACCCGGCCTTTCGGTGGCCTTCGCGAGTCCTGAGTGGACTTACCGCGACCCGGCGGTGGGCTCCTCGTCGTGGGCGCGGACGAGGAAGGTCAGCAGGGCGCTGGTGCCCGCCAGGATGACGACCATGATCCCCATGATGACGTCGTTGCCCACCGCGGCCGGGGTGGTCTCGCGGTAGCCCACGAGGAACGGGGCGAGGACCAGCCAGGCGCCGAGCACGACGTTGACCACGCTGAGCCAGGGCGCCCGGCGGGTCCGGAGGACGCGGGGCAGTGCCACCAGGGCGATCGCGGCGCCGACCAGGACGTCGTTCCAGAAGGCGAAGGCGCCCGCGTCGGCGTAGCCGAGGGCGAAGGGGGCGATGACCACCCACACGCCCGCCAGCAGGGCGAGGGCGCTGGGCAGGGTCGCGCCGAACCGGTTCGGGGAACGGGTCCTGCTCACCGTCGGGGCGCTGGCCGAGGCTCCCGGCGCGGTCGGGGTGCGGTCGTCCAGGGTCTCCCACGCCGCGTCCTGCCGGGGATCGTTGTCGGTCGTGCTCATCGGGGCCTCCGTCGGGCATCGGTTCTGCAGTCGACATCCCCAGACCGGGCCTCGGGCAAACCCCCTCGACGCACCTGCGTGATCCGCGCGGGTGGCAGGGTGGCCGGGCATCGGCCAGGGTGGGGGCGTGGCTTTGGTGTTGGCGTTCGGCGTCGTCCTCCTGATCAGCGTCTCCCTGTCCGGTCTCGCCGCGCGGTCCGTGCTGTCCACGGCGCTGCTGTTCCTGGTCGCGGGCGCCCTGATCGGCCCGGGTGGGTTCGCCCTGGTGGACGTGCCCTCCGACGGGCCGCTCGTGAGCACCCTGGCCGACCTGGCCCTGTTCACGGTGCTGTTCACCGACGGGCAGCGGGCGAACGTCCGCGCGCTGCGGGCGGGCTGGCGGCTGACCGGGCGGGCCCTGGGCCTGGCGATGCCGCTGACCATGGTCGGCATCGCGCTGCCCGCGCACTACCTGGCGGGCCTGGACTGGACGACCGCCTTCCTGCTCGGGGCGATCCTGTCCCCCACCGACCCGGTGTTCGCCTCGGCGATCGTCGGGCGCACGGACGTGCCGCCGCGGGTGCGCGGGCTGCTCAACGTCGAGTCCGGGCTCAACGACGGCCTCGCCCTGCCGTTCGTGCTGATCTTCCTCGCCTCGGCCGCCCAGCAGGACGCGCACCTGGGCACCGTGGCCCTTGAGCTGGTCCTCGGCCTCGCGCTCGGCGTGGCGGTGCCCGCGGCGATCTCCTATGCCTGGCGGCTGCGCCTGCTCACCGCCGAGCCCCGCCTGCACGCCCTGGGGCCGCTGGCGATCGCGGTCATCCTCTACGCCGCCTGCCACCTCACCCACGCCAACCCCTACCTCGCCGCCTTCGCCGCCGGGTCCACCCTGGTCACCCTCGACCCCGCGGCCGCCCACCACTTCGAGCGCGTCGGTGACCTGCTCTCCGAGGTCACCAAGTTCGCCGCGCTGCTGGTCTTCGGCGCGCTCATCACCCCCGAGCGCATCGCCGACCTGAGCCTCGGCGCCTGGGCGGTGGCGGTGCTGGCGATCCTGCTCGTGCGGCCCGCGGCGATGGCGCTGTCGCTGGTGCGCACCCCGCTGCCGGGCACCGAGCGCGCGGTGGTGGCGTGGTTCGGCCCCAAGGGTTTCGCCTCGGTCGTCTACGGCCTGCTCGTCCTGCAGTCCGGGATCGCCGCGGCCGAGGACGTCTTCGACCTCGTGGCCATCACCATCGCCCTGTCGATCGTCCTGCACTCCTCCACCGACGTCCCCATCGCCAAGGCGCTGAGCGTCGAACCCCCCGACGACCTCCCCAGCGGCCACCGCCGGGACGAGGACGACCAGGAGGACACCCGGAGTTGACCCGGAGTTGCCCCTGGGCTGCGGTGCCGGTGCGCTAGTGGGCAGGCTCGGGTGCCGGGCTGAGGGCGTTGAGCAGCAGCGCCGCGGCCAGCAGGGTCGCGCCGACGGTGCCCGCGATGGTGAGGCGGTCGCCGAGGAAGAGCACCGCCAGGACGGTCGCGGTGAGCGGTTCGAGCATGCTCGCCAGTGCCGCGGTCACCGCGGGCGAGCCCCGCAGGCCCGCGAAGTACGCGCCGTAGGCCACGGCGGTCGGGACGGCGCCGAGGAACGCGGCGATGAGCAGCACGTCGGCGCGCAGCGGCAGGACCATGCCGAGGGGCAGGGCGAGCGGGAGCAGCAGGACGCCGCCGACCAGCAGGCCGAGCGCGTTCGTGGCACCGCTGGTCAGCCCGGGGACCAGGCGCCGGTTGAGGATGGTCAGCGCGGCGAAACCGGCGCCGGAGAGCAGGGACAGCAGGATGCCGCCCGCGGTGTGCGGGAGCGGGCCGTCCCCGGGTGTGCCCGCCAGCAGCGCCAGCCCGGTGACGGCGAGGGCGATCGCGACCAGGGTGCGCGGCTGGGGGTCGCGCAGGGTCGCCAGGGCGACGAAGACCGGGACGCTGCCGATGGTCAGCAGGGTCGCGAGGCTGACGGAGGTCAGCACCACCGCCCCGAAGTAGCCCGCCTGGAACAGCCCGATCAGCGCGCCCGCCGCGAGCAGCCTGCGGACGGCGGCCGTGGTGCGGGGCAGGTTGGAGAGGCGGCTGGACAACGCGAACGCGGCCAGGCCGCCGCCGATGAGCAACCGGTAGGCCGCGACGGCGACCGGGTGCAGGCCGGTGCGGGACTGCAGCAGGGCACCGGCGAGCCCGCCGGTGCCCCACAGGAGCCCGGCGAGGAACAGCATGGATCGACTGGAGAACATGGCGGGATCGCTCCGACGACAGAGGGACAGGACGTCCGTCTGCGGGGCTCAGCCCTGACACCGGGTTCGGCGGACCGCCGAACCCGTCGCTCGCCCCGCGCTCAGCGCGCGGGTGGCGGGGTGATCGTGAACAGTCGGTGCACGACGGGAACCCTAACCCGGCGGACGTCCGACGCGCGAAGGTATTTGGCGCCGCACCGATCCGAGAAGGCGCCGAGAGGGCGCAGACAGCGACCGGCGGCAGGGATCGCACCCCTGCCGCCGGTCGCCACCGGTTCGTCAGCGTCAGCTGGTCGTGCAGCTCACCACGCTGACGCCGCCCGCGGCCTGGCCGTTGGCGACGAAGCCGAAGGTCGTGCTCGCCGACGGCGCGAGCGCGCCGTTGTGGGCCGCGTTGGTCACCGTGGCGCCGCTCAGCGTGCCGTTCCACAGGCTGCCGATCGTGCGGCCGCCTGCGAGCGACAGGACGACGCTCCACCCCCGGGTCGCGCTGGTGCCGGTGTTGGCCACCGTCACCTCCGCCTGGAAGCCGCCCGACCAGCTGTTGAGCGTGCGGTAGGTGGCCGTGCAGCCGGACCCGCCGCCACCGCCCGCCGTCGTCGTGGCCGAGACCGCCGTCGACGCCGCGGAGGTGTTGCCCGCCGCGTCCCTGGCCCGCACCGTGTAGCTGTAGGTGGTCGACGCGGTCAGGCCGGTGTCGGTGTGCGAGGTGCCCGTGGCGGTGGCCACCTTGGTGGCGCCGCGGTAGACGTCGTAGCCGGTCACGGCGACGTTGTCGGTCGATGCGGCCCAGGACAGGGCCACCGAGGACGACGTCCTGGCGCCGACGGCCAGTCCACTGGGGACCGACGGCGCGACGGTGTCCTCACCGGTGCCGCCGCCGTAGCGCTCGGCCAGGCTGATGCCGGTGGTGCTGCCCGCGCCGCCGAGGCGGACCTGGTGGTCGAGGCTGACGAACTTGCCGTTGTGCTGCCACAGGGCGGGCTTGAGCAGCGCGTACTTGGTCTCGTCCCAGGTCTTCCAGTCGTCGAGCAGCAGTCCGCCGGTGTCGCCGGAGTTGGGGTTGAGCACCCAGAACGTCTGGTGCAGGCCCTCCTCCTTGATCAGGTCGCGCAGGGCGGTCATCCAGCGGTCCTGGCGCTCGTCCTGGCCGAGGCGCCCGCCCCACTCGCCGAGCAGCAGCGGGGCGATGTTCTCCTCGTGGATGTAGAGCCAGTTCGGCCGCCACACGTCGGTGGTCAGGGTCGCCTTCGTGAACGGCTTCTGGAACCACGGCTGGTCGAACACCAGCGGGCCGTAGTCGTGCGGGGAGTAGACCAGCTGGTCCTGGTGGGCACCGAGGTTGACGGGGTGCTGGCGCACGCCGCGCAGGTTGCCGCCCCACCAGTTGTAGTAGTAGTTCGGCGACAGGTCGGGATTGGTGTTCGGCGAGCTCCAGTTCTTGCCCTCGCGCGGGTAGACCTCGATGCCCTCGCAGAGGATCAGGACCTTGGGGTTGATCGCCAGGATGCGCTTGCCCGCGGTCTCGCAGGCGTGCTTCCAGTTGTCGACATCGGTGGTGCCGTCCCACTTGGCGCGCGGCGGCTGGTTCGGCGTGCCGTGCGGCTCGTTCTCGATGTCCATCGCGACGATGGTGTCGTCGGTCTTGTACCGCTCGGTGACCCATTCCCAGGTCTGGTAGAAGATCTCCGGGGTGATCGCGCCCTTGTACCACATGGGGTAGACGTGGCCGGAGTTGTCGGCCTCCGCGCTGTGCACGTCCAGCATCACCTTGATGCCGAAGCGCTCGCACAGCTCCAGGAAGTAGTCGAACACCTGGAGGTTGTTCTTGCCCGCCAGCTCGGGGTTGGCGTAGGTGTTGACGTTGGGCACCACCGTCTGGCCGTTCTTCCACTCCAGCAGCAGCTGGGTGGAGACCGGCACGCGGACGATGTTGATGCCGCGGTCGGCCATCGACTTGGTGATCTCGGTGATGTTGCCCGACCACAGCCCGTGGAAGACCCGCTCGGTGGCGTTGAAGCCGAACCAGTTGGTGCCGGTGAGCCAGACGCGGTCGCCCGCCTCGTCGACGATCTGGTTGCCCTCGACGTGCAGCCAGTCCTCGGTGGGCGCGGCGGTGGCCGTGGGGACGGCGGCGACGGCGCCGAACGCCGTCGCGGCGGCGGCGGCAAGGGCCACCGCCCAGCGCCACCGCGCTCGCCCTGTACCTCTGACCTTCATGTCGTACCTCGATCTTCCAGTGGACTTGACACGAGCACAGAGCCCTGGGAGCGCTCCCAAACTCGGCCGAGTGTATGAGCGAGGTAACACATAGGCAATATGCCGCGAGCGGTTAAGCGGTCAGGCTCCTCGCATCCGCTCGGCCATCGGCGGCTGGACACCGTCCGGGCAGTCGTCCAGCAGGACGGCGCCGCGCTCGGAGATCCGGTGCAGGGCCGAGCCGTTGTGGCGGAACGTGGTCACCAGGCCCGCGTCCCGCAGGATGGTGGCGTGCTGGCTGGCCCCCGCCGGGGAGATGCCCAGCGAGCGGGCGAGCTCGGTCGTGTTGACGTGCGGGCGCTCGGCGATCGCCCACAGCACCTTGGCCCTGGTCCGGCCCAGCAGCGCGATCAGCGAGTCGCAGTGCGGCGCGCGCGCCTCGGCCACCGCGGTCCAGGTCGAGTCGCGGACCACCGGGTAGACCAGGGTCGGCGGGTCGACGCTCTCCCCCAGGGAGACCGGGGTCCCGCACCAGAAGAACGCCGGGGCCAGGGTCAGGCCGCGGCCCGCCAGGTGCACCGTCCGGTCCACCGGGTGATCGATCTCCAGCACTGGCGCCGTCCACCGGACCGCGGGGTGCAGGTTGGTGAGGACGGACTCGAACCCGCTTGCCAGCGCGGATTCCACACGGGATCTCCCGTCTTGGCGCACGTAGTGGGTGATGCTCGACCAGTACGGCTCGACGGCGACGGCGCGGAACGCCGACGGTGACGCCGACGGCCCCAGTTGCAGCCGCACCCTGCGGTGCCACGGGGCGAACGCCGGGTCGGCGCACCTGGTCTGGAACAGTTGTCTCGCAACCAACAACTCCCATGTCGGCCGCGGCTCGGTCAGCACCCGTATCCGCAGTAGATCCTCGCCCGTGAAGTGGACGCGTAGCACCGGACCTCCCCCTCTGCTCCGGCTTTCGAGCTTATGGGGGCGAGGGTCGTTGAATTCTATACTTCCCGTGGATCGTCTGGACCATGGTCGCGGACCCCTGAGCTGCGGGAACCGACGGAAACCGGACGATCGGACCGGCAGAAACCGGCGGAAGTGTCGGACGGGTGCGGTAGTTTTCCTGCCGGTGGGGGTTCAGGGAGCTGTTGGGGGGACGGTGACCGGAGGATTCGGGGCGCAGCTGATCGCGCATCGCAGGCGGGTGGGAATCACCCAACAGGAGTTGGCGCAGCGGGCGGGGATCAGCGTGCGCGCCCTGCGCGACATCGAGCAGGGCAGGGTGAAGCAGCCGCACGCGCAGTCGCTGCGCAGGCTGACCGCCGTGCTCGGCGACCAGACCGGCAGCGAGCGCGCGGTCCGCGTCTCGGTGCTCGGACCGCTGCTGGTGCGCAGAGCGGGCGAGGCGGTCGACCCCGGCCCGGCCATGCAGCGGCGGCTGCTGGGACTGCTGGCGCTGCAGGCGAACGAGGCGGTGTCCCGCGAGGAGATCGTCGACTTCCTCTGGGGCAACCGGATTCCGGCCACCTACCCGAACCTGATCCACACCTACGTCGCCCGGCTGCGCAAGCTGCTCGACGACGAGGGCAGGCTGAGCCGGGCAGGCTCCGGGTACCGGCTCACCCTGGCCACCGAGCAGTGCGACCTGCTGGAATTCCAGGCCGCGACGGTGGACGCCGACGAGGACGCCTACGACCAGGCGCTGGCCCTGTGGCGGGGCCCGGTGCTCTCCGACGTCGACCCGGGGCTGGCCCAGCACCCGGCGGCCGTCGCCGCGGTCCGCCAGCGCACCACCGCCGTGCTCGCCCACGCCGACCTCGCGATCCGCCGCGGCGCCCACCAGCAGGCGCTGCGCAGGCTGTGGGAGGCGCTGCAGACCGATCCGCTGCACGAGGGCGTGAACGCGCGGATCATGCTCGCGCTGGCCGCGTCCGGCCAGCGGGTCGCGGCCCTGCGGCTGTTCAAGGACGTCAGCACGCAGCTCGACGAGAGCCTCGGGATCGCGCCAGGGCCCGAGCTGGAGGGCGTCTACCTGCGCATCCTCCGCCAGGAGTCCGGGCAGGCCGAGATCGGCTCCGCCCTGGTGCCCGCGCAGCTCCCGCCCGGCCCGGCCACCTTCTCCGGGCGCGCGGCGCACCTGCGCGAGCTGGACGCGCAGCTGTCGCTCACCGGCGGCCGGGCCGCGGTGACGGTCATCAGCGGCACGGCGGGGGTCGGCAAGACCTCGCTGGCCGTGCACTGGGCCCACCGCGTCCGCCACCGCTTCAGCGACGGCCAGCTGTTCTTCAACCTGCACGGCTACTCCGAGAGCGCGCCGCGCACGGCGGGCGACGCGCTGAACAGCTTCCTGCAGGCCCTCGGCGTCCCCCCGGCGGCGATCCCGCTCGACGTGGACACCCGGGGCGCGCTGCTGCGCTCCATGCTGGCCGACCGGCGCGTCCTGCTGGTGCTGGACAACGCCGTCAGCGCCGAGCAGGTGCGCCCGCTGATCCCGGCGAACCCGAACTGCGCGGTCGTGGTCACCAGCCGCAACGACCTCTCCGGCCTCCGGGTCCGCGACGACGCCCTCATCCTGCGCCTCGACGTCCTGACCCACGCCGAGGCCACCGACCTGCTGCGCGCCCTGGTCCACGGGGAACCGGACACAGTGGACGAGCTGGCCCGGCTGTGCGCGCACCTGCCGCTGGCCCTGCGCATCGCCGCGGCGAACGTCTGCCTCGGCGCCTACGAGTCGGTGGCCGACTACACCGCGGCCCTGCGCGACGGCAACCGGCTGCGCGAGCTGTCGGTCAGCGGCGACAGCACCACCGCGGTGCACGCCGCCTTCGCCCTGTCCTACGCCGCCCTGGACCCGCGGGCCGCCCGCGCGTTCCGGCTGCTGGGCCTGGTCCCCGGCGCGGACATCGGACTGCCCGCGGCCGCCACCCTGCTGGGCATGTCCGTCGAGGAGGCCGCGGGCACCCTCGACCAGCTCGTCGCCGCGCACCTGGTCCAGCGCCGCGCCCGCGACCGCTTCCACTTCCACGACCTCCTGCGCCTCTTCGCCGCGCAACGCTGCGTGGAGGAGGACGACGACGCCGAGCGGGAGCACGCCCGGCAGCGGCTGCTGCTGCACTACCTCCACAGCGCCCACCACGCCACCAGCTCGCGCTACCCGGGGATGCTGCGCCTGTGCGACATCCCGCCCTTCGTCACCGCCGCCGCCGCTCCCCCGCCCGATGACTGGCTGGAAGCCGAGCGCGCCAACCTCTCGGCGATGGTCCAGCACATGGCCGAGCACGGGCCGCGGATGGGCGCCTGGCTGCTGACCGACGTGCTGCGCGGGTTCCTGTGGCGGACCTACGACGTGCAGAACTGGGAGACGATGTCGCTGGCGGGGCTGGCCGCCGCCGAGGCGGAGAACGACCAGCGGGCAACCGCGGCGATGCACTACAGCGCGGGCGCGGCGGCGCAGTACTGCCTGTGCGACACCGGAATCGCCGAGGAACGCCTGGAACGGGCCCAGCAGCTGTTCCGGGAACTGGGCGCCACGCACGGGCGGGCGGCGGCGCTGGACGGCCTGGGGATGGTGCACCACAAGGCCGGGCGGGCGGAGCAGGCGGTCAAGGCGCTGGGCGAGGCCCTCGACCTGTGCAGGCGGGAGCGCTCCGCCGCGGGCACGGCCCGGGTGCTGTGCAACCTGGGGGAGATCACGGCCGGGACGGCGGTCGCGTTCGACCACCTGGCCGAGGCGCTGTCACTGGCCGGGCTCCTGGCGGATCGCCACATCGAGGGCCACGCCCTGCACAACCTGGGGTACGCGCACTGGCGCGCGGGGCAGTTCGACGACGCCATGCGGGACTATCGGCGGGCGCTGGAGTTGCGGGAGGAGATCGGCGACACCGAGGGCCGCGGGACCACGATGGACGCGATCGGGACGCTGCTGTGCGCGACCGGGAATCCGACCACGGGGCGGCGGTACTGGTACGAGGCGCTGGTCACCCTGGAGAGCATCGGGCACCCGGTGGCCGAGGAGATCCGCGCTCGCCTGGCCGACCTCCGGTAGGGCGCCAAGCCCCCTTCAGAGCGCCGGAGCGGGCGATATGTCCGGGTCGAGGCCGAACTTCCGCAAGGCGGCGGGGAGATCCTCTTGTTCATGGGCGCTGATCAGCGTCGACGCGACTTGCCGCAGCTTGGAGTTCGTATTCTGCGACGCGCCCTTCAGCAGCCGGAAGCTCGATTCCACGTCGCACTGGTAAACGCGCATCAGCAAACCCTGCGCCTGCCCGATCGTCTGGCGCGTGTCCAAGGCGGTGTTCAGCTGGTCCACCAGGCTGCGGCTGTCGTGGAACAGCTGCGCGTTGTCGAAGACGACCCCCGCGTGCAGGGTCAGCAGCAGCACGATGTCATAGGCGGTCTCGTCGAACTGGTGCGGCGAACGCGAGTAGAGCGTCAGCACCGCCGCCGTCGAGCGCTGGGTGGGGATCGGCAGGGCGAGGGCGCTGCGGTAGCCGCGACGGGCCAGCTGGGCGCTGAAGGCGGGCCAGCGCTGGTCGCTGGCGGTGTCGTCGATGCGCCGCGGCTCACGGAACTGGAGGGCTTCGGCGATCGGGTCGTGGGCGATGGGCGCCTCCGGCTCGCCGACGCCGTCCAGTTCGACCGCGGCGACGGTTTCGATGCCGTCCGCCGTGCGCACGGTTATGGTGGCCTCGGCGCACCCCGGGACCGTGCGGACGACCCGGGACACGAATCTTGTCAGGACCGCGTTGATATCGTCGTCCTCGGACAAGCGGGACACCTCGACCAGTTCCTGGGCGAGCGTCAGCGCGCGCTCGACAGCGCCAGTCATCGCAAGTCCTCCACGGCAGCGGCCAGATGAGCCAGGCAACCGGCCTTGCCGCTTCAGGGGGCCGGAGGCGAAACGTCATGCCTGGATGCTGCGCTGCCGAACATCCGTCGGCCGAGACTGTACAGAACCCACCGGTCCTCTAGAATCACCAGTGCCGCGGTTGTGCAGTCAGCCGGGCAGCACTGCATGCCATCCGGCAGCAGCGCTGCAGGCCGTCCTCATACGGTTCCCTGACTGCCCCTGGGCCTTTCATCTCGTGGGGAGTTCGGCCTCGAACCGCAGGCACGAACGGAGACTTCCCCCATGTCAGCCCCATCAACCCTCATGTCAGCCCCACCCACCGAGTGCGCATGAGTGGCTACGCCGTGCCGGATGACCCCATCCGCGCCCAGGCGGCCACTTTCGACACCGGCGCGCTGCGGGTCGCCTTCGCCGAGCCCGACCCGACGGTGCTCCTCGTGGAGGTGGCGGGCGACCTCGACATGGCCACCGCGCCCCGCCTGGACGCCTGGCTCTCCGCCGCGCTGGTCCTCGACAAGCACACCCTGGCCGTGCTGGACCTGAGCAGGGTGGGGTTCCTCGGTGTCGCGGGCATCACCACGCTGCTGCACCACCGCTCCCGCGCCCACGAGCACTACATCGCGTTCCGCGTCGTGGCCGCGGGGCGGCCGGTGCTGCGGCCCCTGGCCCTCCTCAGCCTGGACCGCGTGTTCGACGTCCACGCCACGCTGGACGAGGCCCTGGACTAGTCCAGGGCCAGCGCGATGACGACCTCCAGGGTGCGCGGCCCGTGCACGCCCTCCACCCGCTCCAGTTCGATGTCGCTGGTCGCCGACGGCCCGCTGACCCACGTCTGCGTCCGCACGTCCCGCAGCGCGGCCACCGCGTCCGGCACCCCCGCGGCGACCTGCTCGGCCCGCACGACGACCAGGTGGTAGTCCGGGACCAGGGTCAGCGCGCGCGGGCCCTGGTCGGCGGCGTCGTGGTCGAGCACGATCGTCCCGGTGTCGGCGACGGCGACGTGGCACGCGGTGATGACGGCGTCGACCCGGTCCAGCTCGGCCACGCCGCTGGGCGCGCGGTCGCCGCCCCACTCCGGCGGGCAGCCGGGCGCGGCCACGACCCGGGCCGCGCCGCGCGCGGCGATGGCCTCCGCGATGGCCGCGGGGACGTCGGCGGTGACGCGGACCTGGGCGCGGTAGTCCCGCAGCACCTCCGCGAAGCGCTCGATGTCGCCGGGGCCGCGGGAGCCCGCGGCGCGGTAGTCCCTCGGGATGGCGGCGGAGGGCCGGTCGGCCAGGGCGGCGCGGACGCGGGCGAGGATGGCCGCGCGGGCGTCGGTCATCGGGACTCCCACCAGTCGCGGAAGGTCTGGGGCGGCGGCTGGGGGAGGTCGCGGGCGCGGGTCCAGGCCGACAGGGGTGGCGGCAGGGAGCGGGCCCGGGACAGCAGCCGGGTGAAGCGGCCCGCGCGCAGCAGGCGCGACCAGCGGCGGGCATCGGACATGGCCCAGGCGGCAACGCGCATGGCCGCGGCTTCCGGCGCGGGCTTCGGCACCCGGGCGCGCAGGTGGACGAGCATGGCGGGGATGTCGATGGCGACCGGGCAGACGTCGAGGCAGACCCCGCACAGCGAGGAGGCGTACGGCAGGGTCGGGTTGCGGTCGACGCCGGTGAGCTGCGGGGAGAGCACCGCGCCGATCGGGCCGGGGTAGGTGGAGCCGTAGGCGTGGCCGCCGGTGCGCTCGTAGACCGGGCAGGAGTTCAGGCAGGCCGAGCAGCGGATGCAGCGCAGGGCCGCGCGGCCGCCGGGGTCGGCGAGGGTGGCGGTGCGGCCGTTGTCGAGCAGCACCACGTGGCTGGTCTGGCCCTCGGTCGGGCCGGTCCACACCGAGGTGTAGGGGTTCATCCGCTCGCCGGTCGAGGAGCGCGGCAGCAGTTGCAGGAAGACCTCCAGGTCCTGCCAGGTGGGGATCAGCTTCTCGATGCCCACGACGCTGATCAGGGTGCGCGGCAGCGTCAGGCACATGCGCCCGTTGCCCTCGGACTCCACCACGACCAGGCCGCCGGTGTCGGCGACGGCGAAGTTGGCGCCGGAGATGGCCACGTCGACGGTCATGAACTTGCGCCGCAGGTGCGCGCGGGCGGCCTCGGCGAGGGCCCGCGGGTCGTCGGAGAGGTCCTGGTCGCCCATGGCGGCGCGGAAGATGTCGCGGATCTCGGCGCGGTTGCGGTGGATGGCGGGGACCAGGATGTGGCTCGGCCGGTCGTGCCCCAACTGGATGATCAGCTCGGCGAGGTCGGTCTCCACGGCGGCGACGCCCGCGGCGGCCAGGGCCTCGTTGAGCCCGATCTCGGCGGTGGCCATCGACTTGACCTTGATGACCTCGCGGGCGTCGCCGACCAGCCCGGTGACGATCCGGCAGGCCTCCTCGGCGTCGCGCGCCCAGTGGACGGTGGTGCCGCGCTCGGCCAGGGCCGCCTCGAAGCGCGTCAGGTAGGTGTCGAGGTTGGCCAGGACGTCGTCCTTGATGGCCGCGCCCGCGGCCCGCAGCGCGGCCCAGTCCGGCAGCTCCCCGACGACGGCGGCGCGCTTGGCGCGGATGGTCCCGGTGGCCTTGGCCAGGTTGCGGCGCAGCTGCGCGTTGCCCAGCGCCTCCCGGGCGGCGGCGGGAAACGGCGCGCCGGTGAGGTTCCCGCTGCCCGCGGGCATACCCAGGAAGGTCATCACTGCCCTGCCAGGATCTCGGCGAGGTGCACGGTCCGCACGCCGCCGCGCAGCCGGGACAGGCCGCCGCCGATGTGCATGAGGCAGGAGGAGTCCCCCGCGGTGAGGACCCGCGCCCCGGTGCCCAGCACGGCGGTCATCTTGTCGGTGAGCATGGCGGTGGAGGTGTCGGCGTTCTTGAGCGCGAAGGTGCCGCCGAAGCCGCAGCAGGTCTCCGCGTCGGGCAGCTCGACCAGGTCGATGCCGCGCACCGCGCGCAGCAGCCGCAGCGGCCGCTCCCCCACCCGCAGCACGCGCAGCGAGTGGCAGGTCGGGTGGTAGGTCACCCGGTGCGGGAAGTACGCGCCGACGTCGGTCACGCCGAGCACGTCGACCAGGAACTCCGAGAGCTCGTGGGTCTTGGCGGCGACGGCGGCCGCCGCGTCGGCCAGCGCCGCCGACCCGTGCTCGCGCGCGGTGTCGGCGTGCTGGTGGCGGATCGAGCCCGCGCAGGAGCCCGACGGCGTGACCACCACGTCGGCGTCGGCGAAGGCCGCGACGTGGTTGGCCACGACCGGCACGGCCTGCTCCGGGTAGCCGGTGTTGATGTGCATCTGCCCGCAGCAGGTCTGCCCGCGCGGGACGACGACCTCGTGGCCCAGCCGTTCGAGCAGGGTCACCGTCGCCTTGCCGACCTCGGGGAACAGCCCGTCGACAAGGCACGTGACGAACAGGGCGACTCTCACCCGGTCGAGCTTAGGCCGTCTTTCGGATGTGGAGCATGACTCAGACGCGCCGGTACTCCTCCCACGTGCGCTTGGGGGTCACCGCGGGGCCGTCGTCCGGGCCGCGGTTGGCCAGGCCGTTGCGGCCGAGGTAGTAGTCGCCCGCCTGGTGCTGGGCGGCCGGGGACATGTCGGTGTCGGCCAGGGCGACGGCGTGGATGTGGTAGCCCCAGTCGCCCTGGGCCGGGGTGCGCACCCAGGCCGCGAAGCCGACCCTGCGCAGCTCGCGGGCGACGGTGGTGCGGGTCGTGGCGGTCATGCCGGAGACGGAGATGTCGAGGACCCCGCCGCCGTCGTGGGTGCCCGCCGAGCCGGGGTTGCCGGTGTTGTAGGAGCCCTGGGTGATGCCGAGGGTGCGGCCCAGGAGCCGTTCGGCCTCCAGGAGCATCGCCTTGGTGCGGGTGTTCATCTGCACACCGCGGTAGCTGACCCGGGTGCCGGGTGAGAGCGCGTAGGTGACGGTGTAGCGCGACTCGCCGAGCTGGCGCAGCGAGCCCTGACCGGGCAGCCCGGAGGCGTCGAGGCCGGTGTAGCCGAGCGAGCGCTGGTACGCCGCGTACGCCTCGATGGTCTTGGTGCCGAAGTGCCCGTCGACGTATTCCGCGGCCAGCAGGTTGCGGGCGTCGAGCGCCTGCTCGACCAGCCGCACGCTGTCGCCGCTGCCCGGCGTGATCGCCGAGTCCGCCCGCCGCGGGTCGATCTGCGCCGCCTTGACCACCGCTTCCATGTTGACCGCGGGCAGCGCCTGCGCGACCGCGCCGGGCACGACCGTGATCCCGACGGCGGCGACGACGGCGGCCAGCACACCCCGTAAGCCCATGGCGACTCCTCACTCGATGCGGACGTGATGAGTCAATCGCCCACACCAGGGGATTCGCAAGGACCAAGTGCCGGACGGGCGCGCGGGAGGCCGCGCACCCGTCCGGCCCGGGTCACGCCGGGGTTCCAGTCCAGGGAACGGCCGGTCATGGCGAGCAGGCGGCGCCGCGGGTCGGCGTCGTCGGGGACGGGGACGCGCGGGGCGAAGATCGTGCCGCCCTCGGCCCACAGCTCGCCGGTGTCCGGGTAGCGCCCGACGATCGTGAGCGCGGCCTCGACCAGCTCGGGGTCGAGGGCGATGTCGACGCCGATCGCGCGGGCGAGGTCCCAGCCGTGCACCAGGACGTCGGCGAAGTGCACCGACAGGGCGGTCGCGCCGTTCACCGAGCGGCCGATCACCGCCATCTCGAAGGACACCTCCAGCGCGGCGTCGTCGACGAAGGCCCCGGTCAGGGCTGCGGCCGCGACGCGGTAGTCGCGCCGGGGGTCCTCGCCCGCCTCGCGCTTGGGCAGGCCGGTGACCCGGGCCACCAGGTTGTGGTTGTTGTCGACCAGGTGGCCGATCACCTCGCGGACGGTCCACTTGTCGCAGGGGGTGGGCAGGTCGAGCTGCTCGTCGGTGAGTTTGTCGATCACCGTGCCGGTCGACTCCACCGCGCGGCGGTCCAAGGCCCTGATGTCCATGGCGGCTCCAAAGTTGTACGAACGATCGGTCAGATAGTTTCAGATGATCACCCCGGTCGTCTAGATTGACTTCGTGGACGGCCGACTGGCGCGGGGCGAGCAGACCCGCCGCACGATCCTGCGCCGGGCGGCGGACATCGCCTCGGTGGAAGGGCTCGAAGGGCTGACCATCGGCAGGCTGGCCACCGAGCTGGGACTGAGCAAGAGCACCGTGTTCGCCCACTTCGGGTCCAAAGAGGACCTCCAGCTCGCCGCCATCGCCCACGCCGAGGAGATCTTCCGCGACGAGGTCATCCGCCCCGCGCTGACCGCCCCGCCCGGCCGGGCCCGCCTCATCGCCCTGTGCGAGCAGTGGCTCGCCTACTCCCGCAGGCGGGTCTTCCCCGGCGGCTGCTTCTTCGCGGGCGTCCTCGCCGAGTTCGACGCCCGCGAGGGCCGCGTGCACGACGCGGTGCTCACCGGCAGCGCCCAGTGGAACGCCCTGCTGGCCGACCTCGTCAGCGTCGCCGTCGACCTCGGCGACCTCCCCGGGGGCACCGACCCCCACCAGGTCGCCTTCGAGGTCGACGCCCTGGCCCGCGCCGCCAACACCGAGGCCGTCCTCACCAACTCCGAGACCGCCTACGACCGCGCCATCACCGGCATCAAGGCCCGCCTCAACCCTTGATCAACATGTCCGTAGGGTATCGGCCACACCCATCCCCACCTTTGAAGGAGTGACACCGTGGCCGTTTCCGCGGACCTGGCCAAGCAGCTCGACAAGGCCTACGAGAACCTCTCCGTCGCCGAGATCCTGGACGCCCCCGTCGCCGCCCTGGCAGGCGTCAGTGAGGGCGACGCGGAGAAGCTGGCCGCGGCCTTCGACATCAGCACCGTCCGCGACCTGGGCGCCAACAAGTACTTCCGCCTGGCCGCCAGCCTGGTGGACTTGGACGCGCAGACCAAGTGATGTGACGGGCGGGTGGGGCAGGCGCCCCACCCGCCCACTCACCCGGACCGGGCCGCGCGGGGCAGTGAGACCACGATGGTCAAACCGCCGCCCGGGGTGTCCTCCGCGGTGATGGTGCCGCCCATGGCCTCGGTGAAGCCCTTGGCCACGCTCAGCCCGAGGCCGATGCCGGTGCTGGGATCGCGGTCACCCAGGCGCTGGAACGGGGAGAACACCCGGTCGGACGTGTGCTTGGGCAGGCCAGGGCCGTGGTCGACGACCCGCAGCTCGACGTGGTCGCCGTGGGCACTGGCCCGGACGGCGACCCGCGGGTCGGGACCGCCGTGGCGCAGGGCGTTGTCGACGACGTTGGCCACGACCCGCTCCAGCAGGCCCAGGTCGGCGGTGACACCGGGCAGGCGCTCGTCCACCTCGACGGTGACCGCCCCGTCGATGCCGATGAGGGCGCGGGCGACGACCTCGTCGTAGCCGACCGCGCGCAGGTGCGGGGCCACCGCGCCCGCGGCGATGCGGGAGGAGTCCAGGAGGTTGTCGATCAGGGCGACGAGCCGGTCGGCCGACTCCTCGATGGCGGCCTGCAGTTCGCCGGTGTCGTCCTCGGACAGCCGCAGCCCCGGGTCGCGCAGGCTGCCCACGGCGGCCTTGATCGAGGTGAGCGGGGTGCGCAGGTCGTGGCCGACGGCCGAGAGCAGGGCGGTGCGCAGCCGGTCGGCCTCGGCGCGGCGCTGGGCCAGCGCCGCCTCGGCGGCCATCCGCTGCTGGCGCAGGGCGAGCAGGGCCTGGCCCGCGGCGGTCTCCAGGATGCGCTGGTCGGACGCGGGCAGCGCGCGCCCGCGCAGCGCCAGGTGCACCTCGGCGGTCACCGGCACGTCGACGTCGGCGTCGTCGGGCTCGTCGCAGGGCTCCGGCCCGGCACAGGCCACCCGCTCCCAGCGGGTGTCGCGGCGCTCCAACAGCGCGACCGACTCCAGCCCGAAGTTCTCCCGCACCTTCTCCAGCAGCCGGTCCAGCGGGGCCGGGTGGGTGAGCACCGTGCGGGCGTAGGAGGAGATCAGCTCGGCCTGGGTGCGGGCCCGCGCGCCCCGCACGGCGAGCTGGGTCGCGCGGTCGACCACCACGGCGACGACCACCCCGACGGCGAGCATCGCCAGCAGGGCCACCACGTTCTCCGGCCCGGCCACCGCGACGCTGCGGTACGGCGGGGTGAAGAAGAAGTTCAGCAGCCCGGCGCCCAGCACCGCGCTCAGCAGCGCGGGGCCGAGCCCGCCCACGAGCGCGGCCACGACGGTGGCCAGGAAGAAGCCGCTGGCGGCGTGCGGGTCGAGCACGAAACCCGCGGCGGTGGCCGCGGCGGGCAGGACGACGGCGGCCAGCCAGCCCAGCCACACCCGCCACCCGCGCAGGGACCGGCCGCCGAAGCGCCGCCGGTCCCCGGCCTCGTCGTGGGTGACCATGTGCACGTCGATCGGCCCGGACAGCTGCACGGTCGTCCAGCCGATGCCCTCGTCCAGGGCCCTGGCCAGCCGTGAGCGCCGGGACGTGCCCACCACGAGCTGGGTGGCGTCGACCCCGCGGGCGAACTCCAGCAGCGCCGTCGGCACGTCGTCGCCCACCACGGTGTGGAAGGTGGCGCCGACGTCCTCGGCGGTGCGCCTGCACGCGGCCACCACCTCGGGCGGGGTCCCGGCCAGGCCGTCGCCGCGCAGGACGTGCACCACGAGCAGGTCGGCGCCCGCCCGGTTGGCGACGCGCCGGGCCCGCCGGATCAGCGTCTCGCTCTCCGCGCCGCCGGTCACCGCGGCCACGACCCGCTCCCTGGCCTCCCAGGTCTCGGTGATCTCCTGCTCGGCGCGGTGGCGGCGCAGGGCGACGTCGACCTGGTCGGCGACCCAGAGCAGGGCCAGCTCGCGCAGCGCGGTGAGGTTGCCGAGGCGGAAGTAGTTGCCCAGGGCGGCATCGATCCGGTCGGCGGGGTAGACGTTGCCGTGCGCGAGCCTGCGCCGCAGCGCCTCCGGGGTGATGTCGACCAGCTCGATCTGCCCGGCCGCGCGGACCACCTCGTCGGGCACGGTCTCGCGCCTGCGCACCCCGGTGATGCGCTGGACGACGTCGCTGAGGGATTCGAGGTGCTGGACGTTCACCGTGGACAGCACGTCGATGCCCGCGTCCAGCAGCTCCTCGATGTCCTGCCACCGCTTGGGGTTGCGGGAGCCGGGGGCGTTGCCGTGGGCGAGTTCGTCGACGACGGCGACCTCGGGCCCGCGCGCGATCAGCGCGTCGACGTCCATCTCGGGCACGGCGGGGTGCCCGACCGCGCGGACCGGGACGACCTCGAGGCCATCGAGCAGCTCGGCGGTCTTGGCCCGGCCGTGCGCCTGCACCAGGCCGATGACGACGTCGGTGCCCCGCTCCCGGCGGCGGCGCGCCTCGCAGAGCATGGCGAAGGTCTTGCCGACGCCCGGCGCGGCGCCGAGGTAGATGCGCAGCTCCCCGCGGCGGGCCATGGCGCTCCTCCCCTCGGCGCCGCCGGTCGGGCGCGGACCCGATCCTCCGACACCCCGCTCACCCGGGCCACCCCGGGTGGCCTACGAGATCAGCGCCGGGTCGAGGACGTCGGCGAGGGCGGCGAACCAGCGCTCGGCCATCTTCGCGTTGCCCGTCTCGTTGGGGTGCACGCCGTCGCTGGTGTCGTCGGCGACCGAGAAGCCGGTCCAGTGGTCCACCGCGGTGACCGGGGAGCGGGCGGTGGTGTTCGCGGCGGCCCAGGCGGCGATGGCGGTGTTGAGGGCCGCGACGCGCGGTGGGCAGCCGGGTTGGCTGCCCGGGTCCATCGGGGCGATGCGGGCCACGAGCAGGGTGATGTCGGGGTGGTGGGCGCGCATGGCGGCCAGCAGGGTGTCGAAGGCGGCCATGACGGACGCCTGCGAGCGGGTGCCGCGCCAGATGTCGTTGGTGCCGAAGTGCATCAGGACGACGTCGGGGTCGGTGGCGCGCAGCCAGCCGGTCAGCAGGCCCGCGGCGGCGACGTCGGTGACCAGGGCGCCGCTGTGGCCCTCGTGCGCGTCGTCGTAGTCGGCGTCTTGATCAACACCGTCGCGCTGGGTGCCGACGAATTCGACGGCGGCTGGGCCGAAGGTGGCGACGACGCGGTCCCAGAGCAGGCGCCGCCAGCCGTCCTCGGCGGAGGTGATGGAGTCGCCGAGCGGCAGGACGCGCAGGGTTCTCGTTCCGGTCACGGGTGTCCTCCGGGAAGGGTCACGCACTGGCCGCTGGCCATGCTGGTCTCGGCGGCGCTGGCCATGGCGATGGTGCCCAGGTTCGCCCGGCCGCTGATCTCGCTGTCCACGCCCGTGCGCACGGCGCGGACGAACTGGTCGACCACGGCCCAGCGGTCGCGCACCACCGGGATGCCGACCGGGACCTCCGTCGTGGCGCACCCGCCCACGCGGGCGAACCGGGCGTAGGCGCCGTCGGCGGGCTCGGACCCGGCCCACTCCAGCACCCCGTCGTCGCACTCGACGGTCCAGGTGCCCGTCCACTGCGTCGGCGGGGCCGGGCTGTTCGCGCTGGCGCTGTAGAGGGCGGTCACGCCCGAGGCGAACTCGATCTCCGCGGAGAACGAGGCCAGCGCCTGGTCCCCGGACTGCCCGCGCGGCCACGAGCGCGCGGTGATCCACCTGGCCTCGCCGAAGAACGCGCGCAGCAGGTCGAAGTGGTGCACCGAGATCTGCCACAGCACCGAGCTGTCCACCCAGCCCGCCGGGAACCGCTGGTTGCGTCGGAAGGACACCGTGACGTGCCGCGTCCGTCCGACGACCTCCTGGGCCAGCAGGTGCCGCACCTGCGAGGTCGCGGCGAAGAATCGATAGTCCTGCGCGACGGCGAGGACGCACCCGCGCTCGCGCGCGAGGCGGACCAGGTCCTCGGCCTCGGTGAGGTCGACGGTGAACGGCTTCTCCACCAGCACGTGCTTGTCGGCGATCAGCGCCGCCCTGATCACCTCCCCGTGCGACGCCGGGTCGGTGGTGACGAGCACCGCCTCGGCGTCCACCGCGTCGAGCGCCACCTTGAGTCCGGAGTGGATTCTCGCGACGCCGGTGGCCGCGACGAAGGCCGCGGCGTGGTCCGGATCGGACTCCGCCCAGGCGAGGACCCGCAGGCCCGGCGCGGCGGGCAGCACCCGCAGCGCCCAGTCGGTCCCCCGGCCGCCGAGGCCGACCTGCACGGCGCTGACCGGCCCGATGCTGACCGGCCCGGCGCTGACCGGCCCGGCGCTGACCGGCCCGCTCACGGCCGCCACCCCATCCGGCCGCCGGTCATCGGCTGTGCAGGTCGATCTCGGCCAGTTCCTCGGCGTCGAAGTCGAGTCTGCTCGCGGCGGCGACGCTGTTCTCCAGCTGCCGGACGCTGCTGGCGCCGATCAGCGCGGAGGTGACCCGGCCGCCGCGCAGCACCCAGGCCAGGGCCAGCTGGGCCAGGCTCTGGCCGCGCCGCTTGGCGATGCCGTCCAGCGCGCGGATCGTGGCCAGCACGTCCTCGGTGATGCCCTCGGCGTTGAGGAACGGGCTGGCGCCCGCGGCCCGGGAGTCGCCCGGGATGCCGCCCAGGTAGCGGTCGGTCAGCAGGCCCTGGGCCAGGGGCGAGTACGCGATCGTGCCCGCGCCGACCTCGTCCAGGGCGTCCTGCAGGCCGTCCTCGATCCAGCGGTCGAGGATGTTGTAGGCGGGCTGGTGGATCAGCAGCGGGGTGCCCAGCTCGGCCAGGATCGCGGCGGCCTCGCGGGTCTGCTCGGCAGAGTAGTTGGAGATGCCCGCGTACAGCGCCTTCCCGGAGCGCACGGCGGTGTCGAGCGCGCCCATCGTCTCGGCCATGGGCGTCTCGGGGTCGGGGCGGTGGCTGTAGAAGATGTCCACATAGTCCAGACCGAGGCGGCCGAGGCTCTGGTCGAGGCTGGACAGCAGGTACTTGCGCGAGCCCCACTCGCCGTACGGACCGGGCCACATGTCGTAGCCCGCCTTGGTGGAGACGATGATCTCGTCGCGGTACGGCCGAAAGTTTCGGGCGAACAGCGCGCCGAAGTTGGCCTCGGCGGACCCCGGCGGCGGGCCGTAGTTGTTGGCCAGGTCGAAATGGGTCACGCCCAGGTCGAACGCGCGGCGCAGGATCGCCTCCTGCACGTCGAAACCGCGGTCCCCGCCGAAGTTGTGCCACAGGCCCAGGGAGATCGCGGGCAGCTTGAGTCCGCTGCGGCCGGAGCGCCGGTAGGGCATCTCGGCATAGCGGGACTCCGCGGCCACGTACGGGTCGGTCATCGAAATCCTTCCAAAGGTGCGGTGCCGCCACGGGAGCGGAAAAACCCCGCCGCGCGCGACCAGCGTTCCACGGACGGACGGCCCGCGACCAGATCCAGAATGGCCCGGTCACCCGGGCCGTGCGCGACACCCGCGGTCGACCCCGGCCCGACGCGCTGAACCGGGCCCGTTGAGCGGGCACGACACCGACGAGCCGAGGCGTCGGTCGGTCGCCACGCCGACGATCTGGGGCGGTCGGCACGAGGCCGACCGCCCCAGATCGCACCCCCGGGTCGCGCGCCCCAGATCGCGCGTCTATGAGCGCACCGGCGCCGCGCACAGCGCGTTGGCCGAGCGCAGGACCTCGGGCGAGGTGAACGCCGTGGGGTCGACGGTGGCGGTGGTGCGCACGTGGAAGGCGTGCCGCTCGCCGGGCAGCAGGGTGACCAGCATGTCGTCGGTGACCGCGTCGGGGGCGACCCGGTCGGCGAACACGGCGATGTCGCGGGCGAAGGACGACGCGGTGACGTCCACCCGGTAGCCGCCCTCGACCCTGGTCACCTCGGCGCTCAGCGCGGCGGGGTCGTAGGGCAGCTCGGTGTCCTCCGCGAAGGTGTGGATCACCCGGACCTCGCCCGCGGTCGCGACCAGCACCTCGGCGGCCCCGCCCGCGAGCACGGCGGCGGGCAGGTCGACGCGGTCGGCGGCGCGGGCGGCGACCTCCAGCGGCAGGCTCGCCTCGGCGACGGTCTCGCCCGTGAGGGTCAGCCGCCGCAGGAGCAGCTCGCCCGCCCAGGGCTCGTCGGTGTCGTTGACCGCGATGAGGGCGGGCACACCGTCGCGCGGCTGGATGGTGAGCAGGCGCGGGGCGAAAGCGCGGCGCAGGGCGTAGTAGAGCGGCTTGGGGCGCTCGTCGCCGTCGATGGCCGCCCAGGACGTGACCGGCCAGCAGTCGTTGAGCTGCCAGACCAGCGCGCCCGCGGTGCGCGGCCACCACGACCGGAAGTGCTCGACGCCGAACTGGACGGCGCGGGCCTGGTTGAGCTGGGTCGCCCAGTGCCAGTCGGCGAACCCCGCGGGGATCGGCAGGTGCGGGGCCAGGCCGCGGTCGAGCTTGCCGTTGCCGTCCTCGGCCTTCTGGTGCAGCAGGAAGCCCGGCGAGGTCGGGGTCATCGGCGCGTCGTGGACCCAGTCGGTCAGCGTCGCCCAGGTGGGCGGGCCCTGGAAGCCGAACTCCGAGCAGAAGCGCGGGACGTGGGCGCGGTAGCGGGTGTAGTCCTCGCGGTTCCAGACCTCCCACTCGTGCCGGGTGCCGTGGTCCTCGTCATTGGGGTGGATGTCGCCGGGGCTGTAGGGGCTGCCCGGGGCGTAGTGCCGGGTCGGGTCCAGTTCGGCCACGATCGCGGGCAGCAGCTCGGTGTAGTAGCGCAGGCCCCAGGTCTTGCCCTGGAGCTGCTCGGGCCAGCCCCACTCGACGAAGCCCCAGAGGTTCTCGTTGTTGCCGTTCCACAGCGCCAGCGACGGGTGCGGGGTCAGCCGGGCCACGTTCTCCCGCGCCTCGGCCTCGACCTCGCTCCACAGCGGCTCCTCCTCGGCGTAGGAGGAGCAGGAGAACGGGAAGTCCTGCCAGACCAGGACGCCGCGCTCGTCGCAGACGTCGTAGAAGTCCTCGGTCTCGTAGATGCCGCCGCCCCAGATCCGCAGCATGTTCATGTTGGCCGCGACCGCCTGGTCGACGCGGCGGGCCAGCCGCTCCCGGGTGACCCGGGTGAGGAAGTGGTCGTCGGGAATCCAGTTGGCGCCCTTGGCGAAGACCGGCTTGCCGTTGACCACGAAGGTGAACGGCGTGCCGACCTCGTCGGGCGCGGTGTCCACGGTGATCGTGCGGAACCCGACGCGGCGGCGGTAGGCGTCCCCGCCGGTGAGGGTGACCTCCAGCTCGAAGAGCGGCTGCTCGCCGTACCCGGCGGGCCACCACAGCGGGGCGTCGGGGACCTCCACCTCGACCACGGCGCCGGTCTCGCCCGGGGGCACGGTGGCCGCCACCGTGATGCCCGAAACTGTTGCGGTGAGGGTGAGTTCGGCGTCCTCGTCGGCGCGCTCGACGTCGGCGTGCACGCGCACCCGGCCGGTGCCGTCGTCGTCCACTGTGACCAGCGGGCGCACGGTGGCCAGGCGGGCGGTGTGCCAGCGCTCCAGCCGCACCGGCTTCCAGATGCCCGCCGTCTGCAGGTCGGGGCCCCAGTCCCAGCCGAAGGCGCACGCCATCTTGCGGATCATGTTGAACGGGTGCGGGTAGACGTGGTCGCGCCAGCCCAGCTCGGCCTCGACCCGCTCGGCGTGGGCCAGCGCGGAGCCGAAGTCCACGGCCAGCTCGTTGGCGCCCTCGCGCACCAGGGCGGTGACGTCGAAGCGGTAGGAGCGGTGCATGTTGACCGTGCTGCCGACGACGGTTCCGTTGAGGCTCACCGTCGCCACGGTGTCCAGGCCGTCGAAGGCCAGCTCGACGCGCTCCCCCGGCGCGGCGGCCGAGGCGGTGAACTCCGTGCGGTACTGCCAGTCGGCGCGGTGGGTCCAGGCGAGGTCGGCCTCGACCTCGTCGAGGTACGGGTCGGCGATGAGCCCGGCGGCGAGCAGGTCCAGGTGGGTGCTCCCCGGCACGGCGGCGGGCACGTCGGCCCCGGCGATCGCGGCCGGGACCGGCCCCGCGGTGGTCCGCAGGCGCCAGCCGTCGTGCAGTTCCTGGCGAATCATGTGCTCGCTCCTCAGCGCCGGTGGAGTAGGCTCGCTTCGATTCTTACGCCAGCAACTAAAGTAAGTCAACGAAGTTGGGGGTTTAGACCAATGCCCGAGATCGTGTCGCTGCGGGCCGCCGACGTCGCGCTGGTGCTCGACCTCACGGGCGGAACCCTGCCCCGGGTCGTGCACTGGGGGGCCGACCTCGGCCCGCTCACGCCGGAGGCCCTGGCGGCGCTGCGGTTGGCCGCGTCGCCGCAGCCCATCGGCTTCTCCGTGGACGGTCCCGTCGAGGTCGCCGTGCTGCCCGAGCAGTCGGCGGGCTGGCTCGGCACGCCCGGGCTGGTCGGCAACCGCGGCGGTCGGGACTTCTCCACCGCGTTCACCGTCGTGGCGGCGTCGCAGGACGGCAACGCGGTGACCGTGGTGGCCGAGGACGCGGGCCTGGAGCTGGAGCTGCGCGTCGAGCTGACGCCGCAGGGGCTGGTCAAGCAGCGGGCGAGGCTGACCAACCGCGGGGACACGCCGTTCGAGGTCGACGCGGTCACCCTGACCCTGCCGGTGCCGACGGTCGCCGGGGAGCTGCTCGACTTCACCGGCCACCACCTGCGCGAGCGCGCCCCGGTGCGCACGGCGTGGACCCAGGGGCTGCGGGTGCGGGAGAACCGCACCGGCCGCACCGGGTACGACTCGGCGTACCTGCTGGCCGCGGGGACGGCCGGGTTCGGCAACCGCGGCGGGGAGGTGTGGGCGGTCCACACGGCCTGGTCGGGCAACCACCGGACCATCGCCGAGCGCACCTACCACTCGGTCTCGCTGCTGGGCTCCGGGGAGCTGCTGGGCTCCGGGGAGGTCGTCCTCGCGACTGGGGAGTCCTACACGACGCCGTGGCAGTACGGGGCGTACGGCGTGGGGCTGGACGCGGTCTCGGCGCGGTTCCACGCCTACCTGCGGGCGAGGCCAGGGCACCCGAGGTCCCCCAGGCCGGTCGTGGTGAACACCTGGGAGGCGGTGTACTTCGACCACGACCTGGACCGCCTGACGGCGCTGGCCGACGCCGCCGCCTCGGTCGGGGCCGAGCGCTTCGTCCTGGACGACGGCTGGTTCGGCGCGCGCCGCGACGACCGCCGCGCGCTGGGCGACTGGCACGTCTCCGCCGAGGTCTGGCCGGACGGCCTGGGCCCGATCATCGACCACGTCACCGGGCTGGGCATGCAGTTCGGGCTGTGGGTCGAGCCGGAGATGGTCAACGAGGACTCCGACCTGGCGCGGGCCCACCCCGACTGGATCATGTCCGCGGGCGGGGACCGGCTGCCGCGGCGGGCGCGCTCGCAGCAGGTGCTCGACCTGGCCAACCCCGCCGCCTACGCCCACATCCTCGACCGGCTGGACGCGCTGCTGTCGGAGTACGCGATCGCGTACCTGAAGTGGGACCACAACCGGGACCTGGTGGAGGCCGGGCACCGGCCGACCGGTCGCGCGGGCGTGCACGGCCAGACCCTGGCGGTGTACCGGCTGCTGGACGAGCTGCGGTCCCGGCACCCGTCGGTGGAGATCGAGTCGTGCTCCTCCGGCGGCGGGCGCGTCGACCTGGGCATCCTGGCGCGGACCGACCGGGTGTGGGTCTCGGACTGCATCGACGCCCTGGAGCGGCAGTCGATCCAGCGGTGGACGAACCTGCTGATCCCGCTGGAGCTGATGGGGACGCACGTGGGATCGGGGACCTCGCACACCACCCAGCGGCGCCACCCGATCGATTTCCGCGCCGGTACCGCGCTTTTCGGCCACTTCGGCATCGAGTGGGACCTGACCGCGGCCTCCTCGGAGGACCGGGCCCGGCTCGCCGAGTGGGTGGCGCTGTACAAGGAGTTGCGGGGCCTGCTGCACACCGGCGTGTCGGTGCACGCCGACCACGCCGACCCCGCCTTCCGGGTGCACGGGGTCGTGGCCGCCGACGGCTCGGACGCGGTGTTCGCGATCGCCGCGGTGGCGACCACGGAGCTGTACCCGCCGGGCCCGGTGCGCCTGCCCGGCCTGGACGCCGACGCCGCCTACCACGTCCGGCCGCTGCCGCCCGGGGATGTGCCCGACGGCAACGCCTTCCACTGGGGCGTGCGCCTGCCGTGGTGGACCCCGGAGGGCGTCACCCTGCCCGGCCGCGCCTTGGCCGCCGGGGCGCTGCAGGGGCCGGTGCTGTACCCGGAGCGCCTGGTGCTGGTGCGGGCCACCAGGGCCTGACCTGGCGCAGGCCACTGTGGGGCGGCCGGAGCGTGGCCGCCCCACAGGGTGTCGGCACCTACCGCGGATCGGGCGGCTCGTCACCGGTGGTGACGTGGCGTGCCCGTGCACCTCCCGCAGACGTGGGAGCGATTCGCTCTGCGTGAGGTGGCTGCCGTGCCAGGTGCCGAACAGGACCCAGCACGCCCAAGGACTGCGGGCGGTATGGGACCGTTCTCGTGGAGCGAGATCGGATTCTCGTGCCCCCGATCGCCCCTCCTTGGTTCGTCGCTGTGCGGTGCAAGGGTTGTCACGCCGGGGCGAGGCGGATCACCCTCCCCCCTTGCGCGCCGCGCGGGCTCGTGACCCGCAGGACGCCGCGGTCGCCGCACCACTCCAGCGACCACTGCTGTGCCGCCCTGGGGAACAGGACCGTCGGCACGGTCCGGATGTCACGCAGGTGCGGCAGGGGGACGTCGAGCGTGGCCCCCGCCTCGGGGCCGCGCCACAGGGTCAGCAGCGTCTCCGCGCCGTCGCGCAGGCCGAGGACCTGCCACGGGCCGTGCGGACCGGCCAGGCCGAGCGGCCAGCACGGCACGCCCCTGGCGATCGCGCCGCGCAGGCCCTTGTGGACGGACACCGCCTCGGCGACCAGGTCCAGCTGCGCGGCCGACATCAAATCCAGGCGCCCGGCCAGGTACAGCCTGCCCAGGATGCCGCCGACCAGGGTGTGCGACGCGGCCTCGGGGTCCATCTCGGGCTGGGCGTAGGCCCAGTTCCCGGCCTGCTCGGGCAGCACGGAGGCGGGCGCAGCGGCGGCGATCGCCGGGTACAGCAAGGGGTTCTGCTGGTCGGAGGTGGACTGGATGTGCGCCAGCGAGAGCAGGGCGTAGTCCATCCGCATCCCACCCGACGCGCAGTTCTCGACCAGCAGGCCCGGGTGGCGCTCCAGCACCGCGTCGAGCCAGGCCAGGTGCGCCCGGTTGTGCTCGAGCAGGCCCGCGCCGGGCGAGCCGCCGACATCCGTGCCGGGCCCTGGGCTGATGTTGTAGTCCAGCTTCAGGTAGGCCGCGCCGTACTCGCCGACGACCCGGTCGACCACCTCGTCCAGGTGCGCCACCGCGGCGGGGTGGCGCAGGTCGAGGTGGTGGCGGCCGTGCTCGACCACGCGCACGCCGTCGCGCTGGAAGAACGCCTCGGCCGGGAGGCGCTCGGCGAGCGGCGAGCGGACGCCGACCACCTCCGGTTCCAACCACAGCCCGGGAAGCATCCCCCGGTCCCGGACGCGGTCGAGCACTTCCCCGAGCCCACCGGGGAAGCGGGTGGCCGAGGGCAGCCACTCCCCCACGCTGTCCCACCACCGGCCGTCCTCGTCGTACCAGCCCGCGTCGACGCAGAAGTACTCCGCGCCCGCGGCCGCGGCGGCGTCGATCAGCGGCAGCAGCTTGGCCGTGGTCGGGTCGCCCATGAGGGTGTTCATGTAGTCGTTGAAGATCACCGGCAGGTCGGGTCGGCGCACCCGGCGCAGCCCGGCCCGCCGCTGGGCGGTGAGCGCGCCGAGGGCCGCGTCGACCCCACCGCCCGCGACCGCGATGGACACCGGCACGCTGGTGAACGGCTGTCCGCGCGAGACCGCCACCGACCACTGGTGCTCGGCGTCGGTGGGCCCCAGCAGCGCGAGGTAGGCGCCGTCGACGGTCTCGCCGACCTCCCAGTGCCACGCCCCGTTGTGCTCGATCTGCCAGGCCAGCGCCCAGGAGTCGTCCCGGGCGACGAGCACGCCGGTGGGCAGCCGCTCCCCCGTGGACCACGACCCCCGCGAGGTCACCGGGAAGCGACCCCTCGGGGGGTGGTGGTGCGCGACCGGGTCCATCCGGACCAAACCGACCGAGCGCAGCGGCGAGCGGGACCACCGCGACTCGGCGACCCAGTCGCTGTCGCCGTGCACCACGTCCAGTTCGTCGACGCCCTGGCCGGAGTCGGCGACGAACGCCCCGGTGACGACCGAGGTGACCGCCTGCAGGCGCACCACGCCCGCGCCCTCGACCGTGACCTCGGTCCACGTCCGGACCGCGGGCACACCCGGGTGCCGCTCGAACACGCTGGTGGCCACCAGTCCGGTGACCGGGTCGGACTGGGTGACCCGCAGCCGCCCGCCGACCTGCTCGTGCCCCCGGTAGCGCAGCCTCGCGCCCACCGCCGTGTCGGCGTAGCGGTGGCTGCCGGGGAACCTCCCGTGGCCCAGCGCCTGGACCTCCACCAGCGGCACGCCGACAGCGGAGCGCGGCTCGCGGTCGTCAGGGCGCGCGGAGACCAGCCGCACCGGCGCGTCCGCCCCGGTGTCGAAGCGCAGCCGTAGCCCGCCGCCCGTCCAGACCAGGATCACCGCGCGCCGTCCACGTACAGCCAGCACTTGGCGTAGTGGTCGTAGGCGACGGCGTAGTCCTGCACCGGCCGCGCGCACACCGGCGTCGCCGACGGGCAGCGGTCGCGGAAGGTGCAGCCCTGGTCGTCGATGGGCACCGGGGCGTTGCCGCTGACCTCCAGGCCCGTCTCCATCGACCGGCCGCGCGCGTCCGGGTCGGGCGCGGCGGCGGCGAGCAGCTGGGTGTACGGGTGGCGCGGGCGCAGGATCACCTCGTCGGCGGGCCCGCGCTCCACCACCCTGCCCCGGTACAGCACCATGATGTCGTCGGAGAAGTGCCGCGCGGTGGCCAGGTCGTGGGTGATGTAGAGGATCGCCAGGTTCTCCTCCCGCTGCAGCCGGTTGAGCAGCTTCAGCACCCCGAGCCGGATGGAGACGTCCAACATGGACACCGGCTCGTCGGCGACGACGACCCTCGCCCCCGGGGCCAGCGCGCGGGCGATGGCCACCCGCTGGCGCTGGCCGCCGGAGAGCTCGTGCGGCCTGCGGTGGGCGATCTCGGCCGCGGGCAGGTTCACCCGCTCCAGCAGCCGCTCCACCTCCTCGCGGGTGGCGTCGGCGCCCTTGGTCCGCCCGTGGATGCGCAGCGGCCGGGCCAGGTGGTGCTCGATGGTGTGGAACGGGTTGAGCGAGGCGAACGGGTCCTGGAACACCATCTGCACGTGGTTGCGGTAGCCGCGCCCGGGGACCGTGGCGCCGTCCTCGCCGGTGAGCCGGATGCTGCCCGATGACGGCTTCTCCAGCCGGGCGATCATCCTGGCGATGGTGGACTTGCCCGAGCCGGACTCCCCGACCAGGGCCAGCGTCCGGCCCGGGGTGAGGGTGAAGGACACGTCCTCGACCGCGCGCAGCCGCGCCCGCCGCAGGCCGGAGCGAATCCAGTAGTCCTTCACCAGGTCGCGCACCTCGACGGTGCTCGTCATCGCGGACCCCCTTCCGGCGAGACCGGCTCGCCGCGGCGGTCGGCATAGTCGCCGCGCTCACCGGTCAGGCTGGGGAAGGACGCCAGCAGCGTGCGGGTGTAGGGGTGGACCGCGTCGCGGTGGATGTTCTCCGCGGTGTCGTACTCGACGATCTCGCCGTCCTTCATGACCGCGATGCGGTCGGCGAGTTCGAGCAGCAGCGGCAGGTCGTGGGTGATGAAGACGACCGCGAAGCCCAGCTCGTCGCGGAAGCGCAGCAGTTCCCGCAGGATTCCGCGCTGCACGACCACGTCCAGCGCGGTCGTCGGCTCGTCCATGATCATGACCTGTGGTTCGAGCAGCAGGGCCGCGGCGATCATGACCCGCTGGCGCATGCCGCCGGAGAGCTCGTGGGCGTAGGAGCCCAGCCGCGCCGGGTCGACCCCGACCAGCCGCAGCACCTCGGCGCACCGGGCCCCGCGGTCGGCGGCGGACATCTCCGGCCGGTGCGTCGTGAGCACGTCGTCCAGCTGGGCCCGCACGGTGGTGACCGGGTTGAGCGCGTTCATGGCGCCCTGGAAGACCATCGAGAGCTTGTCCCAGCGGAACTCCCGCAGCTGCGCGGGGTTCAGGCCGAGCACGTCGATGTCGGTGCCGTCACGGTCGTGGAAGACCACCGACCCCGCGGTGACCTCCGCGGGCGGGCGGTGCAGCCGGTTGATGGCGTAGGCCAGGGTCGTCTTGCCGCAGCCGGACTCCCCCGCGAGCCCGAGGATCTCCCCCCGGCGCAGCGTCAGGGAGACCCCCTTCACCGCGTGCACAGGAGGCTCCACTTTGTACACGACTTCCAGGTCGCGCACGGTGAGCACCCAGTCGATGTCCTTGTCCTCGATCTTCGCGGCGGGCGCGACGGTGTCCTTGCCGCGGCGGACCTTGGAGCGCAGCTTCGGGTCGATGATCTCGTCGATGCTGAAGTTGATCAGCGAGAGGCCGCAGCCGAACAGCGCGATCAGCAGCCCCGGCGGCACGAACCACCACCACGCGTCCCGCTGGAGCGCGAAGCCGTTCTGGGCGTAGTAGAGCATCGTGCCCAGCGTCGAGGAGTTGGACGTGCCCAGGCCGAGGAAGGCGAGGCCCGCCTCGTTGAGGATCGCCATGATCACGGCGAAGACGAACTGGGAGGCCAGCAGCGGCAGCAGGTTCGGCACGATCTCCACGCCGATGACGCGCCACGGCTTCTCCCCGGCCACCTTCGCCGCGGCCACGTAGTCGCGGTTGCGCAGCGACAGCGTCTGCGCTCGCAGCACCCGCGCCGACGCCGCCCACCCGGTAATCGCCAGCACCAGAGCGATGGTCCACGACCCGCGCGACTCGGTGGGCACGAAGCCCGCGATGACGATGACCAGCGGCAGGCCGGGGATGACCAGCATGACGTTGGAGAACAAGGAGAACGACTCGTCGGCGAAGCCGCCGAGGTAGGCGCCGATGACGCCGAAGAACGCCGAGAGGACCGTGGCCATCAGCCCGACCAGCACGCCGATCTGCAGCGAGCCCCTGGTGGAGTGGGCCAGCTGGGCGAGGACGTCCTGGCCGGTCTGCGTCGTGCCGAGCAGGTGCGCGCCGCTCGGCGAGGACAGGCCGAGGTCGCGGATGGCCGCCGGGTCGCCGACGAGCAGCGGGCCCACGAGGCCGAACAGGGTGATCGCGCCGACCAGGCCGAGGCCGACGCCCAGGCGCGGGGACCAGCTCGGCAGCATGGCCCGCCAGCCGCTGCGCCGGGCCGGGGGCGCGGCGAGCACGGGGCTGATGTTCGTCACGGGTGCTCCTCTCAGGACCGGGCCCGCGTGCGCGGATCGATGAGCCCGTACAGCAGGTCGACCACGAGGTTGGCGCCGAGGACGGCCACCGTGATCACCAGGAAGATGCCCTGCATGAGCGCGTAGTCGTTGTTGTTCACCGCTTGCAGCAGCTTCGAGCCGATGCCGGGATAGGAGAACACCTGCTCGGTGATGATCGATCCGGACACCACGAAGCCCAGCGAGATGGCGAACCCGGCCACCGACGGCAGGACCGCGTTTCGGGCGGCGTAGCGGACCATCACCCGGCCGCTGCGCAGGCCCTTGGCCTGCGCGGTCAGCACGTAGTCCTCCGACCCGGCCGAGACCATCATGTTGCGCATCCCCAGCAGCCACCCGCCGACGGAGGAGATGACGATGGTCAGCGCGGGCAGGACGCCGTGGTAGGCCGCCGAGGCGATGAACTCGCCGTTCCAGCCCGGGTCCAGCACGACGTCGTAGCCGCCGATGAGCGGGAACCAGCCCAGCGAGCCCGCGAACACCGCGACCAGGATCAGCGCGAGCCAGAAGTACGGCACCGCGGCCAGCACGGTGGTCACCGGGATGAGCGAGTCCAGCCAGGTGCCGCGCTTCCAGCCGACCAGCATGCCCAGCACCACACCGAGCACGAAGGACATCAGCGTGGCGATCCCCACCAGGACCACGGTCCAGGGCAGCGACCCGGCGATGACCTCCGAGACCGGCGTCGGGTAGGAGCTGACCGAGATGCCGAACTCGCCGTTGACCGTGTTGACCAGGTAGTTCCAGTACTGGGAGAGCAGCGGTTCCTCGGTGTTGGCGCCGAGGAGCAGCTCGAACGCCCTGCGGGCCTCCGGGCCCACCTGCCCGCCGCGCTGGGCGAGCTTGGCCATCAGGCTGTCCACCGGGTTGCCCGGCATGAGCCGCGGGATGAAGAAGTTCAACGTCACCGCGGCCCACAGCGCGACCAGGTAGAACAGTCCCTTCCGGGCGAAATACGTCACGGTGATCCCGCGGGCTTGAGCGTCTTGAAGATCTGCGAGTGGTCGGGACGGCTCCACACGGCCGGGACGGCGTAGAGGTTGTCCTTGGTCGGCCAGCCGGTGAACTTCGCGTCGTTGTACTCGCTCGTCGTGCCGCCGGTCAGCACCGGGATGTAGGGCATGAGCGTCTCGACGCGCTTCTGGATGGTGTCGAAGTGCGGCTTGCGGGCCTTGGTGTCGGCCAGGTCGATCTTCTCCAGCGCGGCGAGCGCGGCGTCGATCTGCGGGTCCGAGGCGCGGGCGTAGCCGGGGTGCGCGGTCTCGCCGACCTTCGCGGTGGTCTCGGTGGAGAAGAAGTAGCTGTACATGTAGTACGGGTCCGGGGCCGGGCCCTGGTACACGGAGTCGATCAGCATCTGGTACTTGCCGTTGCCGCGCGAGGCCGACCACTCGTTCCAGGAGACCTGCTGGGAGGTCAGCTTGACGCCGACGGCCTGCAGCTGCTGGCCCATGGTGTCCACGGCGGTGATGTAGTCGGTCCAGCCCGCGGGGACCAAGACGTTGAAGGCCAGCGGCTTGCCGTTCTTGGCGTAGATGCCGTCGCCGCCCTTGGTGAACCCCGCGCCCTCCAGGAGTTCGGTCGCCTTGCCCACGTTGGGCTCCATGGGGGCGATCTTGTTCTCAAGGCCGTCGGAGAGCAGGGCCGCGTCCCGCTCGACCAGCGCGAACCCGGGCGAGATCGGGCTGGCGGTGTCCTCGAAGGCCAGTGAGTTCAGCTGGGTGCGGTTGATGCCGTGGTAGATGGCGTGGCGCACGGCGGGGTCGGTCTGGTGGCCGGTGCAGCCCAAGGCGGTGTTGGAGCAGGTGAACAGGCCGATCTGGTTCAGCGGGACGGTGATCGCCTTGTAGCCGGGGTAGTTCTTCTCGACGTTCTTGATGTCCGGGACGGGGCCGGTCTGCCAGTCGATGGTGCCCGCGGCGAGGGCGTCGGCGCCCGCCTGGTTGCCCGACAGCGCGAGGTAGCGGACCCGCTTCACCGCGGGCTCGCCCTCCCAGTAGCCGGGGTTGGACTTGAGGGTGAACGCCTGGCCCTTGAACTCGTCGAGGAGGAAGGGGCCGGTCCCCATCGGCTGGGCGATGACGTCGTTGGCCGGGTCGGCGAGCTTCGACCACACGTGCTCGGGGACGATCCACGCGCGGCCGAGGACCTGCGGGCCCTGGGCGTAGGCCGCCTCCGGGAAGGTGATCTTGACCTCGGTGTCGCCGACCGCCTCGGCCTTGCCGTTGTAGCCGGTGCCGTTCATGGTCGGGTTCTTGGTGACCATGTCCAGGGTGAACACGACGTCCTTGGCGGTGAACTTCGTGCCGTCGGACCAGGTGGCGTCGTCCCGCAGGGTGATGGTCAGGACCGTGCCGTCGTCGTTCCAGGAGTAGGCGGTGCCCAGGCGCGGGGTGGGTTCGCCCTTGCCGAGCTGGTTGTAGAAGAACAGCGGCTCGTAGATCGTGCCCAGGCCCTCGATCACGGTGGGCGAGTACGGGTTGAAGTTGATCTGGTAGTCGCCGGCCTGTCCTGTGTAGACCACCAGGGTGGCGTCGGCGGCGCCGGGCGAGCCGCTGTCCGACGACCCGCACCCCGCCGCCGTGACGGCCAGCACGGCGAGCCCGGCCACGGCGATGCGCCCTGTGCGGCGCCTGACCTTCAACTGCATGGCAGGTCCTTCCTTGGCGGCGGCCCCGGCTATGCCGCCGGTCACCTCTGCATCGAGATGAGACATTGTTAAGTCACTGAAGAAATGAAGTCAATACCTGACGTTAACAACCGGGACGGACGATGATCGCTGTTAGACTTAGCCAACCGAAGGAAGTAAGCGGGAGATGGCCATGAGCGGACCGGCTCGAACGACGCCCCACGCGAGCAGCAAGGCAGCGGTGCTCGACGTCATCCGCGCCGCGGGCACCATCAGCCGGGTCGGCCTCATCAACGCGACGGGCCTGACCGGGGCCACCATCTCCACCGTGGTCCGGGGCCTCATCGAGGACGGCCTGGTCATCGAGACCGGCCGCGCGGAGTCCACCGGCGGCAAGCGCCGGGTGCTGCTGCAGCTCGACCACTCGGCCCGCTACGCCATCGGCGTGCACCTCGACCACGCGGGCATCACCTACGTGCTGACCAACCTCGGCGGAGCCGTCGTCGGGCGCATCTCCCGGCCGGGGGCGGGCACGGCCAAGCCCGCCGACGTCGTCGCCAGGATGACCGGCGAGGTCGCCGCGCTGGTGGGCAGCGTGGGCATCGAGCGCGACCGGGTGCTCGGCCTCGGCCTGGTCTCCCCCGGCCCGCTCAGCACCACCACCGGCATGGCGCTGCCGCCGCCGTCGATGCGCCAGTGGAGCGACTTCCCGCTGGACAGCGCCCTCGGCGACGCCACGGGGCTGCCCGTCCTGCTGGACAACGACGCCACCGCCGCCGCGCTCGGCGAGCACTGGTCCGGCGGGGTCGACAACGCCGCCACGATGGCCGCGCTCTACATGGGCACCGGCATCGGCGCTGGCCTGCTGGTCAACGGCATCGCCTACCGCGGCGCCAGCGGGAACGCGGGCGAGGTCGGGCACATCTGCCTGGACCCCGAGGGACCGCAGTGCTGGTGCGGGGCCCGCGGCTGCCTCGAGGCGCTGGCCGGGCCCACCGCCGTGGTCGCCGCGGCGCGCGCGGACAAGGCGCTGGCCAAGGCCGCCGGGCTGACCGGGCGCGGCCCCCGCACCGCGGCGGTGGCCGCCGACTTCGCCAAGGTGAGCCGCGCGGCCCGCAAGGGCGAGCCCGCGGCCGTGGCCCTGCTGCAGCGCTCGGCGCGCTACCTGGCGGTGGCCACCCGGACGCTGGCCAACATCATGGACCTCGAGGTCGTGGTCCTGACCGGTCCGAGCTTCGCCATCGCGGGCGCGATCTACATGCCGATCCTGCAGGAGGAGCTGGACCGGGCGTTCTTCTCCCGGGCCAACCACTCGGTGCGGGTGCGGCTGTCCGCCTCGGCGGCCACGGCCTCGGCGATCGGCGCGGCGGCCATGGTGCTGCAGTCGGAGCTGGTGCCCCTGCACTCCGGGCTGCGCCTGCCCGGGAACCTGGTCGAGGCCGAGCCGCGCCCGGCGGGCTCCACCGCCTGAGCCTTCCCCGGCGTGGTCGGGGTCCCGGGTGGTCGGGGTCCCGGGTGGTCGGGGTCCCGGGTGGTCGGGGTCCCGGGTGGTCGGGGTCCCGGGTGGTCGGGGTCCCGGGTGGTCGGGGTCACTGCGGGTTGCTGTCACATTTCCGCGCGCGCCGTAGTCCTCCTGCCAGACGGAAGGAGACGACGATGATCGTGGTTCTTGGGGCCGGGTACGCGGGCCTGTTGGCGGCTAACGCGACCGCGCGCCGCACTGGGGAGCGGGTGGTCCTGGTCAACGAGCGGGACACCTTCGTCGAGCGGGTGCGGCTGCACCAGCTCGCCGCGGGCCAGGTGCTGCCCGTCCGGCCGCTCTCGGGCCTGCTCAAGGGGGTCTCGCTGGTGGTCGGCGAGGTCGTGGGCATCGATGCCGGGGCGCGGGCCGTACGGCTGGCCGACGGCCGCGAGCTCGCCTACGACACGCTCGTCTACGCCCTGGGCAGCCGCGGGGACCTGTCGGCGCCGGGCGCGGCCGAGCACGCCTATGACGTGGGCTCGGCCGACGACGCGGTCCGGCTGCGGGACCGGCTGGCGGGCGGCGGCACGGCCGTGGTCGTCGGCGGGGGCCTGACCGGCATCGAGGCGGCGGCCGAACTGGCCCGGCCGGAGGTGAAGGTCTTGCTGCTCACCGACCGCCTGGGCGCCGGGCTCTCCGCCAAGGGCCGCGGCCACGTGGAGCGGGTGCTGACCCGCCTCGGCGTCGAGTGGCGCGAGGGGGTCCGGGTGGCGGAGGTGCGCGCGGACGGGCTGTCGCTGGCCGACGGCGGGCACGTCGGCGCGGACGCGGCGGTGTGGACGGTCGGCTTCCGGGTGCCCACCCTGGCCCGGGACGCGGGCATCGAGGTCGACGCCGCGGGCCGGGTGGTCGTCGACGACACCCTGCGGTCGGTGTCCCACCCGGACGTCTACGGCGTCGGCGACGCCGCCGCGGCCCGGATGCCGGGCGGGCAGGAGCTGCGCATGGCCTGCGCGACGAGCCTGCCGACCGGTCAGCACGCGGCCAGGGCGATCGCCGACCGGCTGGCCGGGCGGGAGCCCCGGCGGCTGCGGTTCCGCTACGTCAACCAGTGCGTCAGCCTGGGCCGCGACGACGCCCTCGTCCAGTTCGTGCGCGGGGACGACTCGCCAAGGGAGCGGGTGCTCACCGGGCGGCCCGCGGCGCTCTACAAGGAACTCGTCGTCCGGGGGACGATCTTCGCCCAGCGCAACCCCTGGGTGCCCACCTCGTTCTGATCAGGGCGGGAACCCCTGGCGACACGTCGTCCTCGGAGGGCCGCGTGGTGAGGTGAGGAGGAGACGTGGGCAGTGGGTCGACGGAGGGCGGGCGGGGAAACCGCCGCGGGCTCGCGCTGATCGGCGCTCTGGTGCTCGTGCTGCTGCTGGTCGTGGGCGTGGCCGCAGTGGTCGTCGTGGGCAACCGGAACCGGGACGCGCCGCTGGCGGCCGTGCGGGCCTACGTCGAGGCCATCGCCCGGGGCGACGCCGCCGCCGCGCACGCCGCCGTCGACCCGGCGACGTACGCCGACGGGGTCGATCCCGCGCTGGCCGGGGCCGCTCTCGCCTCGGCGCAGGCGCGCGTCGTGATCGAGCGGGTGTCCCTGGAACACGACGCGGACCTGGCCGAGGACATCGTCGAGGTCCGCGTCGACTACGCCCTGGCGTCCTCGCGCCACTCCGCCGTGCTGCGCGCGCAGCGAGCGGACACCGGGCTGGTCGACACCTGGCGGGTACTGGACCCGCTGCTCGTCGCCATGCGGGTGCAGACCAACGAGCCCGCCTTCGACACCGCGACGCTGGGCGGGGTGGTGGTCCCGGTCAGCGGTCCCCGCCCGCAGGGCTTCCCCGAGCGCCGGTTCTTCGTCTACCCCGGGGTCTACGAGCTGCGGGGCCTGGAGTCGCGGTACCTGAGGGCGGCGCAGAAGACGGTCACCGTGAACCGGATCGGCTCCGGTGAGCGGCCCGCGGACACCGCGAACCTGACCGACGCCGTGGTCTCCTACCAAGCGACCCCGGAACTCACCAGCACGGTGGCCACCCGCCTCGCCGAGCACATCACCGCGTGCTTCGCCGACGCGCCCAAGGCGCCCCCCGGCTGCCCGCCCGACGTCTACGCCTACGCCGACGAGGGCGTCCGCCTGCTCCGGCAGCCGGATCTGCGGTCCATCGCCCACTACCAGGTCGACTACCGGGCCGACGGCGACATCGAGCCCAGCCTCCGCCTGCGCGCGGAGAACGGGCGCCTCGCCCACACCGGGCACGACGGGGGCGAGCGCAGGCAGTCGTTCTACGCCTACGGCCGCGTCGTCGTCACGCCCGAGGACGGGCTGAGCATCACGTTCACCAGCGAGCTGTGACTCAGCGCCCGTAGGCGCGCAGCACGGTCAGCTCGGCCTCGCTGCCGCGCTGGTCGGTGGTGCTCGCGCGCAGGGAGACGTGCTCGGCGCCCGCCGGGTGGTGGACCGTGGCCGTGGCGGTGTGCTCGCCGGTGCGGGTGACGGCCAGCGGGTGCCAGGTGCGCCCGTCGTCGAAGGACGCCTCGGCGGTGAGGGCGGCGGTGGGGCTGGGCTCGGAGCCGCTGTTGGGCTGCACGGTGATCGCCACGGTCGCGGTGTCCGCGGTGATCCGGTTGCGGGCGTCGAGGTCCCGCGGCGCGAAGCGGATCGCGCTGATGGGCAGACCGGCGCCCTCCTTGTCCAGGGGCTTGGGGCCGCCTTGGGGGCGCTGGGAGGTGAAGGTCCAGGTGGCGGTGACGAGGGTGGCGTAGGCGGCGCTCCGGGTGGCGGTGGTCGCCAGGTGGTAGCGGGCCGGTTCCTCCTGGACGTCGAACGAGCCCTGGCCGGGCTGCCTCGTCTCGCCCGCTTTGACGCCGTCCTGGTAGAGGACGGTGCGGCCGTAGTCGAGTGTGGACAGTCCGAAGCGGTCGTCCGCGGAATCGCTGAACAGGGGGATGTTGACGCTCAAGGTGTCGCCGAACCGGGACGCCCAGTCACCGCCCGCCAAGGAGGGGCCGAAGACCGCGGTGTTCCAGCTGTCCGCATAGGACAGACCGGGCTGGTGGTCGACCGGCCCGCCGATGACGATGTGCTCGGCGCTCTGCCCGCGGTTGTGGTGGAACTCGGCGGACCACGTCAGCCCGTCGGTGTTGTGGTACTCGGTGCGGGTGGCAGGCAGGGCGAACGGGAGGCCGAAGCCGATGGCCTCGTGGAAGCGGGGCTCCCTGGCGATCCACAGCTTGGCGCCGCGGTGCCGGGAGTCCTGGCGTCGGTAGGTGGACACGACCTGGGCGAGTCCGGCGTCCTCGACCCGCCGGGTGAAGCCGGTCGGGACGTGGCCGTAGTCGAACCAGGCGAGGTGGTAGGCGCGCTGCCCCGGCGCCGTCCACGCGCCGCCGACGTTGGCGGTGATGGTGTCCACCGGCGGGCCGACCTGGCCGAGGTGGATGCGGTCGAAGGTGTCGCCGAGGACCCCGGTGAGCAGCAGCCTGCTCTCCTCGCTGCGGCTGTAGCCCGCGCCGACGGCCTCGGGGGTGACGCCGCGGGCCGCGAAGTCGACGGTGATCGGGCGGGCCGCGGCGGCGTCGAGGGTGACGGTGGTGTCCCCGGTGACCTCCACGACCGGGTGCACGACCTTGTGCGAGTCGGCGGTGCCGTCCCCGCGCGGGGTGCCGATGACGCCGTCGACGTGGTAGGTGCCGCGGCGGACGCGCACCGTGCCGGTGCCGCCGATGGTGGGGATGGGCCGGTAGCGCGATTCCGCGCCGCCGAACAGGAACGCGAAGTTGGCGTCGGTCGGCGCGCCGGCGCGGTCGATCGCGCGGATGGTCAGGTCGTAGCTCTCGGGCTCGCGGTCGATGGCCAGCGGGGTGCTCATCACGCGGCCTGCGAAGCGGGCGGTGATGGCGCCGCTCAGGGCGCCGACCCCAGCGGTCGCGGTCACCTCGACCGACGCCTTTCCGTTGGCGGGCAGGGTGACGGCCGCGGCGCTGACCGTGAAAGGGCCGCTGGCGGTGAGGCCCAGCTCGACCTCGGCCGCGGTGGTGTTGTGGTAGGTCAGGGCGCGGGTCACCGGGGTGTCGTCGTCGTGCGGGGTGCGGCCGAAGGACAGGGCAGGCGGGTCGGCGGTGACGGTCTGGCCCAGGGCGTGGGCGATGTCCACCCGGCCCGCGCCCTGCTCGAAGACGGCGGCCTCGGGCAGCGGGCGCGCCGACCCCATGAGGGCGGCCTTGAGCCGGGCGCCGCTCCACCCGGGGTGGCGCTGGGCGAGGACGGCCGCGGCGCCCGCGACGTGCGGGGTGGCCATCGAGGTGCCGCTGAGCGCGGTGTGGCGGCCCTCGCCGAACGCGTGGCGGGAGCGGGCGGCGACGACGTCCACGCCGGGGGCGACGATCTCGGGCTTGATCGCGGCGTCGCGCACCCGGGGGCCGCGGGCGGAGAAGCCCGCGATGCCGTCCTCGCGGTCCACCGCGCCGACGGCCAGGGCCGCGTCCGCCGAGGCCGGGGAGGAGACGGTCTCGGCGCCGTAACCGCCATCGTTGCCCGCGGCGACGACGAACAGCGTGCCGTGCCGGGCGCTGAGCTGGTCGACGGCGAGTTCGAGCGGGTCGCTGCCCGCGGCGTCGGGGCCGCCGAGGCTCAGGTTGACGACGGTGGCGCCCTGCTCCGCCGCCCACCGCATTCCCTGGAGGATGGCCGACTCCGGGCAGCCGCCGGCGTGGCAGACCTTGCCGACCAGCAGCCGCGCGTCCGGGGCGATGCCCTTGTACCGGCCGCCGGAGGCGCGCCCGGTGCCCGCGATGGTGGCCGCGACGTGCGTGCCGTGGCCGTCGGTGTCCCGAGTGGACGGCTCGGTGGTGAAGTTGCGGCTGCCCGCGATCCGGTCGCGCAGGTCCGGGTGGGTGTGGTCGACGCCGGTGTCGAGGACGGCGACGGTGACGCCTTTGCCGGTGTGGCCGGACTTCCAGGCGGAGGGGGCGCCGATCTGGGTGGCGGTGCCGTCCAGGCTCGGCCTGCGCAGGCCGTCGAGCCACACCGGCGCGTCCTGGTGTGCCCACGTGCTCGCCAGGGCGGCCTTCGGCCGGGTTTCGGAGTCCAAAGAGGAGCCGGTGATCAGCGGGAGGTCGGCGCGGCGGTCGTCGCCGTAGCCCTCGCGCAGGAGGGTGGCGACGTCGAAGAGCCTGCGGTCGAGGGTGCCCGCGTTGACGCGGGGCCAGGCGTCGGAGGGGACGACGTGCAGCCGGTCGCGGTCGCCGACGGTGGCGAAGTGCACGGCCTCGCGGCCGGGCGCGGGCGAGACCGCGGGGGCCAGCCGGTCCCCCACCCGCCGCACGGTGACGTGGTCGCCGGTGATCAGGGTGATGGCCCCGACGTACTCGGTGTCCGGCCCCGCCTCGGACACGGCCCCCGCGGGTGGCGGAGCGGCCAGGGTGACGGCCACGAGGACGCACGCCAGTTTCCTGATCATGGGGAACCTCTCCGTGGGCTCCCTCCAACCAAGTCGAGACCACCGGAGAGGTAAACCCTTGCCATTTGCCGGCGAATCACCCGATGGGGGTGCACGGCGGGTGGGGCGGCCGGGGGCGGGGCATCGTGTGGTGGTCGGTGCTCCGGGAAGGGACGTTCTGTGAAGGACAAGCTGAAGACTCGGCGGGGTAGGGGCTTGGCGCTGACGGTGTGCGCGACGGCCTTCGCGGCGATGGCCGCGACCGCCCCGCCCGCGGCCGCCGAGCTGGACCGCGAGGTCGCCGTCGTCAACGGGAACTTCGAGGACCCGTACGTGGCGGGCAACTACACGACCTTCTACAACAACCCGGAAAACGAGGAGAGGCTGCGCTGGGAGCTGATCAAGGGCGGGGTCGACGTCTACTCGGCCGTCCTGTGCGGCCGGGAGGACGAGATGCAGTGCGTCGACCTGAACGGGCACCACACGCAGGGCGGTCTGGGGCAGGTCCTCCCCAACCTGGCGCCGGGCGCCCGGATCAAGGTCACCTTCGACACGACGCTGTCGATGCACCCCTCCTGCGCGCAGGAGGAGAACGTGCCCTTCCGCATCCGGCTCGACGGCCGCGGCCAGGGCGCGCGGGTCGACCCCATCCGGGGCTGGGAGACGCACACCTTCAGCTTCGTCGCGACCAAGGAGAGCCACCGGGTCTCCTTTGAGTCCATGGCGGACGCCGCGGGCAAGTGCGGCGCCGTGCTCGCCGACGTGCGGGCGGCCCAGCAGCTCTGACCCGGGCGAGGTCCGCGGCGGGCCGGGGTTGATCGACTGGGCGCGGTGGTACGTAGCCGCGCATGAGGCTTTACGCCGAAACCCCTGTTCGCCGATTAGGCCAGTTCGTCGCGGACCTCGCCGCGCTGGCGTTCCTGCTGCTGGCGGTCTGGGTGGCGATGGCGGTCCGCGATGGCGTGCTGCTGCTGCGCGCCCCCGGGGAGGGGCTCACCACCGCGGGCAACGCCATCGGCGGCGCGTTCACCTCCGCCGCCGACACCGCCCGCGGCGTGCCGCTGGTGGGCGACGACCTGGCGTCCGCGCTCGGCACCGGGACCGCGGCGGGCACCAGCCTGGCCGACGCGGGCCGCTGGCAGGTCGACGCGGTGACGACGCTGGCGTTCTGGCTCACCGTGGCGCTGATCGCCGTGCCCGCCCTCGCGCTGGCGCTCGTCTGGCTGCCCCGGCGCGTCCGCTTCGCCCGCGACGCCACCGCCGCCGCCCGGCTGCGCGCGCAGGGCCCCGCCGGCCTGGACCTGCTCGCCATGCGTGCCCTGCACACCCAGCCGCTGTCCCGGCTGGCCCGCCTGCGCACCCCCGACTGGCGCGACCCGGACACCGCCGCCGTCCTCGCGGGCTGGGAGCTGCGCCGCCTCGGGCTCAGGGCGTGAGCACGGCCTTGAGCACCCGCCCGGCGGCGACGTCGTCGAGCGCGGCGGCGTGCTCGTCCAGCGGGTAGGCGGTCACCAGCCGCGCGAGGTCGAACCGCGCGGTGAGGGCGGGCAGCAGGCGCACGTACTCGGCCAGGTGCGCCCCGCTGAACGCCCATGACCCGAACACCGACAGCTGCCTGCGCACGATCTGGTGCGGGTTGATCAGCGCGTCCCCCGCGTCGGTGTACTGGCCGACGACCAGGTACGCGCCGCCCCGGCGCACCATCCGCACCCCCTGCGCGACCGCCTGCGGCACCCCCGCGCACTCGATCACCAGGTCGGCCTCGCCCACCTCGGCGCCGACGTCCACCCACTCGTCCCCGATCCCCAGCTCCCGCGCCAACTCCAGCCGCGCGGGCGGACCACCCACGATGGTCACCTTCCCCGCGCCCGACAGCTGCGCCAGGGCCGCCGCCGCCAGCCCCACCGGCCCGGCCCCCTGCACGATCACCGTCTCCCCCACCCGCACCGGCCGCCGCTCGCCCAGCGCGTGCACCATCGTCGGCCCGGCGCACGCCAGCGACATCGCCGCCACCGGCTCCACCCCGTCGGGCAGCCGCACCACCGTCGTCCCCGGCCGCAGGCAGATGTAGTCCGCCCACGCCCCCGACAACGGCTCCCCATCCGCAACCGACCGGTTCACCCCATACGTCCGCCGATCCCCACACAACGTCGGCTCCCGGTAGCGCACACACGCCTCACACCCCCCACAGGCAATCGACGACGCCCACATCACCACCTCCCCACCCGCGAACCCACCCATCCGCGACTCGTGCACCACCCCAAGCCCCTCGTGCCCGAGCACCAACGGCACCGGCACCGGCAGCCGCCCCTCCCGCAGGTGCAGGTCCGTCCCACAGATCCCGCCATACCGCGTGGCCACCACCATCCCACCCGGCGACGCGGCAGGCACCGGGTACTCCCGCACCTCCAGCGGACTCCCGAACTCCCTGAGCACCACGGCCCTGGCCATCAGACCCCTCCCGACATCGACATCTTCCCAGCGTGTGACCCCAGCGCGCGACCGTGAAGACACGGGCCGTGACTGTATGGCGGTGGTCGCAACGCTTCTCGGTTAGGGGGCGATATCTGGGGTGTAGGGATTGTGGAAGGGCTGGGGGGACAGTGGCTGGAAGACTTTTAATGGGTGCTCTTGTCGTGGGGGTGGCGGCCAGTCTGGTCGTCGTGTTGCCGGGGGCGGACGCGGCGCCTGCGGTGCCTGGGGGGTTCCTGCTGCGCGACACGCCGACGGGGTTGGCGCAGCGGGGGGACCTGGTCACCGACTTCGCCTACCTGCCGGACGCCTCGGTGGTGGCGGTGGGCAAGTACGGGCGGGTCGTGTGGGTGCCGAACGGCGGTGTGCCGCGGCTGTTGGGGACGCTCGGGGTGCGTGCCGAGCAGGACCTGGGGCTGGTCGGGGTCGGGGTGGCGGCGGACTACGCGAGCAGCCGCCACCTCTACACCGCCCGCAGCGTTCCCAGCACGGCGGCCGACGCGGGGCGGTACGGGGTGCTGCGGCTGAGCCGGTGGACGGTGCGACTCGACGCCAGCGGTGAGCCGAGCGGCCTGGACGACGAGCACACCATCGTGGAGACCTCCGCCGACTCCGACGTGCACGGCATGACCGGCATCGTCGTGACCCCGGACGCCATCTGGCTCAGCGTCGGCGACAGCTCCGACTTCCGGTTCGTCGACCAGCGGGCCCTGCGCGCGGGCAGCCGCGACGACCTGCACGGCAAGGTCCTGCGCCTGACCCCGGACGGCAGCGGCCTGCCCGACAACCCGTACTACGACCCCGCCGACCCGCGAGCCCCCCGCAGCCTGGTGTACGCCTCGGGCTTCCGCAGCCCGTTCCGGTTCGGCCTCGACCCGGTGACCGGCACCCCGGTGGTCGGCGACGTCGGCTGGAACGTCTGGGAGGAGGTCAACCACCTCACCCCCGGCGGTGACTACGGCTGGCCGTGCTGGGAGGGCTCGGCCACCACCGCGGGCTACCGCGACCTGCCCGGCTGCGCCAACCGCTCCACCGTCACCCCGCAGCACGCCTACAGCCACGCCGCGAAGCTCGGGTCCAGCGTGACCGGCGGCGCGGTCTACACCGGGGCGAACTACCCGCCGGAGTACGCGGGCCGCTACTTCTTCGGCGACTACACCTCCGGGCTCATCTGGACGATGCGGTTCGACTCCGCGGGCCGGGCCATCACCGCCCCGCAGGGCTGGGGCGCCACCGTGGGCGCGCCCGTCGCGATCAAGGCGGCGCCGGTCAGCGGCGACATCGTCTACGCCGACATCGCCACCGGCAACCTGCGCCGGATCGTCTACCAGCCCGGCAACCGCCCGCCCACCGCCGACCTCGCCACGACCACCGACCCGGCCACCGGCACGGTCGCCTTCGACGCCACCGGCTCCACCGACCCCGACGGCGAGCCGCTCACCTACGCCTGGGACTTCGGCGACGGCACCACCGGCACCGGCGCCACCCCCAGCCACACCTACCCCGCCGGCCCGAGCTTCCCGGTCACCCTCACCGTCACCGACCCCCTCGGCGCGACCGCGACGGCCACCGCGACCGTCCACCCCCGCAACCACACCCCCGCCCTGTCCCTCACCCCGCCGAACCCGGACCAGCGCTTCGGCGTCGGCGAGGTGATCACCGCGAGCGCCGGGGCCACCGACCCCGAGGACGGCGCGGTGGCCGTCGAGTGGACCACCGACCTGGTCCACTGCCGGGGCCAGGACTGCCACTCCCACCAGGGCGTCCGGCAGAGCGGACCGGACTTCGCCATGACCTTCGACGGCCACCCCGGCGACTCCCGCCTGGAGATCACCGCGACCGCCACCGACAGCCTCGGCGCCCGCGCCCGCGCCACCTTCACCGCGCTGCCCCGCCAGCGGCGGCTGAGCATCCACAGCCCGACCCCGGCCGACTTCACCCTCGGCGACCAGCAGTCCACCTCGGAGCTGTTCACCGTCGGCCAGCGCATCGCGGTCATCGCCCCGGAGACCGCGCGCGACGGCGTCGCGACCTTCGGCGGCTGGGCCGACGGCGCGCCGCGGGTGCGCGAGCTGGTCATGCCGGACGCCGACGTCGCCTACCAGGCGTCCTACCTGACCCCGATCGACCTGCGCGTCGCCGCCGACCCGGCGCTGCGCGCGCTGCTGGGCGCGCCCACGGCCGTCGAGCAGGGCGACACCACCGTGCGCTGGCGGGAGTTCACCGGCGGGCGGGTGTACTGGAGCCCCGCGACCGGCGTCCGCGAGGTGCACGGGCTGATCCTGCGGGCCTACCTGGCCGCGGGCGGGCACCTCGGCTACGGGCTGCCCGTCACCGACGAGCAGGCCACCGGGGCAGGCCGCTACAACGACTTCACCGGCGGTCGCTCGATCGTGTGGTCACGGGAGACCGACGCCCGGCTGATCCACGGCCAGATCCGCACCCGCTGGCGGGCCGTGGGCGCCGAGAGCTCCGTGCTGCGCTACCCGATCACCTCCGAGACGGCCACGGCCGACCGCGTCGGCCGCTACAACCACTTCCAGGGCGGCTCCATCTACTGGACACCGGGCACCGGCGCGCAGGAGGTCTACGGCTCCATCCGCGCCCGCTGGCGCGACATGGGCTGGGAGAGCTCCGTGCTGCGCTACCCCACCACCGGGGAGCGCGGCACCGCCGACGGGATCGGCCGCTACAACCACTTCGAAGGCGGCTCCATCTACTGGACACCGGCCACCGGCGCGCACGAGGTGTACGGCTCCATCCGCGCCCGCTGGCGGGACCTCGGCTGGGAACGCTCGTTCCTGCGCTACCCGACCAGCGGCGAGTTCGCCGTCACCGGCGGGCGGCGCGGCAACTTCGAGGGCGGCTACATCATCTACCGCTTCGCCGACCGCTCCACGACGGCGTACCGGTGGTGACCGGGGCATGACGGCTTGGCCGCACCGGGAGCGGATCTTCCTGGTGCGGCCAAGCTGCCTGTCCTCAAACCCCGGTCGGTGAGAGTCGGGATCGGATCGGTCGCTGACGGCGCAGGCGCAGGACCCTCGTACCGGGTCGTACTCGGGTTCTGCGGCGGTGCCGCCAGCGGCCGATCCGGCCCGGCTGTCGCGATCGGGGTATGACAGGTCCTAGCGCTTGAACAGGCCGTTGAGCGTCCCGTAGTCCAGTGCGTCGGTTAAGGCGCCGTAGGTGCCCGAGCCCAGGGCCTCGACGGTGGCCCGGTGCGCCACGGCGTAGGCGGCCTCCGCCACCGAGGTGCCCAGGCTCACCCGGCGCACCCCGGCCGCGGCCAGGTCCGCCACCGGGGGCGCGCCCGGCCCGGCCATCGCGTTGACCGGCAGCGGCACCGCGTCGACCAGGGCGGCCAGGACCCGCAGGTCGGCCAGGCCGGGCACGAACAAGCAGTCCGCGCCCGCGTCGGCGTAGACCCGCGCCCGCTCGACGACGGCGTCGAAGCGGCTCTCCGGCGCGCCGACCTGGAACAGGAACACGTCGGTGCGCGCGTTGATCACCACCTCCGCCGACGCCGACCGGGCAGCGCGCAGCCGCTCGGCCTGCTCGTGCGGGCTGAACAGCGGCACGCCGTAGCCCCGGGAGTCCTCCAGGTTCACCCCCACCGCGCCCGCGCCGACCACCGCGTCGACGGTGGCGGCCACGTCGGCGGGCGCGGGGCCGTAGCCCCCTCGACGTCGGCGGTCACCGGGACGTCGACGGCCTCGGCGATCCGGGCGACCAGCCCGGCCATCTCCGCGCGGGTGAGCCCCTGGCCGTCCGGGCGGCCCGCGGCCCAGGACACCCCGCCACTGCTGGTGGCGACCGCCTTGGCCCCCGCGGCGGCGATCACCGCGGCGCTGCCCGCGTCCCAGGCGTTGGGCAGCACCAGCACCCCCTCGGCGTGCAGTGCCCGGAACGCCTTGGCCTTCTGACTGTGCTCCACCCGTGGTCCCCTCAGCGCGCGATACGTGCGCCGGAAACCTAACGCGGGGGTACGACAATCAGCGTCGCCTGCCGGTGACCCCCACCGGCCACCAGTACTCGCGGACCACGTCGTAGCCGCTCTCGGTGAACCACTGCCCGATCTCCGCGGCCGTGTAGGTGTCGCGGTGGCGCGGGGAGAGCACGTCGAACCAGGTGAGGGCCAGCTCGTCGTAGTGCCTGCGGCGGGTGAGGATGCGGCCGTGGGTGCTGCGCGCGACCAGCGACCGCACGCCGGGCAGGGTCGCGACCGCGTTGAGCACCTTGACCGCGCCCAGCGTCGGCAGCGACAGCAGCCGCGAGATCCGGTACACCGTGGCGTGCTTCCACGAGTGCAGCCCCAGGGGCCGCAAGAGGTCGCGCACCATCACCAGCGGGCTCAGCTTGCGCTGGTACACCCACACGAACAGCTCGCCGCCCACCCGCACGGTCCGCGCCAGCGAGGCGAAGGCGCCCCGGGTGTCGCCGGTGTGGTGGATGACCCCGTTGCACCACAGCATGTCCACCTCGGCCAGCGGCAGCGCGAACACGCTCGCCTGGACCACGTGCAGGTTCGGCACGTCCTCGGCCGACTTGAGCACCTCGACGATGGCCGGGTTGAGGTCGACGGCGATGACCGTCGCCTCCGGGTGCGCCCTGGCGATGGCCACGCTGAGCTTGCCGCTGCCGCACCCGGCGTCCACGATCACCCGGCCCGCCAGGGAACCGCCGTCGACGCCGAAGACCGTGTGGAACTGCTCCAGGTCCTCATCGATGGTGCGCCCGAAGACGGTGTCCTGCTCGAAACCGCCGTCGTGGAAGGTCTGCCACTCGAAGCCGAAGCTGGCGGCCACGTGGCTCGCGCGGCCCTCCGCCGCGGCGAACTGGACCAGCCCCGCCGCCACCGGGTAGGCCGCGGCACAGTCCCGGCACACCAGCTCGCCGTCCATCACCTCGCCCGCGGCCACCGCGTCGGGCGCGCTGCGGTCCCGCGCGTCCAGCCCTCCTCTGCAGGACGGGCAGACCAGCAAGGCCAGGGTTGATTCGCGCATGTGTCCCTCCGGAAGATCATCCGACTCTGGTCGGACAATCGCGGCGGGGCCGGATGCGTCTCACCACATCCACTGGTTCACTCGAACAGAGCAGATTCCTTTGTAGAGCACCAAATCTGAGCGTTTCGCCGTCGCCGTGGTCCAGTCGAGCGAGCGGCTGGTTCCTCTGCCGGACACCGGCGCGGGCGCATGGTGGCGGCGGGTTCGGCGTTCGCAGCAGTGCTCCGGCGGGTGGCGGTAGGAGCGACTACCGCCACCCGTCGGCCGACCGGGGGACCGCCGGTCGGGACCAGGGGGTTGGGCGCCCGTCCGAGGCGGGGCGGGACGACACCGCCTCGGACGGGCTCGTTCGCGGGGTTCGCTCTCTGGGAGCGCTCCCAGACCTAGGGTAACCACGAGAAAACCGAGCTGTAAAGACCCACATGGCGACCAAACGTCACGATGGTTACGAAGCGGCGACCCCGAACTGCCGGTCGGTCGCGCTCTGTGCACTGTTTTCGCAGATAGCGCCGGTCGTAATGGGCCAAAACGGCACCCAACGAGCCCGAAACGTTACGCACCGGTGTCTTGACATGGGTTTGTGGCCCCGAGCACACTTCTCGCAACCCAGCTGGGAGCGCTCCCAGGAAGTCTCGCACTGGTGACCTCGCACAGGCACCGGCGCCAACCCATAGGGGTAGCTGTGCGTCAACTGTTCCGGAGGGCACTGGCCCTCAGTGCCGCGGCAACGCTCACGGGCGGCCTGGCCGCTTGCGGCTCCAGCGATGAGCCTGGGGCCAGCGACACCCCCAGCGGCCCGATCGAGCTGACCATCGGGACCTTCACCGAGTTCGGGTACGAGGACCTCCTGAAGGAGTACGAGGCCGCGAACCCGAACGTCAAGATCAAGCACAACAAGACCGGCCAGGGCGGCCCGTACCACCAGCAGCTGTTCACCAAGCTGGGCGCGGGTTCCGGCCTTGAGGACGTCGTCGCGATCGAGGAGGGCCACCTCTCCGACGTGCTGGCGAAGTCGAGCCTGTTCAACAACCTCCTGGAGATCGGCCCGGCCGACGTCAAGGCGGACCGCTGGCTGGACTGGAAGGCCCAGCAGGCGACGACCAAGGACGGCAAGCTCATCGGCTACGGCACCGACGTCGGCCCGCTGGCGATGTGCTACCGCGCGGACCTCCTCAAGGCCGCGGGCCTGCCCAGCGACCCCGAGGGCGTCAAGGCGCTGTTCGAGTCGTGGGACGCCTTCTTCGAGGCGGGCGACAAGTTCATCGCGGGCAGTGAGGCCGCCTGGTACGACTCCAGCGCGCAGATCTTCAACGCGATGCACAACCAGCTCCCGGTCGGCTTCTTCGACAAGTCCGACCAGCTGGTCATCGAGTCCAACACCGAGATCAGGGCGAACTGGGACAAGGTGACCGCCGCGACCGGGCGTGGCCAGTCGGCCAAGCTCAACGCGTTCAGCAACGAGTGGAACTCCGGCTTCAAGACCGGCGCGTTCGCCACCAAGACCTGCCCGTCGTGGATGCTCGGCGTGGTCAAGGCGCAGGCCGGTCCCGAGAACAAGGGCAAGTGGGCCGTCACCGATGCCTTCCCCGGCGGCGGCGGCAACTGGGGCGGCTCGTTCCTGGCCGTCCCGACCCAGAGCAAGCACCCCAAGGAAGCCGCCGCGCTCGCCGCGTGGCTGACCGCTCCCGAGCAGCAGGTCAAGGCGTTCGCCAAGACCGGCAACTTCCCCAGCCAGAAGGCCGCGCTGTCCTCGCCTGAGCTGCTGGCCATGTCCAACGACTACTTCGGCGACACCAAGGTTGGCGAGCTGTTCGCCAAGCAGGCGCAGAAGGTCGGCCAGGCGCAGTACAAGGGCCCCGGCGACGGCCGCATCCAGGAGACGGTGACCAGCCCGGCCCTGCAGGCCGTCGAGCAGGGCGCTTCCCCGGCCGATGGCTGGACCAAGGTGATCGACGGTTCGAAGAAGATCGCGAAGTAGCAGCGCATGTCAACCGATCTCAGGGAACCCCCTGTGGCCGGTGGCCCGGCCCGCGCCCCCCAGCGCGGGCCGGGCTTCCCGGCGCGTCCCGGACTGCGCGCCAAGCTGTCCAAGTGGGACGTCAAGTACTCGCCCTACCTCTACGTGGCGCCGTTCTTCATCGTGTTCGGCATCGTGGGCCTGTTCCCCCTGCTGTACACGGGATACGTCTCCCTGTTCGAGTGGGAGCTCATCGAGGACAGCCCGGAGTTCATCGGGCTGGACAACTACGCGACCCTGATGGCGGACGCGCAGTTCTGGAAGGTGCTGGTCAACACCCTCAGCATCTTCCTGCTCTCGACGATCCCGCAGATCATCATCGCGGTCCTGATCGCGGCGATGCTGAACACGAGGCTGCGGGCGCCGACCGTCTGGCGGGTCAGCGTGCTGCTGCCCTACGTCGCCTCGCTGGTCGCCCTGGGCATCATCTTCTCCAACCTGTTCGGGCCGCAGTTCGGCCTGATCAACTCGATCCTGGAGACGCTGGGCTTCGACCCGATCCAGTGGCAGGCCGACCGCTTCTCCAGCCACGTCGCCATCGCGGTGATGGTGAACTGGCGCTGGACGGGCTACAACGCCCTCATCGTGCTCGCGGCGATGCAGGCGATCCCGAAGGACCTGCACGAGGCCGCCGTCGTCGACGGCGCCTCGCCGATCCGCCGGTTCTTCAGCATCACGCTGCCGCTGCTGCGCCCGACGCTGATCTTCGTGGTCGTCACCTCGACCATCGGCGGCCTGCAGATCTTCACCGAGCCCAAGCTGTTCTCGGAGATGCCCGGCTCCAACAACGGCGGCGCCGTCAACCAGTTCCAGACGGTGACCCTCTACATGTACGACTCGGCCTTCGGACAGCAGGACTTCGGCTACGCCTCGGCGATCGCCTGGGTGCTGTTCGTGATCATCATCGTGATCGCGCTGATCAACTTCCTGCTGACCCGCAGGCTGGCCGGAACGGGGTCCGAGCGATGACGATGGCACCTCCGCGCGCGCTGCCCACCAGGGCGCTGCGCCGTGGCGCGCGCAACGAGAACCGGTCTTCCGGCGGCCGGGCCGGTTTCTGGACCTACGGGCTGCTGCTGGCGTTCGTCGCGGGCTCGGTCTTCCCGTTCTACTGGCAGTTCCTGGTCGCCAGCCGCGACTCCTCGATCCTCACCGACAAGGTCCCGCCGCTGTTCCCGGGCGGGAACTTCTTCTCCAACGCCGCCAGGGTCTTCGACTCGGTGCCGTTCTGGAAGTCGCTGGGCAACAGCCTCATCGTGGCGGGCACGGTCACCTTCACGACGGTGCTGTTCTCCACCCTGGCCGGGTTCGCCTTCGCCAAGCTGCGCTTCAAGGGCCGCAACGGGCTGTTCCTGTTCGTGGTGGCCACCCTCGCCGTGCCGACGCAGCTGGGCATCATCCCGCTGTACATGGCGATGGCGGAGTTCGGCTGGACCGGGCAGCTGCACGCGGTCATCGTGCCGAACCTGGTCACCGCGATCGGCGTGTTCTGGATGCGGCAGTACACGGTGGAGGCCGTCCCGTACGAGCTGATCGAGGCCGCCCGGGTGGACGGGTGCTCGATGATCCGCACGTTCTGGCACGTCTGCGTCCCCGCGGTCCGTCCCGCCGCGGCGTTCCTGGGCATGTTCACGTTCATGACGTCCTGGAACGACTTCCTGTGGCCGCTGGTCGTGCTCAACGCCGACAACCCCACGGTGCAGCTCGCCCTGGAGCGCCTGCAGTCGGGCTACTACATCGACTACTCGCTCGTGCTGGCGGGCACCACGCTGGCCACCATTCCCGTCCTCATCGTCTTCGTCCTGCTCGGCCGCCAGATCGTGGCGGGCATCATGCAGGGCGCCGTGAAGGGGTGACCGTGTCCGTACAGACCGCCACCGCCGCAGCGATCCTGCGGTTCCCGCCCGGCTTCCTGTGGGGCGCGGCCACCGCCGCCTACCAGGTCGAGGGCTCCACCACCGCCGACGGCCGCTCGCCGTCCATCTGGGACACCTTCTGCGCGACGCCGGGCAAGGTCGTCGGCGGCGACACCGGGGACCCCGGTGCCGACCACTACCGGCGGATGCCGCAGGACGTCGCGCTGATGCGCGAGCTGGGCCTGGGCGCCTACCGGTTCTCCGTGGCGTGGCCGCGGGTGCGGCCCGACGGCGGCCCGGAGAACGCCAGGGGTCTGGACTTCTACGAGCGCCTGGTGGACGAGCTGCTGGCGGCGGGCATCACCCCGTGCGCCACGCTGTACCACTGGGACCTCCCCCAGCACCTTGAGGACCTGGGCGGCTGGGCGGCGCGCGACACCGCCCACCGCTTCGCCGACTACGCCGAGTCGGTCGCGCGCCGCCTCGGCGACCGGGTGCCGGTGTGGAGCACGCTGAACGAGCCGTGGTGCGCGGCGTTCCTCGGCTACGGCAACGGGGTCCACGCGCCGGGCAGGACCAGCGGCAGCGACGCCCTCGCCGCGGCGCACCACCTCCTGCTGGGACACGGCATGGCGATGGCCGCGCTGCGCGAGCACGCGCCCGAGGCGAAGTCCGGCATCACGCTCAACCTGTACCCGGTGCTGGCCGCGGACCCCGCGTCCGCGGCCGACCGCGACGCGGCGCGGCGCATCGACGGGCTGCAGAACCGGATCTTCCTCGACCCGGTGCTGCGCGGGCGCTACCCGGCCGACGTGCTGCGGGACGTCGCCGACTACGGCCTCGCCGAGCACATCCGCGACGGCGACCTGGCGGTCATCAGCGCGCCGGTGGACTTCGTCGGGGTGAACTTCTACCGCGACTGGCACGTCTCGGCGGTCCCCGACGGCAAGACCGACCTGGGCTGGCCGGGCAGTGAGACCGTCTCGTTCCCGCCGCGGGACCTGCCGGTCACCGCGTCGGGCTGGGAGGTGCGCGCCGCCGGGCTGACCGAGTGCCTGGTGGCCGCCGACCGCGAGTACCCCGGGATGACCTGGTACGTCAACGAGAACGGCGCCGCCTACGACGACGAGCTCGTCGACGGCGCGGTGGACGACGCCGAGCGGCTGGCGTACCTGGAAAGCCACGTCGCCGCCGCCCACGCGGCCATCGCGGCGGGGGTGGACCTGCGCGGCTACTTCTACTGGTCGCTGCTGGACAACTTCGAGTGGGCGCAGGGCTACGCGCACCGGTTCGGGCTGGTGCACGTGGACTACGCCACCCAGGTGCGCACGCTCAAGCGCAGCGCGCACTGGTACTCGCGGCTGGCGCGCGCCAACACCCTCCCAGAAGCCGAGCGATGAGCGAAGCGCTTGACCGCGTCTCGGTGACCCTGGAGGAAGTGGCCAGGGCCGCCGGGGTGTCGCGGTCCACGGTGTCCCGGGTGATCAACGACCTGCCGGGGGTGAGCAAGCGGGCCAGGGAGGCGGTGGCCGAGGCGATCACCTCGCTGCGGTACGTGCCCAACCAGGCCGCGCGCAACCTGGTCACCCGGCGCACGGACTCCATCGCCGTGGTGGTCTCGGAGAAGGGCGACCAGGTCTTCGGCGACCCGTTCTTCGCCGGGGTGCTGCGCGGGGTGTCCGCGGGTCTGGGCACCAGCCACAAGCAGCTCGTGCTGCTGATGAGCCAGGGCGACTCCGACCGCGACACGCTGGAGAACTACCTGTGCAGCGGGCACGTCGACGGCGCGATCGTGGTCTCCCTGCACGGCAACGACCTGCTGCCCCGGCGGCTGGTCGACGCCGGGCTGCCGGTGGTGCTGGTCGGCAGGCCGCTGGCGGGCGGGGCGGTGCCCTACGTGGACTCCGACAACCTGACCGGCGGGCTGATCGCGGCCCGGCACCTGCTCTCCCTCGGGCGGGCGCGGATCGGGACCATCGCCGGACCGGACGACATGGCGGTGGGCATCGACCGGCTGATCGGCTGGCGGCGCGCGCTGGGTGACGCCAAGCGGCCCACCAACGCGGTGGTGCACAGCCGCTTCTCCATCGACGCGGGCGCGCGGGCGATGGCCGAGCTGCTGGAGCGCCACCCCGACGTGGACGCGGTGTTCGCCGCGGCGGACATCATCGCCGTCGGCGCGATGCAGTACCTGCAGAGCCGCGGTGTCCGGGTCCCGGAGGACATCGCCATCGTCGGCTTCGACGACTCGGTCCTGGCGACGATGGCCTCACCGTCGCTGACGACCGTGCGCCAGCCGGTGGAGGAGTTGGGGCGCACCACGACGTGGCGGCTGCTGGCCCAGCTGGCGGGCGAGCGTCACCTGCCGCCGTCGATCCTGCTGCCCACCGAGCTGATCCTGCGCACGTCCGCGTAGCCCGCCCAGGCGTTCAGCAGATCGATGTACGGCGTGCAGTGCTTCTCCAGGTCGGCGGGCGCGCCCAGGACGGTGTGCCTGCCGTCGAGGAGGAGGACGCGGTCCGCGCGGGCGGCGGAGGACATGCGGTGGGCGATGACGACCAGGATGCCGCCGCGGGCGGCGAAAGCCCGTTCCGCGGCGGCCTCGGCGCGCGGGTCGAGGTGCGAGGTGGCCTCGTCGAGGACGACGATGGCGGAGCGCGTGGCGTGGACGCGGGCGAGGGCGAGGAGTTGGCGCTCCGCGGGGTCGAGGTCGGCGCCCGCGTGGTCGATCTCGCCGTCCAGGCCGCCGAGGCGGCCGAGCAGGCGCCCCGCGCCGACCTCCTGGGCGGCGTGCCGGAGGTCGTCGTCGGTGGCGTCCGGGTTCAATAGGGAGAGGTTCTCCCGGACCGTGCCCGCGAAGACGTACGCCTCCTGCGGGGTGAAGGCCACGAGGGTCGTGTGGTCCACGTCGTGGATCGGCACGCCGCCGATCGTGACGCTGCCCCGCTGGACGGGCAGGAGGCCGGTCATGAGGGCGGCGAGGGTGGACTTGCCGATGCCGCTGGGCCCGATGACGCAGAGGTGGTCGCCGGGGCACAGGTCGAGGTCCAGGTCGCGCAGGACGGGCTCGGCGTGCGGGCCCCACCGGTGGGTCAGGCCGCGGATGGCGACCTCCGGGGTGGGCGGGGTCGTGGCGCCCGGCTCGAGGGCCGGTGTGGACGCCGCCTCCCCGAGCCTGCGCAGGGCGACGAGCAGCCGCAGGACCACCGTGCTCGCCGTGGCCGCCAAGCCGTTCAACGCCGGGTACAGCGTCCCGGTCAGGTAGACCAGCACCCCGAGCAGCGTCCCCGGGGAGAGCCCGGCGCCGAACGCGGGCACCAGCACCACCGGCAGGAACGCGCCCACCGCGACGACGGCGACGCGCGCCGCCGACGCGCTCGCCAGCCGGGTCGCCGCCGCGGCCTGGGCGTCGGCCGCCGCCTTGACCGCGGCCGACGCGGTGTCCTGGGCGGCGCAGGCGGCGATGTCGGGCAGTCCGGCCAGCGCCTCGCCCGCGGCCTGGGCGGTCGCCTCGTCGGCGAGGGTGAGCCGTCGCTGCCCCCGGGCCAGCGCGGGCAGCAGCACCAGGAACGCGGCGACCGCGACCGCGACCGGGAGCGCCACCGCCCACACCAGGTCACCGGCCACCGCGGCGACGCCGAGCACCGCGGCGACCGCGGTCACCACCATCCCGCGCGCCTGCACGAGCATCCCGGCGGTGGCGTCCCGGACGACCTCGACGTGCTGGGTGATCCGCGCGACGGCCGAGGCGTCCGGCGCGACGCGGTGCCCGGTGCTGTCCCGCAGGACCCCCCGGACCACGACCCCCACCAGGGCGTCGCGGACGGGCTCGACCACGCCGCCCACCGTGCTCCACACCAGCCGGGCACCGAACGCGCCGACGACGGCGATCGCGCCGAACGCGCCCAGCCAGGCGGCACCTACGAGAGGGCGGCCCGCCGCGAACCCCTTGTCCACCGCGGACTGGATGAGGACCCCGGAGAGGAAGGCGGGCAGGCCCTCCAGGAGCGAGCAGGCCAGCAGCACGGCCCAGCCCCGCCACTGCCTGCCGAGGGTGTGCCAGTACTGCCGCACCACGCTCATCCGAACACCGCCCGGTACTCCGCGTCGGCCCACAGGACCTCGTGCGGGGCGACCGCGCGGACGCGGCCATCGGAGAGCCACACGACGAGGTCGGCGCGGGCGGCCGCGCCCGCCCGCGCGGTGACCGAGATCCGGGTGGTGTGCGGGAGGAAGTCGGCCAGCCCCCCGTCGACCTCGGACTCGGTGACGGTGTCGAGGGCCGTGGTGGCCTCGTCGAGCACGAGCAGCCGGGGTCGGGCGGCCGCGGCCCTGGCCACGCCGATGCGCTGGGCCTCGCCGCCGGACAGCGGGGCGTCGGCCATGGGCGTGTCGTACCCGGCGGGCAGCCGCTCGACGAGGTGGTCGATGCGGGCGGCCCGGCACGCGGCCCGGACATCCGTGGTGATGGTGGCGGTGGCGCCGTAGGCCACGGCGTCGGCGACGGTGGCGCCCAGCAGCACCGGGCGGGCCGGGGCCACGCCGATGGCCGCGCGCCGGTCCCGCACGTCGCTCACCGCGACGCCGTCGAGCAGGGCCGTGCCGCGGTCCGGGGCGCGCAGCCCCGCCAGCGCCGCGGCCAGGTCGGGCCCGCCCGGGCCGACCAGCGCCACGGAAGCGCCGCCCGGGATGGTCAAGTCCACATCGGACAGTTTGCCGATGGCCAGGCCCCGCGCGGTCACCACACCGGGGCCCGCGGGCAGGGCCACCGTCCCGGAACCCGGCAGCTCGCAGTCCAGCACCTCGGCGATCCGCCCCGCGCACGCCCGCGCCCGCGCCAGGCCGGTCAGCACGGCGACCTGCCCCACGACCCCCAGGCCCAGCGTCGCGTACCCCAGCACCGCCAGCACGTCGCCCACCCCGAGCCTGCCCGCCTGCAACCCGAACCCCGCCGCCATCAGCACCGCGACCTGCACGGCGGGCCGGAGCAGCCCACCGCGCCACACCATCCTGGCCTGGCCGCGCCAGATCGCCGTGCCCGCCGCCCCCAGGCGCGGCAGCGGGCGCAGGACCCGCGCGGCTTCGCGCTCCCCCACCCCCGCCGCGGCGATGGTGCGCAGCCCGCGCACCGCGTCGAGCAGGCGCGCGCCCAATTCCCCGGTGACCGACTGGTAGGCCGCCACGTCCGCGGCGGTGAGCCGCAGGTGCGACCGCGCGATCAACAGCGCCACCGGCAAGGCGACCGCGAACACCAAGGCCACCCGCCAGTCCAGGACCGCGAGCACCACCACCGCCCCCACGGAGACCACGGTCCCCGACACCAACTGCACCACCAGCCCCGTCACCTGCGCGGCGCCCGCGCAGTCCCCGGTCAACCGGCCCACCGCGTCCCCGTCGGCGAAGCGCCCCGGCCCCAGCCGGACCAGGTGCGCCGAGACCTCCCCGCGCAGCCGGGCCCCGGCCCCCGCGGTGACCCGCGCGGCCAGCAGCATCCCCAGCACCTCGGCCACGATCACCACCGCGCCCGCGCAGGCCACCGCGAGCACCCCGCCGCCGTCCACCGCGGCGGACAGCGCGCCGGGCAGCACCAGGGCCGCCGCCATCCCGGCCAACGCGACCGCGACCAGCCACAACGCCCGGCCCCGGTCGACAACGCCCAGCAGAACCCGATCACCCGCGGCGAGCACGCCTACCTCTTTTGGCCCAATGGAACAATGAAGTGCGGGAGCGGCGCACTAGTCCTGCGCCGCTCCCGCATCAGTCCGAGACCTAGGTCGTGTTTCAGGTGTGGTGTGCGGGAGAGTCGTGATCAGTCCGCTCGCCGGTGGTGCGGCGGGATCGTCCTAATACCGGTGTCGTATTCGGGCGTATCCGGCCGTGCCGCCTGCGGGTGGACTGGCGCGGCTATGCCGTGCTCCACACCTGAAGCGCGGCCTAGTGGCAGGTCAGCAGGCTGATGGTGCTGTTGGCGCAGGAGGCCAGCAGGCTCAGGTTGGACGCGCCGCCGCCGTGGCTCGGGTCGGTGTACGACAGCTCGTTGGGGGCGTCCAGGCTCTGCAGCTCCAGGATCATGTCCATGTTGCAATTCCCTTCATCGGATTTCACGAACCGGCCCGGGTAAGGGCCGGAGTCTTGGGCGCCGCGCCGACGAACGGCAGGACGGGGCACTCGGCCAGCGCGAGCAGCACGCCCGCGCCGCCGGTGGCCACGTCCATCGACAGGCGCAGCAGTTGGTTGCCCGGCATCGCGATCCCGCCGCCGTACGGCACCGCGTGCCAGGCCAGCGCGGACAGATGCGCCTCGATCACGGCGGCGCGGGCGGGGTCGGGGTCGCGCCGCTGGGCGGCGGTCAGGGCGGCGAGCAGCCCACTGCGGCCGTACAGCAGGCCGGGGTGGATGACGAACTCGCCGAAGCAGGCGCGCAGCAGGTCCGGCTGACGCTCCAGGCAGGCCGCGGCGGGCCTGCGGGCGGCCAGCTCCTCGATGGCCAGCGCCACCCCGGCGCTGCCCACGGCCAGGTACGGCAGGGTGCGCGCGCCGCCGTCGCGCACCTGGAGGGTGCCGTCGTCGGTGACCACGCACTCCGCGAGCTCGCGGTCGATGGCGCGCTCGGCGGCGTCGAGCCAGCCGGGGTCGGCGGTCTCGTCGTAGAGCCGGGCGAACAGCAGCGCCGGGCCCGACCAGCCGGAGACGATGCCCGCGCGGCCGACCTCGTCGGGCGGGGCGGCGGCGGCCAGGGCGTCGGCGAGCCTGCCGCCGATCTCCACCGCGGCCTCGGCGTGCTCGGCGCCGTCGAAGTGCAGCCGGGCCAGCGCGATGCCCGCCAGACCGCCGCCGTAGCCGTGGTCGCGGGTCTGCTCGACCAGGGTGGCCGCGCCGTCGACGAGGTCGAGGGCGGCGTCGTGGTGGCCGAGGGTGTCCAGGGCGTAGGCGATGCCGTACGCGCCGTCGAGCAGGCCGGGCCGGGCGGGCGGGTCGCGGCGGACGGCGTCGAGCAGCCACCGCTCGTGCTCGGGATGGCGGCCCTGCCCGGTGGCGTGCAGGGCGTGCAGGACGCCCGCGGCGCCGTTGGCCAGGCCCGCGCCGCCGAGGCGGAACTGCTCGATGTCGCCGGGGAAGAGCCGGTCGGCGCGGTCCGGGGTGGCGCTGGCGAGGATCGCGGTGGCCAGGCCCGCGCGCACGGCCGCCCAGTCGGGTGAGGGCTCGTCCAGCGCGGTGGTCAGCGCGGGGCCGGGCCGCAGCTCGGCGCGGATCGAGTCGGCGTAGCCCGCGGGCAGGGGGAAGCGGCGCTCGATGAAGTCGACCAGCCCGGCGAGCTTGCCCGGGGCCAGCTCCAGCATCGCGTTGAGCGGCAGGAACACCCACAACTTCAGTGCGGCGAGGGCGTAGTTGTCGATCGCGGTGCCGGTGCGGTCGGCCGGGGCGCGGAAGCCGGGCGCGCCCAGCGCGGGCCGCTCGCCGCTCTCGGCGGGGAAGGCCATCTCGTAGTCGATGAGCGAGACGGTGCCGTCCTCGTCGACCAGGATGTTGAGCGCGTGCAGGTCGCCGAAGACGACGCCGCGCTCGTGCACCTGGGCGAGCAGCCGCTCGACGCGGGCCACGATCGCCGTGGCGCGCTCGGTGAAGTCGGCGACCCCGCTGGAGTCGTGCCGGGTCAGCGGGTAGTTGCGCGCCAGCCACGGCCCGAGGGCCCGGCCCTCCATGGGCTCCATGGCCAGGAAGCTGTGCTCCCACACGGTGATCAGGTCGTACGCCTTCGGCACGCCCTCGATCCCGTCGAGGCGGCGCAGGACGTCGTGCTCGCGGACCAGGCGGGCCACGGCGTCGACGCCGTCGCGGTCCAGCCCGGCGTGCGGGCGGGCTTCCTTGAGGACGACCTCGCGGCCACCGGCGTCGGTGGCCCGGTAAACGCCGCCGCCGTTGGAGAAGTGCAGGGACGACGAGACCCGGTAGGGGAACTGGCCGGGGTCGCCGGAGCGGCGGGCGGCCAGGTGCGGGGCCAGGCACTCGGGCAGCTCGACCCACTCCGGCACGCGGAAGGTCGGCGTCCGTTCGTCGGGGACCAGCTCGCCGTCCGGGCCACGCAGGGCCAGCACCCGGGCGCCGTCGAACTCCACCCACCGCTCGACAAATCCGCCGTAGCGGACATACAGCGGGCCGTCGCCATAGCGCAAGTCGCTGAGAATGTACGGGCCCGCGAAACCGGCAAGTTTGGCGGACAATCCGTCGAGAATTCCCGTAAGTTGCCGGTCGTCGGTCGGGTAGATAGTCACCAACTTGCCACTGCCAGAGCGGGGCGCGTATTTGGCGTTGCGCGCCAGCAATATACCGCTGCTCCGCAGGTGCTTGAACGCGACTCGCGCGTCGAAGCAGTAGTCGGCGACGATGCCGAGCACCTTTTCGGCGTTGTCCATGGTGGCCGAGACGTGGATCTTCCACCCCTGTTCCGGGGTCACCACCCCGGCAGGCCGCAGCAGGCGCCACGTGCCCATATCCCCGCTCCCCCAGCCCGTGGCCGGGGTGGGGACGAGGCGGGCGAACCCCGCGTCGGAATCCGCGGCGACGCGCTGTTCGTCAAAGAACAGCGGATCGGCGAAGCAGAACGCCTCGTACCGCAGATCCATCGCTTCCCTCTCCAGAATGATCGAGTTTCAACCGGGATTCAGACCGCCCCGAATGCCAACTCCTGCGTTCACAACTAATTCCCGCACAGCCGAACCGCGCGAGCCAATCCGCCAATTCAGTGTTTGCCCGCACCCGATCGAGGGGCCATCAGGGTGTATTACCTTCAGGTAACAGGTGCGGTCGGTAGTCGTTTCCAGAACCGAAACCACCCGAATGCCGCGTATCCATGGTCCTGCCTGGACCAACGCGAAGCTGGGCAATTCTCACCTCTGCCCGGTCGCCACCGTGACGGGTTCGTCCGGTTCGCACACAGCGGGTGACGATCGACCAGGCTGCGGCGGAAAGCGGCCGACATGGCACCATCTGGCGCACGCAGGGCGGCGCCGAAAGGAGAGGCCATGCACGACCGGACCGAACAGGTCGACGACCTCCACCTGGTCGCCCTCCCCAGCGCGGTGGGCTGCGCGGAGATGTTCGTGCGCTTCTCCTTGACCGAATGGTCCCTTCGCGACCTGCGCGAACTCGGCGCCGAGACCGCCCGCGCGCTGGCGAAGGCAGTCGTGGCCGCCGCCGATCCCGCCGCGCCCGGCATGATGACCGCCCGCGCCCGGCTCTCCGGCGGCGACCTGGTCATCGAGATCGAGCCGTCGCACCCGGTGCCGGTGCCGAAAGTGCCCTCGGGCGCGCGGGCGGGCGTGCTGGACATCGGCGACGGCCGGACCGTGCTCTGGGCGGCGATCGCGCTGCCATCGGGCATGTCGGCCTCGGCCGTTCCGCTGCCCCGCCGCCAGCGCAGGCCCTCCTCCCAGACGGTGCGCGGCAACCCGCCGGACGAGCCGATCGGGGCCGACGAGGAGACCATGCAGCGCATCCTGTTCGGGCTGAGCGGACGGCGCGACCGCGACCAGCGGTGATGCCTGCCGGTGCCCGCACGTCGCCGCGGCTTAAGCTGATCGTGCCGCGGACGCACCCCGGGACCGGGTGCGCGGACCGTCCGCGCGATCGGAGTTGAGTTGAGCATGACCGAGTCGGACGAACGGGCGGCGCCGACGCTGGAGGAGGTCGCCCGCGTAGCCGGGGTTTCCCGATCCACGGTGTCGCGGGTGATCAACGACATGCCCGGGGTGAGCAAACGGGCGAAGGAAGCGGTCACCGAGGCGATCGCCGAGCTGCGGTACGTGCCCAACCAGGCCGCGCGCAGCCTGGTCACCCGGCGCACCAACTCCATCGCGCTGGTGGTCTCCGAGCAGGGCGACCGGGTCTTCGGCGACCCGTTCTTCGCCGGGGTGCTGCGCGGGGTGTCCGCCGGGATGGCGACCGGGCACCGCCAGCTGGTGCTGATGATGGGGCGCACCGACACCGACTACTCGGTGGCCAACTACCTCTGCGGCGGCCACGTCGACGGGGCGATCGTGGTCAGCCTGCACGGGCACGACCCGCTGCCGCAGCGCCTGGTCGAGGCCGGGCTGCCGGTGGTGGTCGTCGGCCGCCCGCTCGGCGAGACCGCGGTGCCCTATGTGGACTCGGACAACTTCTCCGGCAGCCTGCAGGCCGCCCGGCACCTGGTGGAGATCGGGCGCAGGCGCATCGCCACGATCGCGGGCCCGGAGGACATGGCGGTGGGCATCGACCGGCTGGTCGGCTGGCGGCGCGGGATGAGCGAGGCGGGCCTGCCCGCCGACCTGGTCGTCCACAGCGACTTCACCGGCAACGGCGGCGCCGCGGCGATGGCCGAGCTGCTGGAGCGCGCCCCCGACATCGACGGGGTCTTCGCCGCGGCCGACATCATCGCCGTGGGCGCGCTGCGGCTGCTGGCCGCGCGCGGCAGGCGCGTGCCCGAGGACGTCGCCGTGGTGGGCCACGACGACTCGATCCTGGCCACGAGCACCACCCCGGCGCTGACCACCGTGCGGCAGTCGGTGGAGGAGCTGGGCCGCAGCGCGACCTGGCGGCTGCAGGCCCAGCTGGAGGGGGAGACCCACCTGCCGCCTTCGGTCTTGCTCCCCACGGAGCTGGTCGTGCGGGGTTCCAGCGAAATTCGACCCGGCGAGTAGTCACACCCGGTAACGTGTGGAGGGTCTCAATGCGATGCAACCAGGTGAAGGGTTGACACGTCCGACCGAGGACATCGCCGAGTCTCCACCACTGGGGGAACCATGGACACCGCCGATCCGCACGAATTGAGCCACCGCGCCCGCGCGATGCTCCGAGCCATCGCCGCGGGCCGGGCCCAGCTGCGGTGCGGCCGCGAGCCGGACCTCTACATCGACGGGGTCCCGTGCTGTGACCAGTTCAGCGCCCACGAGCTGATCCACGACGGCCTGGTGGCCACCGGCGCGGGCCGTTTCGGCCAGTTCGTGCCCGCGGCCCTGACCGCGGCGGGCTCCGCCGCCCTCGACACGCGGACCGCCGCGGCCTGACCGACGCGGCCCCGCGCGTCGTCAGGGCCGGCCCAGGCCAGTGGTCCAGGCCACTAATCCGGTCCGCTGGTCCGGTCCGCTGGAACGGTCCCGAGGTCAGGTCTGCGGCTGGGGGTGCGCGGCGGCCGGGACCAGGTCCTCCACCGGGCCCGGGGTCCCGTACAGGGGCCCTTGGGCCAGGTCGGCGCCTGCCTCCGTCCACCACTGGGCCACCCGCGCGGTGCTGATGGCCGGGATGATCACCGACACGCCCTCCTTGCGGATCAGGGGTATGGAGGCGCGGACCGCCTTCGTGATGAGGGTGCTCTCGCCCGCCTGGATGTCGGCGGCGATCCGGTTGGCCACCTGCTCGTTCACCCGGACCGAGTGCACCGGCAGCTCGGCGATGCAGGCCAGGTCGCCCACGCCGCGGCCCATCTCGGTCAGGACCACGCGGGCGCCCAGGTCGGCCAGCACCGCCGCGTTGTCGGCGCCGGGGCCGTCCGGGAACGCGGCGGCGACGACCGGCAGGCCGATGTCGAAGTGGGTCAGGGGCAGGGCGGCCTCGGTCGAGACCTTGCGGACCGCGGCGACCAGGTCGGGGTCGGAGGCCAGGTCCGCGGTCAGCTCCACGTACAGCCTCGGGGCCACGCCCAGCCTGTCCCGCAGCGCGCCCACCCGCTCCGCGGCGCGGGAGAGCTGCCAGCGGCCCACGCAGACGCCCATGCCGGTGTCGGCCAGCAGGGCCGCGCAGAGGTCGCCGGAGATGCGCCCGCGGGCCGGGTTGTCCCAGCGGAGGGTGGCCCTGGCCGCGACCAGGGCGGCGCTGTCCAGGGACACCACGGCGTCGAAGTCGATGTCGAGTTCGCCGTTCTCCCACGCGCCGGGGATGGCGGCGGTCAGCGCCCAGCGGTCCACCCGGTTGGCCACCTCGGTGACGTCGACCATGCCCCACTGCCTGCGGCCGCGGGAGCGCAGCTCGCGGATGGTGATGTCGGTGGCCCGCAGGAGGTCGCCGGGGTCGGTGTCCGCCCTCGGGCGGGCGACGAGGGCCACCGTGGCCGACAGGGCGATGCCCGCTCCGTCCACATAGGTGGGTTCCTCCAGGGCGTCGTTGACCATGGCGGCCACGACGGGACCGGCGTCGGCGGCGTGCAGCAGGATGGCGAACTCGTGGTCGGCCACCCGGGCGATCACGGCGTCCTGATCGGCGACGACATCGGCGAGCCTGCCCGCGACCGCGGTCAGCAGGCGCTCGCCCGCGTGGCGGCCGATCCCGTCGTTGACCATGGCGAAGTCGTCGAGGGACAGGTGCAGCACGGCCACCTCGTCTCCCGCGCCGAGGGCCTCCTCCAGCCGCCCGGAGAACGCCGAGCGGTTGGGCAGGCCGGTGAGCGAGTCGTGGGTGCCCTGGTAGGTGATGCGGTGTTCGAGCAGGTGCAGGTCGGAGATGTCCTCGACCATGGTGACGAAGTGGGCGGGCAGGCCGTCGGCGTCGCGCAGGACCGAGACCGCGACGCGGGTCCAGACCGTGTCGCCGTCGGCGCGGCGGAAGCAGGCCCGCTCGCAGATGCCCGTGCCCTCGCCCCCGGCCAGCTCGGCGCAGCGGGAGCGCAGGTATTCGGCGTCCTCCGGGTCGGCGAGCGTGTCGAAGTGCCCGCCGAGGAGGGTGCCGCTCGCGTAGCCGAGCATGGCCTCGATCGCCTCGTTGGCCCGCACCACGCCGCCGCCGAGGTCGGTGATCAACATGCCGAGCGCCGAGGTGTCGAAGACCTCGGTGAAGCGCGCCTCGCTGGCCCTGAGGCTGCGCTCGACGTTGCCCTTGGCCTGGCGCAGCGCCGCGTACAGGTCTTCCTGTTCGGCGAAGAGCCCCTCCCGCGACGCCTTGGTGAACCCCGCGGCGAACGCGGCGAGCACGGAAGCGTCCACATCGGACAGCTCAGCCAGCAGCCGCATGCTCTCGCGCAGGCACTCCGGCAGCCGGAAGCCCAGCTCGACCAGCCTGACCCCCGCCGCGTGGGCGTCGCTGTCCAGCAGGTCGAGCAGTGCCGCCAGTTCCCACTCGGCCTCGGAGCGGGACAACGGCACGTACACGACCGCGGTGATCGCGGCTGCCCATCTGGCGGGCACCTCAGCTCGATCCACGGCGACCATCCGGCTGGCGCTGCATCGGTGTCCTCGTCGGCTGCTGACTGACCTGGCGCTTACGGGGGTATCACTGTGCACCCGAATGGGCACGGCACGCCACCCCATCAGTGCATCTGCAACTAAATTGACCACTCAGCCGTTCGGCTCGCGGGCCACACCGGCGTGGAGACTGGACCAATCGGCGCTCTCCGGACGATTCGGTCGCCCCCGCGGCCCGTCCCCCGAACCGGGCCCCGCGCGCTGGACAGGTCGACGGTCACGCCCTCGGAGCACCCAGCTCGCGGTCTGACTCACCACACACCTCATTGGCTAGGCTGTTCCCGCAGCTTACCGACGAGACCCATGGGCCATTCGGGTCATCCTCGGTTCCAGTGATCTTCACTCACTGTCCGCGCCCGCGTCCATGGTGACGATGTGGTCGGGGCGGACCGGCGCGTGCGTGAGGGCGGCGCCCGTCGCGGCGCGGATGGCGGAGATGACGGCGGGGGTGGCCGAGATGGTCGGCGGCTCCCCGACGCCGCGCAGCCCGTAGGGCGCGGCCGGGTCGGCCAGCTCGAGCACGTCGACGGTCATCGGGGGCATGTCCAGGATCGTGGGGATCAGGTAGTCGGTGAACGACGGGTTGCGCACCACGCCGTCGACGACCTGGATCTCCTCCATCACGGCCAGCCCGAGCCCCTGGGCGGTGCCGCCCTGGATCTGGCCGACGACGGCCTGCGGGTTGAGCGCCTTGCCGACGTCCTGGGCGCAGGCCAGTTCGACCACCCGCACCAGGCCCAGCTCCGTGTCGACGTCCACGACGGCGCGGTGCGCGGCGAAGGCGTACTGCACGTGCGCGTCGCCTTGGCCGGTGATCGGGTCGATCGGCTTGGTCGCCCGGTGCCGCCACTCGACGGTGTGCTCCACGGCGCCCTCGGCGAGCAGGTCGGCGAGGTCGGCGACCGGCTCCCCGTCCACTGTGGTCACCTTGCCCGCGTGCAGCCGCGCGCCGCCCTCCGCCCGCGCCAGGACCTCCTCGCGGACGGCCTCGCACGCGGCCTTGACCGCGCCGCCGGTGACGTAGCTCTGCCGCGACGCCGAGCTCGACCCGGCGCTGCCCACCGCGGTGTCGGCGGGCACGACCGTCACCTGGCGCACGCCCAGCTCCGTGCGGGCGATCTGCGCCTGCACGGTCACCAGGCCCTGCCCCACCTCGGCGGCGGCGGTGTGCACCATCGCGACCGGCTCGCCGTTGACCAGCTCCAGGCGCACCCTGGCGGTGGAGTAGTCGTCGAAGCCCTCGGAGAAGGCCACGTTCTTGATCCCGACGCCGTAGCCGACCCCCCGCACGACGCCCTCGCCCCGGGTGGTGTTGGCGACCCCGCCCGGCCGCTCCCTGGGGTCCTGGGTCGCGGGCGGCGGCAGGGGCTTGTCCCGCACCCGGGTCAGCAGCTCGGCGACCGGCGCGGGCGAGTCGATGACCTGCCCGGTGGGCATGGTCGAGCCCTCGCTGACGGCGTTGCGCACCCGGATCTCGACCGGGTCGACCCCGATCGCCGCCGCGAGCTTGTCCATCTGGCTCTCGTAGGCGAAGCACGCCTGCACGGCGCCGAACCCGCGCATCGCGCCGCACGGCGGGTTGTTGGTGTACATGCCGTAGGCGTCGATGTGGACGCTGGGCACCTCGTACGGGCCGGCGCCCAGGGTGGCGGCGTTGGCGACGACGGCGGTGGTGCTGGAGGCGTAGGCGCCGCCGTCGAGCAGGATGCGGGCGCGGACGTAGAGCAGCCTTCCGTCCTCGGTGGCGCCGTGCTCGTAGCGCATCCGGGCGGGGTGGCGGTGGACGTGGCCGAAGAAGGACTCCTCGCGGCCGTAGACCATCTTGACCGGCCTGCCGGTGCGCAGCGCCAGCATGCTGGCGTGCACCTGCATCGACAGGTCCTCGCGCGCGCCGAACGCCCCGCCGACCCCGGCCAGGGTGACGCGCACCAGCTCCTCGGGCAGCCCGAGCGAGACGGCGACCTGCCCGCGGTCGACGTGCAGCCACTGGGTGGCGACGTAGAGGTCGATGCCGCCGTCGTCGGCGGGCACGGCCAGACCGGACTCCGGTCCGAGGAAAGCCTGGTCCTGCATCCCGACGGTGTACTCGCCGGTCACCACGACCGGCGCGTGCGGCTCGTCGGCGCCGCGGCGGATGGGGACGTGGCGCAGCACGTTGGAGCCGTGCTCGGGGTGCAGCACGTGCCCGGTGAACGCGGCCTCCGGGTCGGTGACGGGGTCGAGGACGTCGTAGGCGACCGCGACCAGCGCGGCGGCCCGGCGGGCGGTCTCCGGGTGGTCGGCGGCGACGACGGCCACCGCCTCGCCCTGGTAGCGCACCACGTCCTCGGCGAGAACGGGCTGGTCAGCGTGCTCAAGGCCGTAGCGGTTGCGGCCCGGCACGTCCTCGTGGGTCAGGACGGCGGACACCCCCGGCAGCCGCAGCGCCTCGGCGACGTCCACCCCGGTGACGCGGGCGTGCGGGTGGGGGCTGCGGACGGTGGCGCCCCAGAGCATCCCGTCGGCCCACAGGTCGGAGGAGTAGGCGAACTCACCCCGCACCTTGAGCACGCCGTCGGGCCGCTGCGGGCTCGTGCCCACCCCGCCGTCGACGTCCACGAGGGTCTCCGTGCCGCTCATCCGCCCGTCCTCCGCTGTGCCCTGGCTCACCTGACGAGGGTCCCGCCACTGTCAAGTAGGCCACTGGAACCAAGAAACGCACCAACGCGCACGTGCGGAAAGCTACTCTCGACAAGTGACCGCGGGCCATGGTGGCCGAAGGTCGTCGGCACGTCCGAGCGCGGACCGTGGGACACCCGTCGGATGGACCGACCGAAGCAGACTGGGGCGCACCGAGGCATGAGTGACCTGATCATCGCCATCGCGCTCTGCGTCGCGGTCGCCATCGTCTACGCCACCGCCGCGCTCATCCAGGCCGACCGCGCCCACCTGAGCATCAAGGAGCTGACCCGCGTCCCGGTGTGGTGGCTCGCCCTGGCCCTCAACGGCCTCGGCGCCGCGATGCACGTCGTCTCCCTCGGCTTCGGCCCGCTCTCGCTGATCCAGCCGCTGGGCGTGCTCACGCTGGTCATCGCCGTGCCGGTGGCCGCGGCGACCGCGCGGCGGCGGGTGACCCGGCTCGAGGCGGTCGGCATGGCCGCCACGGTGGTCGGCCTCGCCGGGCTGAGCCTGATCATCACCACCGGCGGCGACCCCGACACCCTCACCAGCGGCGAGCTCACCGGCCTGCTGGTGGCGGGCACCGTGGTGATCGGCGTGCTGGGGTTCAAGGGCCAGCAGCCCGGCGCCTCCACGCTCTGGGAGGCCGTCGCGGGCGGCATGGCGTTCGCCGTCTGCTCGGCGCTGTGCCAGACCGTGGTGGTGCACCTGGAGGCCGACGGACCGGGCGTGCTCCTGCGCCCCGCCACGCTCGTCTCGATCGTGGCCATCGCCACGCTGGCGATCGCCGCGACGGTGTTCACCCAGCGCTCCTACCGCGACGGCCTCGCCGCCCCGCTGGCGGTCACCAACCTGGTCAACCCGGCGACGGCGACGGCCATCGGCGTGGTGTTCCTCGGCGAGAGCCTGGCGACCACCCGCCTGGACGCCGTCCTGGCCACCGCCTGCGCAATCCTCGCCGCGTACGGCGTGACCCAACTGGCCCGGGCCCGCGACGCGGAGACGACCTACTCGCGCCTGCCGTAGTCCCCCTGCCGAAGTTCGGCACATTGCGAGGCACCTCTGCCGTTTCACAGCGGAAGCGGGTGGTGTGGCCGCCGCTGAGGTACACAAGTGCGCCGGCACGAGGGCCTGCCGATCAGCAGTGCGACAACCTGAAGTTCGTCGTCATCGACGCCGCCAAGATGCCTATCGCCCGCAACATCTCCACCGCCTGGCAGGCGGGCCACTCTGATGTCCTGACCAAGGACCGGGGCAGCGGAAGCCGTCAATCGCCGTAAGGTCTGCCTGCCAGCTCCCCCCGCAAGCACGGCGGGCAAGTTCCCCCTCGCCAGCACCCGGCAAGGCGTTGACATCGCCGAGGACCAAGGTTGGTGCGGATGACCACGCGACCGGATGTGACCATCGACCTCCAGGTCGAGATCGATCACGGCCAGCTCTACATCTACTCCGTCGCCCCCTGGGCCGCCGACCCTGACAACGACGCGGTCTTGCGCGCCCTCGAGGATGCTCGTCAGTCTAGCCGTTGGGTCGGTCTGGCCGACGGGACGATCGACCTCGTGGTGCCCTTCGCCAAGAGCTTCGACGCACCTATGCGCGTCGAGTTCTGGCCCGTCGAACCCCCCACCGACGACACCGACTGGGACCACGTTGTCGATCTGGACTTCGATATTCACCAGGGCCGCCTGGTGTTCGAGCCCTCCGGCGGCTTTGCCCCGACCCCGTGCGAGCACCTGCTGCCCTCCGGCAACTTCCGGGCCCGCCTGTCCGCCCGCGGATATACCGCGGCCGCCGGAGGCGCCGTCGGCATGGACCAGTACCGCATGGCCCTGTGGCCCCGTCACGACGACCGACCACCGACCCTGCGCCGCAGCTGGCCGGGATGGGATGCGGTCGGATAGGCGACGCAGGGTCGGGGGCGATACCCGCCGAGCCTGCGGTCGGTCCTCAAACGAGGATCAATCCAGGTCGTCCGATTCGACGCCGCCGCATTGAAGCGGTCGGCATCCGCATGGCCGTCGGCGCGACGACACGCTGGTCGCAGCGGACGGATGCTTGGGCTACCTCGCCAGGCCGGCCTTGCGGGCCAGTGACGTGCTCGCGGTGGCCAGGGACGCGGCGATGTCGTCCTCGGCGGAGCGGCAGAGGCGGTCGTCCTCGACGACCGGGTGGCCGCCGACCAGCAGCGCGGCCAGTGGCGGCAGGGCGCCGAAGACCAGGGCGGCGACCGGGTCGGCGATGCCCGCGTGCTCGATGCCGGTGAGGTCCCACAGCGCCAGGTCGGCGAGCTTGCCCGGCTCGATGGAGCCGATCTCGGCCTCGCGGCCCAGGCATTCCGCGCCGCCCATGGTGGCCAGGCGCAGCGCCTGGCGCGCGCCGAAGGCGTTGCCGTCGCGGAGCCGGGCCAGGTAGGTGGCCTGGCGCAGTTCCACGCCGAGCCCGCCGTCCTCGTTGGACGCCGCGCCGTCGGCGCCGAGGCCGACCGGGACGCCCGCGGCGAGCAGGTCGGCCACCCTGGCGATGCCCGCGCCGAGGCGGGCGTTGGAGGTGGGGCAGTGCGCCACCCCGGTGCGCGTGGCGCCGAGGGTGGCCACGGCGGCGTCGGAGAGGTGGATGGCGTGCGCGAGCCAGACGTCCCTGCCGGTCCAGCCCAGGCGCTCGGCGTACTCCACCGGGGTGCAGCGGTACTCGGCCACGCACTGCTTTTCCTCGTCCAGGGTCTCGGCGAGGTGGGTGTGCAGGCGCACGCCCGCGGACCTGGCCAGGTCCGCGGCGCCGGTCATCAGCTCGGCGCTGACCGAGAACGGCGAGCACGGGCCGACGGCGACGCGGACCAGCGCGTCGGGGGCGGGGTCGTGGAAGCGGTCGATCGCGGCCTGGGTGCCCGCCAGGGCGTCGTCGGTGGTCTCCACGAGGGAGTCCGGGGGCAGGCCGCCGTGGGACAGGCCGCGGTCCATGGAGCCGCGCACGGCGTGCAGTCGCAGGCCGATCTCGCCCGCGGCGTCGACGACCGCGCCCAGCAGGTCGCCGCCGTGGCGCGGGTAGATGTAGTGGTGGTCGGCGGCGGTGGTGCACCCGGTGCGGGCCAGGCGGGCCAGGCCCGCGCGGGCGGCGGCGCGGGTGATGTCCTCGTCCAGGCCGGACCAGACGGGGTAGAGCGTGACCAGCCAGGTGAACAGGTCGGCGTCCTGGGCCAGCCCGCGGGTCGCCCACTGGTAGAGGTGGTGGTGGGTGTTGACCAGGCCCGGGGTGAGCAGGCACCCGCGCGCGTCGACGCGCCGGTCGGCGGGCAGGTCCGGGGCGGGCCCCGGGCCGACGAGCGCGACCCGGCCGTCCTCCACCACCACGTGTCCCTCGGCGTGCTCGGTGCCCACGGCGTCCACCGTGGCCACCGCCGCCCCCTCGATGATCACCCGCATGGCCCGGCTCAGCCCTTCGCCCGGGACGCGGCCAGCCGGACCGCGTCCATGATCTTCTCGTAGCCGGTGCAGCGGCACAGGTTGCCCGCCAGCGCCTCCCGGATGTCGGCGTCGGCGGGCTCGGGCACCCGGCGCAGCAGGTCGTGGGCGGCGACGATCAGGCCGGGGGTGCAGAACCCGCACTGCACCGCGCCGGTCTCCAGGAACGCCTGCTGCACGCCGTCGAGGCCGTCCTCGGCCAAGCCCTCGATGGTGCGCACGCGGCGGCCTTCCGCCTGACCGGCGGCGACCAGGCAGGCGCAGACCGCGACCTCGTCCAGGTAGACCGTGCAGGAGCCGCATTCGCCCTGCTCGCAGGCGTTCTTGCTGCCGGGCAGCCCCAGGCGCTCGCGCAGGACGTAGAGCAGGCTCTCGCCCTCCCACACGTCCTCGGCCACCCGCTGCTCGCCGTTGACCTCGACCCTCACGCGCATCGCGGCCACCTCCCGCTCCGGTAATCCGCCCAGGCCCAGGTCAGGGTCCGGCGTGCCAACACCCCGAGCGCGTGCCGCCGGTAGGCGGCGCTGCCGCGCACGTCGTCGATGGGCCGCGCGGCCTCGGCGACCAGCTCGCCGAAGCGGCGGGCGGCGGCCTCGGGCAGCTCGGCGTCCCAGTCCAGGTCGGCGGCGAACCGCTCGGCGTCGGTCGCGCGCAGCGGCGTCGGGCCCGCGGAGCCGATGCCGGTGCCCACGGTGTGCGTGGCGGCGTCCAGCGCGACGGCGAAGGAGCAGACCGCGATCACCATGGCGTTGCGGGTGCCGACCTTGGCGAACTGCTGGGGGCCCGCGGGTTCGGGCACCGAGACCGCGACGACGAGTTCGTCCGGCGCCAGCACGGACTTCTTGGGTCCGGTGAAGTACTCCCGCGCGGGCACCGTCCGCGTGCCGCGCACCGAGGCGATCTCGACGGTTGACCCGTCGGCCAGCAGCGGCGGGTGCGCGTCACCGGCGGGCGACGCCGAGCCGAGGTTGCCGCCGACCGACCCGCGGTTGCGGATCTGCGGCGAGCCGACGCTCCGCGCGGCCGCGGCCAGCCCCGGCGCCCGCGTCCCCAGCTCGTCGATGATCCGCGAGTACGGCACGGTCGCGCCGATCCTGGTCGCCCCGTTGGCGTCCCAAGTGGACAGCTCGGGGACGCCGGAGAGGTCGAGCAGGGCGGCCGGGCGCCGCTTGTCGAAGTTCAGCTCCACCATCACGTCGGTGCCGCCCGCGATCGGGACCGCCTCGGGATGCTCGGCTTTCACCGCCAGCGCCTCGGCGAGCGTCACCGGTCGAAGAAATTCCACAGTGGACCCCTTTACCACCAGGCCAGGCCCGGCTCGGGCGCGCCCGGCCTGCGCACTGTGCCCTCGATGAGCCCGTAGGGCCGGTCAGCGGCGTGGTAGACCTCGTTCGGGTTGTCCAGCCCGAACGGCGAGAGGTCGACCAGGAAGTGGTGGCGGTTGGGCAGGGACAGCCGCACCTCGGCGATCGACTCCCCCGACTCCAGCACCCGCTCCCCCATCGCGTAGAGCGTCTGCTGCAGGGAAAGGCTGTGCGTGGAGGCGAACGCCTCCAGCAGCGCCTCCCGCGCCGCGCCGTGCGAGGCGCCCCAGTCCGTCGGCGTCGAGTGCCGCCAGCGCGCGGTCACCGCCGTCGCCAGGATGCGGTCGTCGGTCTCGGCGAGGGTGGTGTACTCATCGCGCGGGAAGCCGTGGAACTCCGAACCGGTCGTGTTCAGCACGACCAGGTCCGAGACCCCCGAGACCACCCAGGAGCCCGCCTCGGACACCGACGCGGTCGCGGTGCGCGTCCCCGCCCCGCGAACGAACGAGTGGTCGGCGCGCCGGTCCCAGCTGTGCTGCTCAATGGCGACCCGCGCACGGGTGATCGCCGAGGTGGCCCCCAGGAAGTGCCTGGCGAGGCGCAGCGCGAAGTCCTCGATCTCGCCGACCCCCTCGCGGGCGAAGGCGTAGACGGCGTTCTTCTGCGAGTCCGTGGGCAGGACATCGGTGTTGTCGCCGGTCAAGTGGGTCGCCGCCAGGTCCCCCGCGAGCGTGGTGGTCACCGTGAGGTCGGTCAGCCCATGCCCGGCGTCACCACGCTCAACCCGCACCAAGCGCACCTCAGCCTTGCCGTACTGGTTGTCCCCGAGTTCCATCAGCTCCCCCACCACGTCCTCCCGCCGAAAACACGCATCCTCCCCTAGACGAGCCACCCTGTCGAAGGGCAATCACACACACTCATGACCACAACACCCCAAACCGTGCCCAGGGCACGGAGGGTAGCCCGACCAGCCTCAGCCAGCCAGGTCATCCCGCCGAGGCCCAAGCCACACCAGCCGGACCCGGATGTGCTCACCGGTCTCGAACATCCGCACAGCGCCCTCAGGAGCTTGAAGGCTCATCCACCCGGTCCGCCCCACCCCGATGACCTCGGCATGGTCGGGGAACGCCATCCCCCACGCGGCGATCCGCGCGTCGACGCGCTCCCCGTACTCCTGCACCACCGCGAACAAGGCGGGCGCGTCACCCACGACCATGCGCTCGACGATCGCGGCGAATTCCGGCTCCGTGCCCAGTGCGGGCAGGTCAGCGAGCATGTGAGTTGTCATGTAGGCATAATGCCTGTCATGGTGCTCAGACGATAGAGACCTGATCGGGTGATCGCCGAGGTCTTCGGGCGTGCTGACGTCAAAGATGGGCGGCAACAGAACGGAGGACACTCGATGCGACCGACCGTGCGCAGTCGTCGTCTCGGCAGCAAGCTGGGCCACTACCGCAAGCAGAACGCCCTGTCCGGCACCGACTTGGCAGCCAAGGTGGGCATCCACCAGGCCACTTGGTCGAAGATCGAGTCCGGCAAGGTCAAGATGTCCCCCGAGGTGCTGGCCCGGATCGTCGAGGAGCTGGCCATCCCCGAGGAAGTGGCCGTCCAGCTCAAGGCGCTGCACGACAAGGCCGACATGCCCGGCTGGTGGCAGGACTACGGCGACATCCTGTCCGAGGCGGTCCAGATGCTCATCGAACTGGAGACCGACGCCTCGTGGATTCGCACCTATGAGGGCAACGTCGTTCCCGGCCTGCTCCAGACACGCGACTACGCCGAGCGGCTGATCACAGCCGGAGCCCCGCACATCCGGGTCGCCGACATCGACCGGTACCTGGAGCTGCGGATGAACCGCCAGCAGCGGCTCGACAAGGGGTTGCGGCTGACCGCGATCCTCAGCGAGGCCGCAGTCCGTCAGCAAATCGGCGGACCCGCTGTCCTTCGCGAGCAACTGCTCCACATCACCCGCATGGTCCGCGAGCACGACATCACCGTGCAGGTCGTGCCGTTCACGGCTGACGCCCATGCTGCCCTGGGCGATTCGTTCGTGATCATCCAATGGCCCGATGAAACCGACCCCGAAGCCGTCTATGTTGACGGTGTGACGTCATGGAACGTGCACGAGCGCGCTGGCGTGATCCGCAGTTACGTGCACGCCTTCAGCTCTGTGCAGGGTCAGGCGCTGACGCCACGAGAGTCACTCGACCTCATCCGCAAAGTGATCAAGGACCTGCAATGACCCCCGACTCCCCTCCCCGCACCGGCTGGCGCAAGAGCAGCCACAGCACTGCCACCGGCAACTGTGTCGAAGTCGCCCCAACCGCCAACAGCGTCTCCGTCCGGGACAGCAAACACCCCGCCGCAGGCGCGATCGCCTTACCGACACACACCTGGGCGGCATTCACCGCGAGCATCGGCGGGTTCGATTCCACCGGACAGGCGCGCACCGCCTGAGCCGGCATGAACGGTCAGCTTCCCCGGTACGTCGTGTAGCCGAAAGGGCTGAGGAGCAGGGGAACGTGGTGGTGGCTGGTGTCGGTGACGCGGAAGACCACGGTGGCTTCCGGGTAGAAGGCGTCGGGGCCCAGGTATGCCGTGGTGTCGAAGGTCAGGCGGTGTACGCCCGGCGTCGCGGTCCAGCCGGTGATGCGGCCGTCGGAGTTGGTCGTGCCGGTGTCGGCGGGCACCCAGGTGTCGCCGTCGCGGATGTCGTGGCGAACCGGGATGCCTGCCGCCGGGACTCCGAGGGCGGTGTCCAGGACGTGGGTTGACAGGCTCATCCCTGGGCCGCCTTCACCAGGCGCAGGTCGGCGACCTTGCGGAGTTCGTCCCGGACGGCGTCCCGCTCGACGTCGACGTCGTTCTTCATCCGCGCGCGCAGGGCGGTCAGCACCTCGTCGGCGGTGAGGCCGGTCGCGCAGATGAGGAACACGTGGCCGAAGCGGCGCTCGTACTCGGCGTTGCCCGCGCGCAGCCGCTCCCGCACCTCGTCTGACGCGGGTACGGCGGCCGCCTGCTCCTGGCGTGACCAGCCCGCCTCCCGGGCGTCGCCGTCGGCGCGGTCGCCGATCCTCGGGTGCGCTCCCAGCGCCTCGACGACGTCCGGCCAGGACAGGTCCTCGATCACCGCGGCCGACGCGGCCCTGAGGGCGTCCAGATCGGCATAGGGCCGTTTCGCGGCGACCGCGCGCGCCCACTTCGTCGACGCGCAGCAGGCCAGTAACGCTGCCGACGCCTCCACCGCCCCAGCGGCGTTGAACCGTGCCAAGAACATCGCCACAGTCAACACTGCGACAGGAAACGGCCCGCCACCAGGTGACGGGCCGTTCCCCACGCCCTACTCGAAGTGCTTGCCCTGCTCCGCGCGCTCCACCAGGGACGCGGGCGGGGTGAACCGGTCGCCGTAGCGGGCGGCCAGCTCGCGGGCCCGCGCCACGAAGCCGGGCAGGCCGCCCTCGTAGCCCTCCATGTACTGGATCACGCCGCCGGTCCAGGCCGGGAAGCCGATGCCGAAGATGGAGCCGATGTTGGCGTCGGCCACCGACCGCAGCACGTTCTCGTCAAAGCACTTGACGGTCTCCAGCGCCTCGGCGAACAGCATCCGCTCGATCATGTCCTGGAACGGGACGTCACCGTCGCCGGTGGCGAACGCCTCGGACAGGCCCGGCCACAGGCCGGTGCGCTTGCCCTCGTCGTCGTACTCGTAGAAGCCCGCCCCGGAGGAGCGGCCCTTGCGGTCGTGGTCGTCGACCATCCGGTCGATGACCGCCTCGGCCGGGTGCTCGGGCCACTCGGCGCCCGCGGCCTCCACCGCCGCGCGGGTCTCCTGGCGGATCCTGCGCGGCAGGGTCAGCGTCAGCTCGTCGAGCAGTTGCAGCGGCGGGGCCGGGTAGCCCGCCTGCGCGCCCGCCTGCTCGATCGACGCGGGCGCGACGCCCTCGGCGACCATGGCCACGGCCTCGTTGATGAAGGTGCCGATGACCCGGCTGGTGAAGAACCCGCGGCTGTCGTTGACCACGATCGGGGTCTTCTTGATCTGCTGGGCGTAGTCGAACGCCTTGGCCAGCGCGATGTCGCTGGTCTGCTCGGCGACGACGATCTCCAGCAGCGGCATCTTGTCCACCGGGGAGAAGAAGTGCAGGCCGATGAAGTCCGCCTGCCGCTGCACGCCCTCGGCGAGGCCGGTGATCGGCAGCGTGGAGGTGTTGGAGCCCAGCAGCGCGTCGGGGGCGACCAGGCCCTCGATCTCGGCGAACACCTTCTTCTTCAGCTCGGGGCTCTCGAAGACCGCCTCGACGACCAGGTCCACGCCCGCGACGTCCTCGGCCTTGCCGGTCGGGTGGATGCGGGCCAGCACCTCGTCGCGCTTCTCCTGGGTGATCTTGCCCCGGGAGACGGCCTTGTCCAGGATCTTCGCCGAGTACGCCTTGCCCTTCTCGGCCGACTCCAGCGTGACGTCCTTGAGCACGACCTCGATGCCGTTGCGCGCGCTGACGTAGGCGATGCCCGCGCCCATCATGCCCGCGCCCAGCACGGCGACCCGCTTGGCCTGGTAGCGCGGGACTCCCTCCGGCCTGCTCGCGCCCTTGGTGATGGCCTGCAGGTCGAAGAAGAACGCCTTCGTCATGTTCTTGGCGACCTGGCCGATCACCAGGTTGACGAAGTACTCCGTCTCGATGCGCTCGGCGGTCTCCAGGTCGACCTGGGAGCCCTCCACGGCGGCGGCCAGGATGTTGCGCGGCGCGGGCATCGGGGCGCCCTTGAGCTGCTTGCGCAGGTTGGCCGGGAACGCGGGCAGGTTGGCGGCGAACTTCGGGTTCGACGGGGTGCCACCGGGGATCTTGAAGCCCGGCTGGTCCCACGGCTGGGCGGCGTCGGGGTTGGCCTTGATCCACGCCTTGGCGTTGGCGATCAGCTCCTCCGGGGTGCTCACCACCTCGTCGACCAGGCCGATCTCCAGCGCCTTGGCCGGCTTGTGCCGCTGGCCCTGCAGGAGCACGTTGAGCAGCGCGGACTGCAGGCCCATCATCCGCACGGTGCGGGTGATGCCGCCGCCGCCGGGCATCAGGCCGAGGCTGACCTCGGGCTGGCCGATCTCGCTGCCCTTGGCGTCGAGGGCGACGCGGCGGTGGCAGGCCAGCGCGATCTCGCAGCCGCCGCCGAGCGCGGCGCCGTTGAGCGCGGCCACGACCGGGCGGCCCAGGGTCTCCAGCGCGCGCATGTCGGCCTTCATGCCGTTGACCCTGGCGGTGATCTCCGGCGCGTCAGCCGGGCTGGCCTTGCTGAGGATGCGGAGGTCGCCGCCTGCGAAGAAGGTCTTCTTGGCCGAGGTCAGCACCACGCCGGTGATGCTGTCCTTCTCGGCGACCAGGCGGGCCACGGTCTCGGTGAACGAGGCGCGGAAGACGTCGTTCATGGTGTTGGCGGACTGGCCGGGGTCGTCCATCGTGAGCGTCACGATGCCGTCGGCGTCGGCTTCCCAGCGGAACATGTTCATCTCTTTCGGCCCTCAGACTCGCTCGATGATGGTCGCGACGCCCATGCCGCCGCCGATGCACAGGGTGACCAGCGCGCGGCGCTCCCCGCGGCGCTCCAGCTCGTCGAGCACGGTGCCCAGGATCATCGCGCCGGTCGCGCCCAGCGGGTGGCCCATGGCGATGGCCCCACCGTTGACGTTGATCTTCTCGTGCGGGATGTCCAGGTCCTTCATGAACTTCAGCACGACCGCGGCGAAGGCCTCGTTGAGCTCCCACAGGTCGATGTCGGCCGGGGTGAGCCCGGCCAGCGCCAGGGCCTTCCGCGCGGCGGGCGTGGGGCCGGTGAGCATGATGGTCGGCTCGGCGCCGGTCACCGCGGCGGAGACGACCCACCCGCGCGGGGCCAGGTTCGCCGCCCTGCCCGCGGCCTCGGTGCCGATGAGCACGAGGGCCGCGCCGTCGACGATGCCCGAGGAGTTGGCGGCGCTGTGGACGTGGTCGATCTTCTCGACCCAGTGGTACTTCTGCAGCGCGACGGCGTCGAAGCCGCCCATCTCGCCGATGCCCGCGAAGGCGGGCTGCAGCTTGGCCAGGCTCTCGGTGGTGGAGCCGGGGCGCATGTGCTCGTCGTGGTCGAGCAGGGTCACGCCGTTGCGGTCCTTGACCGGGACGACGGACTTGGTGAAGTAGCCGCCCTCCCAGGCCGCGGCGGCGCGGTTCTGCGACTCGACGGCGTAGGAGTCCACGTCGTCGCGGGAGAAGCCCTCGATCGTGGCGATCAGGTCGGCGCTGACGCCCTGGGGGACGAAGTAGGAGTCGTAGTTGGTCTCCGGGTCGAGGAACCAGGCGCCGCCGTCGGAGCCCATCGGGACCCGCGACATCGACTCGACGCCGCCGGCGATGATCAGCTGGTTCCAGCCCGCGCGGACCTTCTCGGCCGCGGTGTTGACCGCCTCGAGGCCCGAGGCGCAGAACCGGTTGAGCTGGACGCCCGCGACGGTGTCCGGCAGGCCCGCGGCGACGGCCGCCGTGCGGGAGATGACCGCGCCCTGGTCGCCGATCGGGGAGACCACGCCGAGGACGACGTCGTCGATGGTGGCCGGGTCCAACTCGGGGTGGCGGGACCTCAGTTCGCCGATGAGCCCGGTGACCAGGCTGATCGGCTTGACGCCGTGCAGCGACCCGTTCTTCTTGCCGCGCCCGCGCGGCGTGCGGATCGCCTCGTAGATGAAGGCTTCGGTGCTCACGCCCGACCGGTCCTCTCTGAGAGGCATCGCTAATGACGATTAACATTCTGTCGCAGATCCGCTGGTTGTCAACGGGCAGGCTCCGCCTTACCGTGTAACTCGGTTCTCACACTCTGACTCAGACCTGGAGGTATCGGTGACCGCGGAGACGGCCCGCGCGCGGGGTCGCCGACCGCGCGACCGCAAGGCGCAGCTGGCCACCGCCGCCGCCGACCTCTTCCGGCGCCGCGGCTACCACTCCGTCGGCGTCAACGACATCGCCGCGGCGGCGGGCATCACCGGTCCCGGGGTGTACCGGCACTTCCAGAACAAGCAGGCGGTCCTCGGCCACGTCCTGCTGACCGGCGTGGACGCCCTGGCCGCGCGGCTGGGCGAGGTGGTGGCCCGCTTCGGCGACTCGGGCCTGCGCCCGCTGCTGCTGACCGGCGCCGAGGCCGCCATCGACCACCGCGACCTGACCGCGCTGTGGCGCTGGCAGGGCCGCCACCTGCACCAGGCGGACCAGAAGGAGATCATCCGCCGCACCGGCGTGCTCCTGGCGGGCTGGCAGCAGGGCCTGCGCGGGCTGCGCCCGGAACTGGACGACCGCGACGCCCTGCTGCTGTGCTTCGCCGCGCTGAGCGTCTTCGGCAGTGTCGGGGATCACCACGCCGCGCCTCCCCGGGAGCGGTTCGCGGTCCTGCTGGCCGACCTCGCCGAGTCGGTCGTGCGCAGCCCCGTCGTGCCCGCGACCGCCTCTGCGGAGGCCCCCCGCCCCCACCCGACGCCGCCCGCCAGCCGCCGCGAGGAACTGCTGAGCGCCGCCACCCGCCTGTTCCGCGACCACGGCTTCCACGCCGTGAGCATGGAGGACATCGGCGCGGCGGCGGGCATCGCCGGACCGAGCATCTACCGCCACTTCACCGGCAAGTCCGACATCCTGCTCGCCGCCAGCCGCCGCATGGCCGACCGCCTCACCCTCGGCCTCACCGACTCCCTGGCCGCCGCCGACTCCCCCCGCGACGCCCTGCACCGCCTCGCCCGCTCCTATGTGGACACAGTACTGCGCTCCGACGACCTGATCGCGGTGTACGCCAACGAGATCGGCAACCTGCCGGAGCGCGACGCCAAGGAGATGCGCCGGTTGCAGCGCGCCTACGTGGCCGAGTGGGTCCGGCTGGTGGGCGAGCTGACCCCCTCACTGTCGGAGGCGGAGGCCCGGGTCGTGGTGCAGGCGGCACTGACGGTCGTCAACGACCTGCCGCGCACGCGGGGTGTCAACGACCGGCCGGGGCTGGCGGAGGAGTTGACGGCGCTCGCGATCAGCCTGCTGGACTGCGACAGCGAAGAAGGAGCCCGGTAGCCGGCCCCCTCAGAGGATGAGCCGGGCGACCTCGGCGATGGGCGGTCCCTGCCCGAGGAACTCGCGCAGGGCGGCCAAGCGGGGCTGCGCGGCGCGCAGGCCGGCGTCTTCGACGGCGGTGGCCCAGGCATCGTCCCCGGCCCGGGTGTCGGAGTCGAACGCGGCCCGTTCGAGGTGGGCGAGCAGGTCCTCGCGGGTGAGGGTGGTGAGCAGGTCCGGCCACCGGATGGCCAGGCCCGAGAGCTTGGCGATCTGGTCGGCGCCGATCTCGGCCCTGCGGCCCGCGACGATGAAGGAGTAGAAGCGGAACAGGTTGACGTAGCGCTTGATCTCGCGCGGACTGGCCGCGCCGAGGGCGGGCAGGGCGGCGCCGATGGCGTTGTAGGCGAGGTCGTCGGTGTAGGAGCGGGTGTACAGCTCGGTGTAGAGGCGGTCTGCGGCCTGGTTGACGATGGTGTCGACCTGGTCGGGGGGCAGGTGGACGTGGATCGGGCCGTCCAGGTCGAAGTCGAGGAGCGCTCCGGCAGCCAGTTGAGCGCGCAGTGCTGCTGCTGCCTCGTCCAGGTTCTCCAGGGTCGAGGCCGAGCGGAGGCGGCGCAGTATCCAGTCGTGGAACTCGACGGGAGGCACGAATCGCGGACGCAATGCCTGCCGGGCGGTGTGCAGCCAGGCAGGAGCAGGCACCGGCCCGGTGGGTACGCGCGGAACGGGGTACACGGCCACCGGCTCCCCCGCCGGTCGGGCAAGCGCCGTCACGGCGACCGGGGCCCCGGGGACGCCGAGCAGGGCGCGCAGGTAGCGGGGGACGTGGGTGTCGGGGTCGATGGCGGGCAGGCCCATCGGGAGCTGGACGATCTTCTCCAGGAACCGCCAGCCCAGCTCGCCGCCATCCCCGCCGACCCTGGCGGCGAGGTCGGCGTAGGCGGTCTCGACGTGGGCGGCGACGATGTCGGGCTCCATCGCCATGACGAACACGCAGTTGTTGAAGTCCCCGGCCAGGAACAGGTTCACCGCCTCGATCACCTGCGCGACGACGCCCGGCGAGCAGCGGTCGAGGTCGTCGACGAACACGACCAGCGGACGGTCCTCCGTGGCCACCAAGTCGAGCACCCGGGCCATGTCGGTGTGGACGGCGTGCAGGAAGCCCGCCTTGCCCAGGTAGCCGGGATCGGCGGCCACGTCGAACAGGCCCTTGGCCTCACCCGCGATGACGCCCGCCGTCGGTCCGGACAGCAGCTGCCCGAACCCGGCCGCCGCGTTCTGGCCTCGAAACACGCCGTAGCGGACGGCCGCGCCCAGCAGGACCGCGCCGGTGCCGCCCGCCAGCACCCAGCGCCCGGCGTCCTTGGCGAACCCGGTCAGCCACAGCACTGCCGCAGTCCCGGCGGCCAGCACGAACGCCAGCACGAATGGCGCGAGGCGCTCCAGCAGAAGCCGGTACACCCGCCGCCGCACGGCGAGGCGGTCGACGCGGGCGAGGTTCAGCTTGAGCCAGAACCGCTCCCGGTCACCGGGGCGCAGGCGGTCGGTCACCTGGCTGATCACCGCGTGCGCGAGACCAGCCCAGACCTGCTCGCTGTTCTGGTACGCCCACGGGTTGAACCAGACGGTGGGGCGCCAGTCTTCCGCAGGAGGTTCGACACCGAGGGCCTGCGGTTGCTGAGTGCCTGCCGCCGAGCGCGACACCTCCCCGTTGGTGACCGGGGTGTCGGGCCTCTTCCTCCTCCGCCACCACCTCCGCTTGGCAAGCGCGTTCCGGGAGCGGCTGGTCAGCTGGACTGCTCGCGGCTTGCCGTGCTCGTCGGGCGCGTCGAGGGCGGCGAGGATCATCCGCATGAGGGATGTCTTGCCCGCGCCCCAGCGGCCCTTGATGCCGATGGTGAGCGGCGGCTTCGAGCCGGAGTGCCGGATGAACGCGGCCACCGCCTCAGCGTAGGGGCGGTAGTCGAGGTGGTCGTCGGTGGTCCAGTAGTCCCTGGTCAGCTGGGGTTGCGGAACGGCTCCGGCCGCAACCACCCGGTGCCTGCGCAGAGCGGTCCTGGCCTGGTCCGGCTCGGGGTCCTCGGCGAACAGCACGGTGGCCATCTGGCGGGCGCGGGGGTTGCTGAGGTGGCCGTCTTCGGTGAGCCAGAAGTTTGTCACCAAGGTTGCCCTAGCGTCGCGGGCGTTCCAGGCGTCCGCGAGTTCTTCAGTCAGGGGCTCGCCGTCGGCGAGCAGGGACGCCCGCCCCAACAGCACAACGGCGTCGGGGGGCAGCGAGTCGATACCGGGCACCGCATGGCCCTTGTACGCGGGGTTCCGCGCGATGGCGATGTCCTCGTCCATCACGCTGAACTCATGCGAGACCGGCGGCGAGCTGGTTGTCAGCATCAGGTGGTGGCGAAGGGCATCAAAGCCCAGCAATTCGTCCTCGTCGGGCACGCCATCGTTCAGCGAGGACAGCACGTCGGCGGACGCCGCTATCAGCAGACTGGCGCTACCAGGCATGCCGCTCGGGTAGAGGTTCCTCACCACGGTGGACGGCGTGATCACCAGTTTGTGGGCGGCAGGAGACTCCGCCAGGACCGGTGCCAGGTCGGAAGGAAGGGCGCTGCCGCCGATGAACACCAGCAGCGTGTCGGTCGCCGCTCGCGTGTACTCGCGAAAGCCTTCCATCGTGACCGCGTCACGCAGTACCAGGCAATGATCGGGGTCGAAGCCGCCGTACACCGGATGGGTGATGGCGGCGGCGATGCGCCCGGCGAAGGGGCCCATGAGCACCGCGCGTGAGGCGGCCCGGTCGGGCAGGCGCACCTGGTCCCTTTTCTCCACAGCGGATTCTACCGCCGAGTGGCCGCGATCCCTGGTCGGTGTTTCAGTGGACCCATGCAGCTGATCGTCGCCTTCGACGCGGGCCTGAGCGAGTTCGACCGGCGGGTGCGCGAGGTCGCGGACTGGGACGCCCCCACCCCGTGTGCCGAGTGGACGGTCCGCGACCTGGTCAACCACGTCACCGCCGAACACCTCTGGGCGCCGCACCTGCTGCGCGGCATCACCCTCGCCGAGATCGGCGAGCGCTTCGACGGCGACGTCCTCGGCCCCGACCCGGTCGCCGCGTGGGCCGCCGCCGCCGTCGCCTCCCAGGACGCCTTCCACCAGCGCGGCGCCATGGCGGGCCAGGTGCACACCTCCGGCGGCGCCATCAACGCCGACGAGTACGCCTGGCAGATGGTCTTCGACCTCACCATCCACGCCTGGGACCTGGCTCGCGGCGCGGGCCTGGACGAAACCCTCAACCCCGACCTGGTCACCACCATCACCGACGAGATGAGCCACTACTTCCCCGTCTGGTACGGCACCATCCTCGCCTCGCCGGCCCCCGTCCCCGCCGACGCGGGCCCCCAGGACCGCCTCATCGCCGCGACCGGCCGCAACCCCTGAAACACGACCTAGAACAGGACCGCGTGCAGGGTCGTGGCCCACTCGGTCAGGACGCGGGTGCGGCGTTTGGCGTCGTCGGTGAGGACGTTGGCCAGGCCGAGGCCGCGGGCGAGGTCGAGGGTGGCCTGGACGGCCTCGCGGACGCCGGGGCGGGACTCGTCGGCGCCCAGGGCCTCGACGGTCAGGCGGTGGGCTTCCCGGCCCATCTGGGTCTCCAGGGGGACGACCTTCGCCCGCAGGGGCTCGTCGGAGGCCGCGGCGACCCAGAGTTGCAGCGCGGCCCGGAACAGCTTGCCCGCGTACATCTCACCGATGGTCAGCACCACGTGGGCTGTGCGGTCCCGGCCCGGGGGCAGGCTCGGCAGGTCGGCGCGCAGTTGTTGCAGCCGTTCGGCGGTGACGTGCTCGATGGCGGCGGTGAACAGGTCCTCCCTGGTCGGGAAGTGGTGCTGCGCCGCGCCCCGGGAGACGCCCGCGCGCTCGGCGACGACCGAGACGGTGCTGCCGGACCAGCCGACGTCGGCCAGGCAGTCGATGGCCGCGTCCAGCAGCCGACGCCGGGTGGCCCGGCTGCGGTCCTGGCGCGGCTCGCCCACGTTCGTCCCCTCAGTACGACTTGGGCAGCCCGAGCGAGAACTGCGCCACGAAGTTGAGCACCATCTCCCGGCTCACCGGGGCGATCCTGGTCAGCCGGGACGCCGCGACGAGCGCACCGAGACCGTACTCGCTGGCCAGGCCGTTGCCGCCGTGGGTCTGCACGGCGGCGTCCACCGCGCGCACCACGGCCTCGCCCGCGGCGTACTTGGCCATGTTGGCGGCCTCGCCCGCGGCCATGTCCTCGCCCGCGTCGTAGAGCGCGGCGGCCTTCTGGGTCATGAGCTTGGCCAGTTCCAGCTCGATCTTGGCCTGGGCGAGCGGGTGCGCGACGGCCTGGTGGGCGCCGATGGGCTCCTTCCAGACGGTGCGCGTCTTGGCGTAGTCGACGGCCTTGGCCAGGGCGAAGCGGCCCATGCCGACGGCGAAGGACGCGGCCATGATCCGCTCGGGGTTCAGGCCCGCGAACAGCTGCATGAGGGCGGCGTCCTCCGAGCCGATCAGCGCGTCGGCGGGGAGGGCCACCTCGTCGAAGAACAGGGTGAACTGGCGGTCCGGGGAGATGATGTCCATCGGGATGTGCCGGAAGGTGAACCCGGGCGCGTCGGTGGGCACCACGAACAGCGCGGGCTTGAGCGTGCCGGTCTTGGCGTCCTCGGTCCGCCCGACGACCAGCACCGACTCCGACTCGTCCACGCAGGAGATGTAGACCTTGCCGCCGGTGAGCGCCCAGCCGTCGTCGGTGCGGCGGGCGGTGGTGGTGATGCGGTGGGAGTTGGAGCCCGCGTCCGGCTCGGTGATGGCGAAGGCCATGCGCAGGCTGCCGTCGGCGAAGCGGGGCAGGTACGCCCGCTTCTGCGCGTCGGTGCCGTAGCGGGCGATGATGGTGGCGCAGATGGCGGGTGAGACGACCATCTGCAGCAGGCCCGCGCCCGCCGCGCCCAGTTCCTCGCACACCGCGGCGAGGTCGCCGATGCCGCCGCCCCCGCCGCCGTACTCCTCGGGGACGTTGACGCCGAGGTAGCCCAGCCTGCCCGCCTCGTCCCACAACTCCGTGGTGTGACCGCCGGAGCGCGCCTTGTCCAGTGTGTACTCATGGCCATACTTGCGGCCCAACCCGGCGACGGCCTCGCGCAGCGCCCGCCGCTCATCGGACTCGGTGAATCCCGTGCTCACGTGCCCTCCTCCTCGCCCACCACGGCCAGCACCCTGCCGACATCGACCTGGTCACCCGCCCGTACGCCCAGCTCGGTCACCACGCCGTCGGCGGGCGCGTCGATCCGGTGCTCCATCTTCATCGCCTCCAGCCACAGCAGCGGCTGCCCGGCGGTGACCTCGTCCCCCAAGGCGACCGCGACCCGCACGACGGTGCCGGGCATGGGCGCCAGCAGCGACCCCGCGGCGACCTGGTCGGCGGGGTCGGTGAACCGGCCGACCACCTCGAGCGCCACCGAGCCGGTGTCGGTGTCCACATAGGTGGTACCGGCGTGCCGGGCGACAGCGAAACGCCGCCAGACACCGGAGACCTCCAGCACCACGTGATCCGGGGCGGCCGACACCAGGACCGCCTGGCCGTCGAGCACGCCGCGGCTGATCCGGTAGCGCACCTCGTGCTCCCCGGCGGGCGAGACGTAGTGCTTGACGTGCGGCTGCGACACGACGTTGCGCCAGCCGCTCGGGATACGCCCCAGCACGCGGGCCTCCGCGCGGTTGGCCTCGGCGTCGGCCAGTGCCGCCGCGAGCGCGCACAGCTCGGCGCCGTCCTTGTCGACCAGCGGCGCCGACAGCGCGGCAAGGCCGTGGCGGTCGAAGAACGCGGTGTCGGTCTCCCCAGCCAGGAACGCCGGGTGCCTGAGCACGCGGACCAGCAGGTCGCGGTTGGTCCGCACGCCGTGGACCCGGGCCCTCGCCAGCGCCCCGGCGAGCGCGCGCGCCGCGCTGGTGCGGTCGGGCGCCCAGGCGATGAGCTTGGCCAGCATGGGGTCGTAGTGAACGCCCACAGTGGACCCCGATTCGACACCGGAGTCCAGCCGCAGCCCGGATTCCCCGCCGCCGCCGAAGGTCGCGGTGACGCCGGGGACGGCGAAGTCGTGCAGGGTGCCGCTCTGCGGTCGCCAGTCGGCCGCCGGGTCCTCGGCGTAGAGGCGGACCTCGATGGCGTGGCCGCGGGTGGGCGGCGGCTCGGCGGGCAGGGCCGCGCCCTCGGCGATCGCCAGCTGCCAGCTCACCAGGTCGAGGCCCGTGACGCACTCGGTGACCGGGTGCTCGACCTGCAGGCGGGTGTTCATCTCCAGGAAGGAGAAGCGGCCGGTCTCGTCGGCCAGGAACTCCACGGTCCCGGCGCCGGTGTAGCCGATCGCCTGGGCGGCCTTGCGGGCGGCGTCGAACAGCTCGGCGCGCATGGCGGCGTCCACCAGCGGCGACGGCGCCTCCTCGACGACCTTCTGGTGCCTGCGCTGGATCGAGCACTCACGCTCGCCGACGGCCCACACGGTGCCGTGGGTGTCGGCGAGCACCTGGACCTCGATGTGCCTGCCGCGCTCGACGTAGGGCTCGCAGAACACCGTCGGGTCGCCGAAGGCCGACCCGGCCTCCGAGCGCGCGGCCTCGATCGCCCCGGGCAGCTCCGCCAGCGACCGCACGATCCGCATACCCCGGCCGCCGCCGCCCGCCGACGCCTTGACCAGCACCGGGAGGTCGGCCTCCGTCACCGCGTCGAGTTCTCCCAGCACGGGCACGCCCGCGTCGGCCATGATCCGCTTGGCCTCGATCTTGGAGCCCATCGCCTCGATCGCCCGCGCGGGCGGGCCGATCCAGGTCAGCCCCGCGTCGGTGACGGCGCGGGCGAACGCGGCGTTCTCCGACAGGAAGCCGTAGCCGGGGTGCACCGCGTCGGCCCCGGCGTCGACGGCCGCGCGGACCAGCAGCTCGGCGCGCAGGTAGGTCTCGGCGGGGGTGGCGCCGGGCAGCCGGACGGCCACGTCGGCCTCGGCCACGTGCGGTGCGTCGGCGTCCGGGTCGGAGAACACCGCGACGGTGCCGAGACCGAGGTCGCGGGCGGTGCGGAAGACGCGGCGGGCGATCTCGCCGCGGTTGGCCACCAGAACCGAAGTGATCATGTCGTCCTCACATCCGGAAGACGCCGAAGCCATCGGCGCCCCGGATCGGTCCAGTGTGGATGGCGGACAGGCTGATGCCGAGCACCGTGCGGGTGTCGCGCGGGTCGATGATGCCGTCGTCGTAGAGCATGCCGGAGAGGAACATCGGCAGCGACTCCGCCTCGATCTGCCCCTCGACCATCGCGCGCATGGCCGCGTCATTGTCCTCATTGTACGGCTGGCCCGCGCGCTCGGCGTTCTGCCGCATGACGATCGACAGCACGCCCGCCAGCTGGGCCGGCCCCATGACCGCGGACTTGGCGCTGGGCCAGGCGAACAGGAACCGGGGGTCGTAGGCGCGCCCGCACATGCCGTAGTGGCCCGCGCCGTAGGAGGCGCCCATCAGGATCGAGATGTGCGGGACCGTCGAGTTGGACACCGCGTTGATCATCATGGCGCCGTGCTTGATGATGCCGCTCTGCTCGTAGTCCTTGCCGACCATGTAGCCGGTGGTGTTGTGCAGGAACAGCAGCGGGGTGTCGGTCTGGTTGGCCAGCTGGATGAACTGCGTGGCCTTCTGCGCCTCCTCGCCGAACAGCACGCCGCGCGCGTTGGCGAGGATGCCCACGGGGTAGCCGTGCACGCTCGCCCAGCCGGTGACGAGGCTGGTGCCGTAGAGGGGCTTGAACTCGTCGAAGTCGGAGCCGTCGACCACCCTGGCGATGACCTCGCGCGGGTCGAAGGGCACCTTGAGGTCGGTGGGCACGATGCCGAGCAGGTCCTCGGGGTCGTGCGCGGGCTCGGCGTAGTCGGTGCGCGGCGCCGGGCCCCGCTTGCGCCAGTTGAGGCGGGCCACGATCCGGCGGCCGATGCGGATGGCGTCCCGCTCGTCCACGGCGAGGTAGTCGGCCAGGCCGGACACGCGGGCGTGCATCTCGGCCCCGCCAAGGGATTCGTCGTCGGACTCCTCGCCGGTGGCCATCTTCACCAGCGGCGGGCCGCCGAGGAACACCTTGGCGCGCTCCTTGACCATGACCACGTGGTCGGACATGCCCGGCAGGTACGCCCCGCCCGCGGTGGAGTTGCCGAAGACCAGCGCCACCGTCGGCACGCCCGCGGCGCTGGCCCGGGTCAGGTCGCGGAAGGTCCGCCCGCCGGGGATGAAGATCTCCTTCTGGGTGGGCAGGTCCGCGCCGCCGGACTCGACGAGGTTGATCGTGGGCAGGCGGTTCTGCGCGGCGATGTCGGCCGCGCGAAAGCCCTTGCGCATCCCCCAGGGGTTGATCGCGCCGCCCTTGACGGTCGGGTCGCTGGCGTTGACCAGGCACTCGACGCCCTCGACCACGCCGATGCCGGTGACCAGGCTGCCGCCGACCTGGTAGGCGGTGCCCCACGCGGCCAGCGGGGACAGCTCCAGGAACGGCGAGTCCTGGTCCAGCAGCAGCTCGACGCGCTCGCGGGCCAGCAGCTTGCCGCGGGCGCGGTGGCGGGTCACGTACTTCTCGCCGCCGCCCGCGACCGCCTTGGCCTGCTCTGTCGCCAGCTCGTCCAGCTTGCCCAGCATGGCCTCGCTGTTGGCTTTGAAGTCGGTGCTTGCAGTGTCTACTGTGGAGCGCAGCACGGTCATGCCGTGTACCCCAATCGCTTCGCGGCCAGGCCGGTCATGATCTCGTTGGTGCCGCCGCCGATGCCGAGGACGCGGATGTCGCGGTAGTGTCGTTCCACTTCGGACTCGCGCATGTAGCCCAGCCCACCGTGCAGCTGCACGGCCTGGTGGACCACCCACTCCCCCGCCTCCACCGCGGTGTTCTTGGCGAAGCACACCTCGGCGATGACGTCATCGCCGTCGAGGTGCCTCAGCGCGACCTGGCGGGTGTAGGTGCGGGCGACGTCGACCTTGCGGGCCATCTCGGTGAGGGTGGTCTGCACGGACTGCCGGGAGATGAGCGGGCGGTTGAAGGTCTGCCGGTTGCGGCACCACTCCAGCGTCAGGTCGAGCGCCCGCTGGGCGTGGGCGTACGCCTGCACGGCCAGCGTCAGCCGCTCGGCGACGAAGTTCACCGCGATCTGGACGAACCCGGTGTTCTCCGCGCCGACCAGGTTCTCCTTCGGGACGCGGCAGTCGGTGAAGGCGAGTTCGGCGGTGTCGGAGCAGTGCCAGCCCATCTTCTCCAGCTTGCGGCTCACGGCGAACCCCGGCGTGCCCTTCTCGATGACGAGCAGCGAGATCCCGTGCGCCCCCGGCCCGCCGGTCCGCACGGCGGTCGTCACGAAGTCAGCGCGGACGCCGGAGGTGATGTAGGTCTTGGCGCCGTTGACGATGTAGTCGTCGCCGTCGGGCCTCGCCGTGGTGCGGAGGCTGGCGACGTCGGACCCGCTGTCGGGCTCGGTGATGGCCAGCGCGCCGATCTTGTCCCCGGCGAGCGTCGGCCGGACCCACCGGTCGACGCCCGTGCCCGAGGCGGCGATATGCGGTACGGCGATACCGCAGGTGAGCAGGCTCGCGATGAGCCCGCCGGAGGCGCCCGCGTAGTGCATCTCCTCCACGACGACCATGGCGTCGACCAGGTCGCCGCCCCCGCCGCCGACGTCCTCGGGGAACGCCACGCCCAGCAGCCCGGCCCGCCCCGCCTCGCGGTGCAACTCCCGAGGCAACTCGCCGTCGCGCTCCCACTGCTCAAGGTGCGGCAGGACGTCCCGCTTCATGAACGCGCGCACCGTCTCCCGCAGCTCACGCCGCTCGAACGGATTCACAGCAACACCTCCGGAACCTCGACGCAGCGGCTCCGCAGCCATTCACCAAGCCCCTTCGCCTGCGGATCGAACCGCGTACCGGCCGCGACCCCTTGGCCGAGCAGTCCTTTGAGGACGAAATTGACCGCGAGCAGGTTCGGCAACTCGTACCGCTCCACCGACAACCCGGCCGCCTCGGGCAACAGCTCCTTGAGCCGCTCCACCGTCAACTCGGCCACCAGCCACGGATACGCCCGCGCCTCACGCACCCACACCCCCAGGTTCGCGTCCCCACCCTTGTCCCCCGACCGAGCCCCGACGACCTCCCCCAACGCACACCGCCGGGTAGCCACGCCAGACGGGCTTGTCAAACCGCCATCCACAGCGCTCCGCGTTATCCACAACTCGGCAGTAGCAAGCTCCGCGCCACCGCTGCGCGGGTAGCCTGGAGCAGGGCCGACCCCCCAGGGAGCGGTGGGGGATGGTTGGTGGGGGTTTCGGGGCGGCGATGCCGCGTGGTTTTGGGCGTTGACCTGGGGATTTCCGGGCTGCGGGGCGTGTGTTTGGGGACTGGTCTGCGGGTTTTCAGGTTGCGAGTTCGTGTGCCCTTGGGGGTTGGCCTGGGGATCTTCAGGCTGCGAGGCCGTGTGGACTTGGGGGTTGGCCTCGGGATTCTCGGGCCGCAAGAGTGCGCGGCTTGGGGGGTTGCCCGGGAGGGTTTGCGGGTCGGGGGTGTCGTGGGCTGGGGTTTCGGGGGCCTTGTCGGGTGTGGTGGGGGCTTCGGGCCAGGGGATGGGGACGTGGGTGCCGTTGGGGTGGACGGCGGTGTGGGGGACTTCGGCGCGGGGGAGGTATGCCGGGTGGTAGACGCCCACGGGGGTGCCGTCGGTGGGCGGGGCCGTGAGGGTGAAGCCGGGGTAGGAGGCCAGGGCCAGTTCGACCGCTGCCCTGGAGAACGTCTTGGCGTGGGCGGGGTCGGGGGTGCGGATGGTGGCGTGGAGGAAGGCGCTGGCGGTTTCCTCGGTGTCGGCGTCGGGGCGGTCGGTGCGGGCCAGGGTCCAGGTGACCTTGCCGACGGTGGCTTCCAGTTGGCGGCGGACCAGGGCGGCCTTGGCGTCGATGTCCAGTCCGGTGAGGATGAAGGTGGCGCTGTTGCGGAAGCCGTCGAGGGTGTTGACGCAGACCTTCACCTCCGGTGGCGGGGGTGTGCCCTTCACATCGGTGACGCGGACGCGGTCGGCGCCGTCGGGGGTCAGGGTGATGGTGTCGAAGCGCGTGGTGACGTCGGGGCCCAGGTAGTTCGGGCCCTGGATCTCGTAGAGCAGTTGCGCGGTCACGGTCTCCACCGTCACCGCGCCGCCGGTGCCGGGGTGCTTGGTGATCACCGAGGAGCCGTCGGCGTGGATCTCGGCGATGGGGAAGCCGGGGTGGTCCATGGACTCGATCTCGGTGAAGAACGAGTAGTTGCCGCCGGTCGCCTGGGTTCCGCACTCGATGACGTGGCCCGCGACGGTCGCGCCCGCCAGGGCGTCGTAGTCGTCGGTGGCCCAGCCGAAGTGGGCGGCGGCGGCGCCGACGACCAGGGAGGCGTCGGTGACCCGGCCGGTGACGACGACGTCGGCGCCCGCGCGCAGGCAGGAGGCGATGCCCCAGCCGCCCAGGTAGGCGTTGGCGGTCAGCGCGCCGGTCAGGCCCAGTTCCCCAGCCCGCGGCAGCAGGTCGTCACCCTCCACATGGGACACCGAAGCCGTGACGCCCAGGGCGCGCACGGCGTCGGCCAGACCTGCCGGGTTGAGGCCGCCCGCGTTGACCACGATCCGCACGCCGCGCTCGACGGCGGTGCCGAGGCAGTCCTCGGCCTGCTTGAGGAACGTGCGCGCGTAGCCCGCCGACGGGTCCTTCATCCGCTGGCGGCCCAGGATCAGCATGGTCAGCTCGGCCAGGTAGTCGCCGGTGAGGACGTCGACCTCGCCGCCGTCGAGCATCTCGCGCATGGCGGAGAGGCGGTCGCCGTAGAAGCCGGAGATGTTCGCGATCCGGATCACGAGCGCTCCCGCCCGCCCCCGGGCGGCCCGGCGAACGCCTGGGCGATCCCCAGCCACCGCTCGGCCTCGGCGCCGGTGGCCACGAGCGCGGTGTCGTCGCGGTGCACGCGCTGGGTCACCAGCAGGCAGAAGTCCCCCGCGCTGCCGCTGACCCGCTGCTCGGCGTCGGCCGGGCCCCAGGTCCACAGCGCGCCGTCCGGCCCGGTCAGCTCGATCCGGAACGGCTCGGCGGGCGCGGCGAGCCCGCGCACGAGGTAGGCGAAGTCGCGTGTCCGCACGCCGATGTGGGCCACGTGCCGCAGCCGGTCGGAGGGCTCGCGGCGCACGCCGAGACCGTCGGCGACGTCGGTGCCGTGCGCCCAGGTCTCCATGATCCGCGCGGTGGCCATCGAGGCCGCGCTCATCGGCGGGCCGAACCACGGCAGCTTCGCCCCGGCGGGCACCGAGGCCAGCGCCTCGGCCACGGCCGCGCGGGTGTCGCGCCAGTGCGCCAGCAGGTCCGGCCGCGCGGCCACCTCGGTCGCGGCCTCGTCGACCACCCTGTTCGGGTCGCCTGTGGCGAACGTCCTGGCCAGCGTCGCGGTGAAGGTCTCGGGGTCGGTGGCCGAGAGCAGCGTGTGCTCGTCGGTCCAGGCCAGGTGGGCGATCTGGTGGGCGACGGTCCACCCGGGCGCGGGCGTCGGGCGGGCCCACCCCTCGGGCGGCAGGTCGGCGACCCAGGAGTCCACCAGGTCACCCTCGGCCCGCAGGTCCGCGATCAGCGCGGTCAGGTCGATCACGGGACCACCGTCGCACGGGCGTCCGACATTTTCAAGCATTCGTGCTTGATTGTTTTATCACTCCCCTAAAAATGCAGGTCAGGCCCGCAAATCACCGCGATGGCGTTGCCAGTCGGTGACCGTGTCCAGGCCGGCGGCCAGCTCGTCGCCCAGCATCGCGGCCTGGTGGGCGACCACCGCCTCGCCCAGGACGGCGCGGGCGGTCTTGGCCTCGGTGAGCAGGCTCAGCGCCTCCCACGGGGTGCGGGCCAGCTCCCCCGTGACGCGGCCCTCGGCGGGGAGGGGCAGGCGGTCGCGCACGCCCGCCACCCCCGCGCCGATCAACGCGGCCACCACCAGGTGCGGGTGGGCGTCGGCGCCTGCGAAGCGGGCCTCCAGGCGCAGGGAACGGCCGTGGCCCGCCAGGCGCACGGCGGCGGTGCGGTCGTCGCGGCCCCAGCGCAGCTGGCGCGGGGAGAACGGGGCGGTGCGCAGGCGGACGTAGGAGTTCCAGGTCGGGGCCCAGATGGCGGTGAGGTCGCTGGCCGCCCGCAGGACGCCCGCGATGAAGTGGCCGAAGAGGGTGGAGGGCTCGCCGGGCGCCGACCCCGCGCTCAGCGGCGCGCCGTCGGGGTCGGACAGGGACAGGTGGACGTGGCCCGAGCTGCCCTGCCCGGACGCCTCCGCGGCCAGGTACCCGGCGCGCACGCCGTGCTCGGCGGCCACCCGGCGGACGGCCACCTGGTGCAGCATCGCGTCATCGCAGGCGGCGAGGGCGTCGCGGTGGCGCAGGACGATCTCGTACTGGCCCGGGTGCACCTCCCCCCGCGCGGACTCCGCGCCGAGGCCGAGCCCGGCGACGGCGGCGGTCACGTCGGACAGCAGGGCGCGCAGCGGCGTCAGGCCCGCGACCGAGTAGTCCAGGCCCGCGGGCGTCAGCGGGGTGCCGTCGGCCGAGGTGAACGTGACCTCGTGCTCGATGCCGACCGACGGCACCAGGCCCAGTTGCTCGGCGTCGGCGAGGCGCTCGCGCAGGACGGTGCGCGGGGCCTCGGGGACCGGGCGGCCGTCGGGCCACTCGACGTCGCAGACCACCTGCCAGGTCCCCGGCTCCGCGGGCGCGAGCGTGGCGAGGTCCGGGCGCAGCACGAGGTCGCCGTAGCCGCCGAGGAACTGGTCGACGGCGGAGGCGTTGACCGGGGCGCGCTCGGGGTTCCAGCCGAGGACGTAGGAGCACAGCCCGTACCCGGAGGGGAGCACGGTGTCGGTGAAGAAGTCCGCGCCCAGCTCGACCGCGGCGAAGCGGGCGTGCGGATCGGGCACCAGGCACACCACGCGCCGCACCTCGCCCGCGGCCACCGCGGCGCGCAGGGCGACCGCCACCGCCGACGCGGCCTTGGTCCGGGCGGCGAGGGTGCGCGGGCCGACCGGCCGCCGGTGGTCGATCACCACGCACCGCCGGAGTCTGGCCCCGCCAGCGGGTTGAGCGCGCGGCCGTGGCGGACGTCGAACTCGTCGTCGCGGTCGATCTTGTCGAAGCCCTGCCCGGCGAGGTGTTCGCGGTTGAGGCACACCCGCTCGACGTCGGGGGCGAAGAGCCCGCAGGCGTCGAAGCGGGCCGCGGTCGCGGGGTGGGTGTCGCGGTAGGCGCCGACGGTCTCGCGGACCCGCGCCCACAGCCGAGGGCGGGGGTAGTCCAGTTCGGTGTCGGCGATCTCGGCGATGAAGCGCAGCTGACCGGCGAACACCGAGCTGAACAGCGACTGGGCCAGCAGGTGCGCGGGCCAGCGCAGCATGTCGGCGGCGGCGTCGCGGCCGAGGCGGTCGTAGGCGGGCAGGTGCTCGTCGAGCAGGTCGACGCCCTGGGCGAAGTCCTTGATGGCCACCCGCAGCGGGACGCCGTCGGCCGAGGTGATGAGGATGAGGTTCTGGCCGTGCGGGCAGAACCCGACGCCGTGTTCGAGCAGCCAGTGCAGCAGCGGCGTCAGCAGCATGTCGAGCACCCTGCTCAGCCAGGCGTCCGGGTCCATCCCGGACTGGCGGACCAGGTGGGCGAGCACCGATTCCCCGTCCGGCCCCCGGTAGGGCAGGGCGGCGAAGGAGACGGCCCGCTCCCCCAGGGCCAGCCGAGCACGGATCGGCTCGCGCCACAGGGCGCCGAGCGTCTCATGGAAGCGGTAGGGCAGCTCGTCCACCGCGCCGAAGATCGGGTGCCGCACGGACACGCTGGCCACCTCGCCGAGCAGGTCGAACCGGTAGCGGTCGCGCAGCAGCTCGTCGTCGGCGTGCACGTCGCGCAGCCAGGTGGTGACCTGTGGCGCGGCCAGGGTCGCCGCCGACGCCAAACCGCGGTACACCAGGGTGTTGCGCACCGAGACCGCCGTCTTCACGTCGCGGCGCGTCGGGTGGCTCGCGTTGGCCAGCGTCCGCACGGTCTGGTGTGGACGGTAGGCGTCGCGGCTCTCGCCGACCGGGACCACGGCGCCGGTGGCCAGCTCGGCGGCGTAGAGGGTGCCCAGGATCTCGTCGAGCTGCCAGGGGTGCACCGGCACCAGGGTGAAGTCGTCGGGGTCGGTGAGGTGGGAGCGGAACTCGGCGAGCTGGTCACCCAGCTCCTCGGTCAGCAGGATTTCCTCGGTGAGGTCGGCGGTGCAGCGGAAGGCGGCGATCTCGCGCCGCACGGCCACCCACGGCAGCGCGAACGTCGCGCCCGACTCCGGGGCGTAGCGGGCGCGGTCGCGGGCGGAGAAGCCGACCCGGCCCTTGTTGAGCACCAGCCGGGGGTGCCCGGTCAACCGCCCGTCGGCGGTGTCGTAGTCAATCGTGGACAGTTCGGCGGCACTCGGCGCGGCGGCCAGCCGGGTGGCCTCGTTGGCCACCGTCGAGGTCAGCTCGGCCAGGACGTCGGCCAGGCGCAGCCCGGTCAGCCCCAGTTCGGCTCGGGCGTCGAGCACCAGCGTCCGGGGGTCGTCGGCGGGGAGCCCGTCGCGGTGGGCGGTGTCGGGTCGCACGGCCCACGACTCGAACGCCCCGCGTCGCGCGGTGAAGCGGTACTCCGTCCCGCCGCGCAGCGCCAGCCGCCACCGCTGGAAGCCGCGCGCGTCCGGCCCGCCCTCCGGCTCAGGGCGCAGCAGGCCCTCGTAGCTCAGCTCGCCGAGCATCTTGTGCACCGCCGCGGCGCCCGCGGCCTGCCATGCCTGCCTCACCCGACCTCCCTCTCGCCGGTCAACCCGAAGGTGGTGAACGCGGTGCGACTCGGCAGGCGGTAGACCTCGCGCCCGCACACCGCGTTGAGGATCGTCGCCGCCCGCCAGGCTGCCAGCCCGAGGTCGGGCGCGCCGACGCCGTGGGTGTGCCGCTCGGCGTTCTGCACGAACACCGACCCGGTGACCGCGGGGTCGAGCCGCACCCGGAAGTCGGCGTCGACCGCGATCCGGCCCGCGGCGTCGCGGCCCACCGCCAGGCCGCCCAGCAGCGGCTCGATGTCCCGCTCGGCGTACCCGGTCGCGCACACCACCGCGTCGGTGCGCACGGTCGCGGTGCTGCCCTGCTGCGCGTGCCGCAGGTCCAGCTCGATCCCCGGCCGCGCGGCGGTCACCTCGACCCCGGGGGCGAAGGTCGCCCGCGGCCAGCCGCCGCCGATGGTGCGCTGGTACAGCTCGTCGTGGATGGCCTCGATGGTCTCGGCGCTGATCCCCTTGTACAGCTGCCACTGCGCGGGGACGAGCCGGTCGCGCGTGCGCTCGTCGAGACCGCGGAAGAAGCGCACGTAGTCCGGGGTGAACTGCTCCAGCCCGAGCTTGGAGTACTCCATCGGCGCGAACGCCGGGGTCCGCGCGATCCAGCGCAGCGCGCCCGCCCTGCGCCGCAACAGGTCCAGCACGACCTCGGCGCCGGACTGCCCGGAGCCGACCACGGTCACGTCCTCGGCGGCCAGCAGCCGATCGCGCGCGGCGAGGTAGTCCGCGGAGTGCGCCACCGCCGCGCCGGGGTCGTCGGCCAGCGGCCGCAGCGGCGGCGGGACCACCGGTTCGGTGCCCACCCCCAGCACCAGGTTGCGCGCCCGGACCGGGCCGCCGGGGACGTCGAGCTCGAAGGCGCCGTCGGACCACCGCATCCCGCGCACCTCGTGGCCGAACCGGCAGCCGGGCAGGCGTTCGCTGGCCCAGCGGCAGTAGTCGTCGTACTCCGCGCGCGGGATGTGGAAGCGCTCGGCGAAGTAGAACGGGAACAGGCGGTCGCGGTCGCGCAGGTAGGCCAGGAACGACAGCGGGTGCGTCGGCTCGACCAGCGACACCAGGTCGGCCAGGAACGGCACCTGCAGGGTGGTGCCGTCGATGAGCAGGCCGGGGTGCCAGCGGAACTCCGGGCGCCGCTCGAAGAACGCGGTGCGCAGGCCGGGCACCGGGTCGGCGAGCGCGGCCAGCGACAGGTTCACCGGGCCGATGCCGACCCCGGCCAGGTCCAGCTCGGTCATGTGGCCGCCTTGGCCACGAGGTCCAGCAGCGGCTGGTAGTCGGCGGGGGTGGTGTGCGGGTGCAGCAGGGTCAGCTTGAGCCAGAGGCCGTCCAGGTGGGCCCGGCCGAGCACGGCGCGGCCCTCGTCCAGCAGGGCGCGGCGCACGGCGGCGACGTCGCGGGCCGCCTTCGGCCGGAACACGACCGTCGACAGGGCGGGCCGCGCCCACAGCTCCAGGTCCGGGTGCTCCTCGACGGCGGCGGCGACGCCGAGCGCGGTGGCGCAGCAGGCGTCGACCAGCTCGCCGACGCCGCGGCGGCCCAGGGCGCGCAGGGTGGCGGCGATCTTGACCGCATCCGGCCTGCGGGAGGTGCGCAGCGAGCGGCCCAGCAGGTCGGGCAGCCCGGCCTCGGTGTCGTCGTCGGCGTTGAGGTAGTCGGCGCTGGTGTCCATCACCCGCAGGGTTTCGGCGTCCCGGCAGGCGAACAGCCCGGCCGCGATCGGCTGCCAGCCGAACTTGTGCAGGTCCAGGGCGATGGAGTCGGCGCTGTCCAGGCCCGCCAGCAGCTCGCGGCGCTCGGTGAACAGCAGCGCCCCGCCGTAGGCGGCGTCGACGTGCAGCCAGGCGTCGCCGGTGAGCGCGGCGATCTCCGGGAGCGGGTCGATGGCCCCGCTGTTGGTGGTGCCCGCGGTGGCGATCACCGCGGCGGGGCCGTCGAGGCCGTCCAGGGCCGCGGCGAGCGCGTCGGGCCGCAGCCGGTCGTCGGCGCAGTCGACCAGGACCGGCCGGGGCAGGCCCAGCAGCCAGGCGGCGCGGGCGACGCTGTGGTGGGCGTTGCGCCCGCAGACCGGGGTGACCGTGCCGTACTTCTCCCTGGCCAGCAGCAGGCCGTACAGGTTGGACTCGCTGCCGCCGGTGGTGACCAGCGCGTCCGGGCGCGGCGCGTCCGGGTAGCACAGGCGGGCGATCGCGTCGGTCACCTGCCGCTCCAGCGCGCTGGCCGCGGGCGCCTGGTCCCAGGAGTCCATCGACGGGTTGAGCGCGCTGGCCGCGAGGTCGGCGACGACCGCGACGGCCAGCGGCGGGCAGTGCAGGTGCGCGGCGCACCACGGGTCGGCCGGGTCGGCGGAGCCCGCGGCGAGCAGGCGGGCCACCTCGGCGACCGCGCCCACGCCCACCCCGTGCTCGGGCAGCACCTCGGCCAGCGCGCCCAAGGCGGCCGGACCGCCCGCGGGCACCGGACCGCCGCGCTCGCGCGCGCCGTCGGCCAGCGCGTCGAGGGTCGGGCCGAGCAGTTCGCGCACCGCCCGCGGCGCGGCGAGGGCGGCCGGGCCGCGCGTGTCGGGACCGCGCAGGCCAGGACGCACCGGGGGCGCGTCGTGCGAAGCGGTCATCGCCAACCCTTCTTAGCTGATCAAGGACAGGCGCCGCGGCCCCATCCGTTCGATCTTGCGATGTTCAGCCGCGCGGCGCCAGGGCCCTGACCATCTCCGCGGGGTCCGCCCCGGTCGGCAGCAGCGCGATCACCGGCGTGGTCAGCCCGGCGGCCTGGTAGGCGGCCACTTTCTCCCGGCACTGCTCCGGGCTGCCGTGCACGATCAGCTCGTCGACGACCTCGTCGGGGATCGCCGCGTTGGCGCCCGCCCGGTCGCCCGCGGCCCACGCCTCGTGCATCGGGCGCAGGACGTCGCCGCGGCCGAGCCAGTCGTGGAAGGCCGCGTACACCGGCACGGTCAGGTAGCTGCTGATCAGCAGCCTGCCCAGGCCGCGGGCCGCCTCGGCGTCCTCGGTCGGGCAGACGAAGATCCGGGCGACCAGCTCGGTGTCCGCGCCCACCTCGGCGCGCACCGTGGCCACGTCGTCCGCCCCGAGCCAGTTGGTGATCGCCCCGTCGGACTGCTGGGCGGCCAGGCGCAGCATCCCCGGGCGCAGCGCGGCCAGCATCAGCTGCGGCGGCACCGTCGGCGGGCGCTCCAAGCGGAACTTCGTCACCGAGAACGTGCCGTACTGCTCGGTGACCTTCTCCCCGGCCAGCGCGGCGCGCAGGAAGTGCAGCGTGTCGCGCACCCGGCGGAACGGCTCGGTGAAGCTGACGCCGTTCCACCCCTCGACGATCGTCGGCGACGACGTGCCGATGCCCAGCACGAACCGGCCGGGGGCCAGCTCGGCCAGCGTGGCAGCGCTCATCGCCAGCAGGCCGGGGCCGCGGGTGTAGACCGGGACGATCGCGGTGCCGAGGCGCAGGCCCGGGGACCACTCCGCGGCCAGCGCCAGCGGGGTGAACGCGTCGGTGCCCGCGGTCTCGGCCGACCACAGGTCCGTGTAGCCGAGGTCGGGCAGTTCCTTGACCAGCTCCCGGTGCGCGGTGAGCGGGACCCCGGTCAACGGCAGCGTGATGCCCCACCTCGGCGTGACGGACATTGCGGCTCCTCTACTCGGTCAGACCCAGCGCGGACTTGAGCCAGCGCACCTGCAACATCATGAAGTTCTCAGCCACGTCGTCCTCCTGTGGCGTCATGTGCGTCACACCGGGCAGTGGCAGCAGCGCGTGCGGGCGGCCCGCGGCGACCAGCGCGCTGGAGAGCCGGATGGCGTGCGCGACCACGACGTTGTCGTCGGCGAGGCCGTGGATGACCAGCAGCGGCCGGTCCAGCTTGGGGGCGTCGTCGATGAGGGAGTTGCGGTCGTAGACCTCGGGCTGCTCGTCGGGGTGGCCCAGGTACCGCTCGGTGTAGTGGGTGTCGTAGAGGCGCCAGTCGGTCACGGGGGCGCCCGCGATGGCGGCGTGGAACACCTCGGGGGCACGCAGCACGGCCAGGGCGGACAGGTAGCCGCCGTAGGACCAGCCGCGGATGGCGACCTTGCCCAGGTCCAGGTCGGGGTGCTCGGCGGCGACGGCGCGCAGGGCGTCGACCTGGTCGGCGAGGGTGACGCCCGCGAAGTCGCCTGCGATGGCGCGCTCCCACTCCGGCCCGCGCCCGGGGGTGCCGCGGCCGTCGACGATGAGGACGGCGAAGCCCTGGTCGGCCAGCCACTGCGGGCCCAGGTAGGCGTTGCGGGTGGCGAGCACGCGCTGGGCGTGCGGGCCGCCGTAGGGGTCCATGAGGACCGGGAGCCTGGTGCCGGGGACGTGCCCGGTGGGGTAGAGCAGGGCCGCGCGCAGGCCGCGCTCGCCGACGGTGAGCAGGTGGGGGTTCGGGGTCAGCGGGGGCGTGACGGCGTGGTTGGCGATCTCGCCCGCGGGCCCGCCCGCCGTGCTCAGCGTGACCTTCGATCCGGACCAGCCCAGCGACCAGGTGGTGAGGATGGTCACGCCGTGGCCGCGGGCCGCGGTGTGCACGCCGTCCTCAGAGGACACCGGGGTGACCGCGTCCTTGGTGGCGGCGAGGACGTGGACCTGTGTGGGGTCGTCGGTGGACGCGGTGAACAGCACGTCGTCGCCGACGTCGAGGACGGCGCGGACCTGGACGTCGGCGCCGGTGACCGGCTCGTCGCCGATGAACAGGCGGGTGGCGCCGTCGTGCGCGGCGACGCGGACGAGGTCGCCCCCCGGGGTCCAGGCGGGCACGCCCTGGACGATCTCGACCCACGTCTCGTCGGTGTCGGTGTGCAGCGCCTCGGTGGCGCCGGTGTCCGGGTCGACGGTGCGGATCTCCAGGGAGCGCTGGTCGCGGGGCTGGGTGGCGATCAGCGGCAGGCCGTGGGCCGACCAGTGCGCGGTGACCAGGTACTCCCCCGCCCAGTCGACGTCGGTCCTGGTCCCGTCGAGGTCGATCACGGCCAGGCGCACGGTGACGTTGGCGGTGCCCGCGGCGGGGTAGGCCACGGTCTTCGGCTCGGCGGCGGGGTTGGCCGGGTCGCCGATGTGCCAGCGCTGGACCTCCCTGCGGTCGGTGTGCGCGACCAGCAGGCGGGTTCCGTCGGGGGACCACCAGTAGCCCCGGGAGCGGTTCATCTCCTCGGCGGCGATGAACTCCGCGAGGCCCCAGGCGCGGTCGTCGCCCTCGGGGACGGCGATGGCGCGGTCACCGGTGCCGTCGACGCCGATGACCCGCAGGGCGTTGTCGGCGACGTAGGCGATGTGGCGGCCGGTCGGGTCGGGCCGCGGGTCGACGATCGAGCCCGGGGTCGGCAGCTCGCGCGCCTCCCCGGTGGCCGCGTCGGCGACGAAAAGGCGCCCGGACAGGGCGAAGGCCGCGATCCGCGCCCCGGCGTCGGTGGCGTAGCCCACAACCCCGCCACCCTGCTCCCGGCTGCGCTCCCGGCGCGCCCGCTCCTCCGGCGGCAGCTCCTCGGTCCCACCCAAGAGGACGGCCGGGTCGGCAAGCCGCGTCTCGGCCCCGGTCGCGAGGTCCCGCCGCCACAACACATGCGTGCGGTCCTCCCCCGACGCCGACCGCAGGAACAGCACCCACCCCGGGGCGATCCGGAACTCACGGGGGGCACCGAGGGTGAACCGCTGGGTCCGCGCCTGTAGGCGCAGGAAGGAGGTCTCGTTGGTCACGCCGGACAACCTATCCGGACGACCCCTGCCCACCGGTGAAGGTCACCGGAGTTTCTTCGCCTGTCCCGAGCCTCTCCACAGCCGGTCCCAGACTCGGCCGACCGAAGTCATCCCAGCGGGTCGTGGTCGGTGAGTTTGGCCAGTTCGGCGGCGACGTCGAAGGTGGCGGCCGGGGTTTGGGGGGCCAGGTCTTCCAGCGTCTCCAGCAGGAGGCTTGCCACCGCCCAGTTGCGGTACCACTTGCGGTCGGCCGGGATCGCGTACCACGGGGCCACGGTCGAGCAGCGTTGGAGGACCGCCTGGTACGCCTCCTGGTAGGCGCTCCACTTCGCGCGGGCGTCGAGGTCGCCCGTGTTGTACTTCCAGTGCTTGGCGGGATCGCCCAGCCGGGCCAGCAGGCGCTCGCGCTGTTCCTCCGGGGAGATGTGCAGGAAGCACTTGACCATCGTGATGCCCGAGTCGGCGAGTTCGGCCTCGAAGTCGTTGATCTCGTCGTAGCGCGGCTCCCACTCGCTCTGCGGGATCAGGCCGTCGACGCGCACCACGAGGACGTCTTCGTAGTGCGAGCGGTCGAACACGCCGATCTGGCCGACGGTGGGCACCTGCTTGCGGATGCGCCAGAGGAAGTCGTGGCGCTGCTCCGCGCGCGTGGGCTTCTTGAACGACGCGATGCGCAGGCCCAGGGGGTTGAGCAGGCCGACGACGTGCTTGATCGTGCCGCCCTTGCCCGAGGTGTCCATGCCCTGCAGCACCAGCAGCACGCCGCGGGTCCCCTCGGCGTACAGCGCTTCCTGCAGCTCGGCCAGGCGGGCGCCGATGCCGGGCAGGGCCGCGGCGGCCTCGGCCTTCGAGGCGGGACCGACCGGCGTCGAGCGCGGTTCCGGGAGGACGGGAGCGCGGTCCGGACGTACCCTCAGCGCGTCGCGGACCGTCTTCTTCTTGGCCATGTTCGGAGGGTAGACCTCCTTCCAGCCGCCCGCTTGCGCAACTTTCCGTCGAAACCGGGTTGAACAGCGCAACGTTTCCGCAGGACAAGCAACATTACGCGGATGAAATCGTCGCTGCCCTCCCCTTAACCTGAGCCCATGACCGCGACCGTCCCACCCGCCGCCGCACAGCAGGCCGACTTCATCGGTCTGGACGAGCACTGGAGCCCGCACAACTACCACCCGCTGCCCGTGGTGATCGCCGAGGCCGAGGGCGCGTGGGTGACCGACGTGCGGGGACGCCGCTACCTGGACTTCCTGGCCGGGTACTCCGCGCTCAACTTCGGCCACCGCCACCCCGCGCTGGTCGCCGCCGCGGTCGAGCAGCTCGGCCGGGTCACGCTCACCAGCCGCGCGTTCCACCACGACCAGTTCGGGCCGTTCTGCCAGGAGCTGGCCGAGCTGACCGGCACCGAGATGGTGCTGGCGATGAACTCCGGCGCCGAGGCCGTCGAGTCCGCCGTCAAGATCGCCCGCGCGTGGGCCCACCGGGTCAAGGGCGTCCCGCGCGACACCGCCGAGATCATCGTCGCCGGGGGCAACTTCCACGGCCGCACCACCACCATCGTCTCCTTCTCCACCGACCCGGTGGCGCGCGCGGACTTCGGGCCGTTCACCCCCGGCTTCACCGTCGTCGAGTACGGCGACGCCGCCGCGCTGGCCGCGGCGATCACCGACCGGACCGCCGCGGTGCTGGTCGAGCCGATCCAGGGCGAGGCGGGCGTGGTCGTCCCGTCCGCGGAGTACCTGCGCGCGGTCCGCCGCCTCTGCGACGACAACGGCGTGCTGTTCATCGCCGACGAGATCCAGTCCGGCCTGGCCCGCACCGGCACCCTGTTCGCCCTCGACCACGCCGGGGTGCGCGCCGACGTCTACACCCTGGGCAAGGCCCTCGGCGGCGGCATCCTGCCGGTCTCGGCCGTGGTCGGGCGCCGCGACGTCCTCGGCGTGCTGCGCCCCGGCGAGCACGGCTCGACCTTCGGCGGCAACCCGCTGGCCTGCGCGGTGGGCCGGGCGGTCATCCGGCTGCTGTCCACCGGGGAGTTCCAGGAACGCTCCCGGGTGCTCGGCGCCCACCTGCACGGCAGGCTGAACGAGCTGGTGGGCCACGGCGTCAGCGAGGTCCGCGGCCGCGGGCTGTGGGCGGGCGTGGAGCTGTCCGGCGGGCTGCCGGGACGGGCGGTGTCCGAGGCGCTGATGGGCCGTGGCGTGCTGTGCAAGGAGACCCACGACTCGACGCTGCGCGTGGCGCCGCCGCTGGTGATCACCGAGGCCGAGATCGACCAGGGGGTGGCCGCCATCGCCGAGGTCATCGGGTCAGCGAACTAGCGGTGTGACCCACGCCCTGGGTCACACCACCAGCAGGAAGACCACACCGCCGACGACCGGTCCGGTGAGCGCGCCCACCACGACCTGCGCGGCGGTGTGGTCCCCGAGCACGACCCGCGACCAGCACACCAGGGCGAGCGGGGCCAGCAGGAGCAGCGACCACGGCCCGTGGAGCAGGGTGACCAGGGCGACCGCGCCGCCGGACACCGCCGCGTGCAGGGAGATCTTCCAGAACCGGGTGACCGCCAGGCACACCGCCAGCGTGACGACCATCGCCACCGACAGCGCCAGGACCTCGCCCGGCGCGTCGGCCAGCAGCAGGATCGCGATGCCGACTACCGAGGACGCCAGCCCGACCAGCAGCGGAACGGTGCGGTGCTCGCGGTCGCGGACGTGGTGGCCGTCCCAGCGCCCCGCGCGGGCGCCGCGGATGATGAACAGCATCGGCAGGACGCTGGAGAACAGCGCCACTTCCAGGCCCCACAGCACGGTCGGGCCCACCTGGCCGGTCGCGTGCCAGGCCACCACCATGGGCAGGACCAGCACGACGACGGCCGGGGAGAACACCTCTGTCGCGACGCGGGCCACCGGGATCTCCACCAGACCGATACTGGCAGGCGCGCCCGACCCATCCGCGCGCCGGTGGTGGCCGAATGGGGGATGGACGTCCCCTGACCGGATCGGAGTCGCCGTGGCCGCACGCACCCCTGTCGCCAGCACGCTGGCCGAGTTGGCCGAGCGGGTGCTCGGCGCGCCGCTGCCGGTGCGGCTGCGGGCCTGGGACGGCAGCGAGGCCGGACCCGCGGACGCGCCGGTCGGCGTGGTGCGCTCGCGACGGGCGCTGCGCAGGCTGCTGTGGAACCCGGACGAGCTGGGGCTCGCGCGCGCGTACGTCAGCGGTGACCTCGACGTGGAGGGCGACCTGGGCGCGGCGCTGTCGCTGTTCTGGGCGATCAACCGGGGAACCCCGCGGCTGTCCCTCGGCGAGAAGCTGGGCGTGGTGCGCGCGGGCCTGCGCCTCGGCGTGCTCGGCCCGCGCCCGCCGATCCCGGCCGCCGAGGCGCGGCTGAGCGGGCCGAAGAACTCGAAGGCGCGGGACAAGGCCGCGATCTCCCACCACTACGACTTCTCCAACGCCTTCTACCAGCTGATCCTCGACCCGCGGATGGCCTACTCCTGCGGCTACTGGACTTCCGACTCCCCCGACTACACCGTCGATGACGCCCAGCGCGACAAGCTCGACCTCGTCTGCCGCAAGCTGGGCCTGCGCCCCGGGACGCGGATGCTCGACGTCGGCTGCGGCTGGGGCTCGCTGGCCATCCACGCCGCGCGCCACCACGGGGTGCACGTCACCGGCATCACCCTGGCCAGGGAACAGCGTCAGTTCATCCTCGACCGCGTCGGGGAACTGGGGCTCGCCGACCGCGTCGACATCCGGCTGCAGGACTACCGCGACCTCGCCGACGAGCCCTTCGACGCCATCGGCACCCTGGAGATGGGCGAGCACGTCGGCGCGGCGAACTACCCGGTCTACGCCGCCACCCTGTTCCGGATGCTCAAGCCCGGCGGGCGCCTGCTGCTGCAGCAGATGTCGCGCGGCGCGAACGCGCAGGGCGGCGGGGCGTTCATCGAGACCTACATCGCCCCGGACATGAACATGCGCCCGGTCGGGCAGACCGTCGACCTGCTGGAGGGCGCGGGCCTGGAGGTCCGCGACGTGGAGGCGCTGCGCGAGCACTACGTCTGGACCGTGCGCGCCTGGTGGCAGACGCTGGAGCGGCGCTGGGACGAGGTGGTGGCGCTCATCGGCGAGGAGCAGGCCAGGGTGTGGCGGCTGTACTTCGCGGGCGGCGCGCTGGCTTTCGAGGAGAACCGGATGGGCGTCGACCAGATCCTGGCCGTGCGGCCCACCCCGAGCGGGGCAGGCGGGATGCCGCGCACCCGCGCGGACCTGCTCGCCGCCCGGGTCGACGCGTGAACTTCCTGGTGACCGCGGCGGCGGTCGCGGTGTTCGTCCTCGCCGTGTTCGCCGTCAGCGTGCGGCGGGGCAGGTACGACACCATCGACACCGCCTGGGGCCTCGGTTTCGCGCTGATCGCCCTCGTCGCGTTCGGACTGTCCTTTGGCGACGGCCCGAACGCGCTGCGCGCCACCGTGGCGGCCCTGACCGTGGTCTGGGGTGTGCGCCTCGCCGCGCACCTGCACGTCCGCAACCACGGCAGGCCGGAGGACCGGCGCTACGTCGAAATCCTCGGCAAGGCCAAGGGGAACCCGCGCCTGCACATGCTGCGCGTGGTGTTCCTGACCCAGGGCGCGCTGATGTGGGTGATTTCGCTGCCCGTGCAGGCCGCCCAGTACGGCCAGCACTCCTTCGGCCCGCCGGCCGCGCTCGGCGTCCTGCTGTGGGTGGTGGGCTTCACCTTCGAGGCGGTGGGCGACCACCAGCTGCGCCGCTTCACCGCCGACCCGGCCAACGCCGGGCGCGTGCTCGACACCGGCCTGTGGCGCTACACCCGGCACCCGAACTACTTCGGCGACGCCTGCGTGTGGTGGGGCCTGTACCTGATGGCCTGTCACTCCTGGCTCGGCGCTGCCACTATCGTCGCCCCGATCACCATGACGTTCCTGCTGGCCAAGGGCACCGGCAAGCCGCTGACCGAGCGGCACTTGCGCTCCAGCCGCCCCGGCTACGCCGAGTACGTGGCCAGGACCAGCGGGTTCCTGCCGCTCCCACCAGCGAAGACCCGACAAGGAGACCGATGAAGACCGGCGACACCGTCCCCGATTTCACCCTGGCCGACGAGACCGGCGCGCAGCGCCCGCTCTCGGAGTTCCTGGCCACCGGCCCCGTCGTGCTGTTCTTCTACCCCGCCGCCATGACCGGCGGCTGCACCGCGGAGAGCTGCCACTTCCGCGACCTGGCCAGGGAGTTCGCCGAGGTCGACGCGCACCGGGTGGGGATCAGCCCGGACTCGGTGGACAAGCAGGCCCAGTTCTCGGCGATGCACACCTTCGACTTCCCGCTGCTGTCGGACCCCGACGGCACGGTGGCCAAGCTGTTCGGCGTGCGCCGCCGGTTCGGCCCGCTGCTGACCAAGCGCAAGACGTTCGTCATCGACACCGACCACACGGTGCTGGCCGAGATCAAGAGCGAGCTGCGCTTCAACGTCCACGCCGACCAGGCGCTGGAGGTCCTGCGCTCGCGCAAGACCTCCAGCTGAGCGGCTACTTCGGCGGCGCGACGATCACGTCGGCGGGCACCGGGGCGTCGGTGCCGAGGGCCTCGAACAGCCGCAGCGCCTTCGCCTTGTCCCACCGGATCACCGCGCCGACCCCCTGGACGCGCTCACCGCCACCCATCGGCACGGTGGTGGTGAGCAGGTCGCTGGAGCCCATGGCCATCGCCAGGGGCAGCAGGTTGTGCAGGCTGTCGCCCTCGTCGACGGTGACCGCATCGGGGGCGGCGACCAGCAGCGGGAACATCCGGAACGGGTTGACGATCGTGCCGAAGCTGGTGGCCTTGTCGGTCAGCGCGCTGATGAACTCCCGCTGGCGGATCACCCGGTCCAAGTCGGCGCGCGGGCCGACCCGGGTGCGGACGTAGCCCAGGGCCTCGGCGCCTGCCAGCTCCTGGCAGCCCGCGGGCAGGTTGATGCCCGCCAGCGGGTCCTTGATCGGGTCCTTGAGGCACATCTCCACGCCGCCGACGGCGTCGACCAGGTCGGCGAACCCGCCGAGGCCGATCTCGATGTAGTGGTCCAGCCGCAGGCCGGTGCTGATCTCCACGGTCTGGGCGAGCAGCTGCGGGCCGCCGAAGGCGTAGGCGGCGTTGAGCTTGTTGCGGCCCTTGCCCGGGATCGGCACGTAGGAGTCGCGCAGCAGGGACACCAGGGTGGGCGGGGTGTCGTTGTCCGGGATGTGCATCAGCATGATCGTGTCGGTGCGCCTGCCCTGCGGCGCGCCGGTGCTGAGTTCCTTCTGCCGCTCCTCGGAGAGGTCCTCGCGGCTGTCGGAGCCGACGATGAGCCAGTTGGTGCCCGCGCCCGCCGCGGGCCTGCCCTCGTAGTCGCCCAGCGCGGCGGTCCGGTTGAGCGAGCTCTCGCCGTAGATCCAGAGCCCGCCGATGAGGGCGACGATCAGCAGGAGCACGACCAGCACGATCCGGCCGGGCCTGCGCCTGCGCCGGGGGCGTGCGGGCGGGGCGCCGTAGCCGCCGCTGGGAGGGGGCGGCCTGCGGTTGCCGGGGCCCGGACGGCCGTCGGGGTGGTAGGGCGGCGGCCGGTTGCCCTGGCGATGGCCGGGCTGCTGCTGTCCGTAGCTCATGAAAGACCACCCGACCGTGTGACGAACACCGTTTCCTTCCGTGTGGGAGTCTCCCACTGCTTACTGAAGGGACGCCGCGCGCCCGGGGGAGGTTGCTCAGCGCCCGATCGAGAGCTGGCGGACGCCCAGGTAACCGGACCGGAATCCGGCTTCGCAGTAGGCCAGGTAGAACTCCCACATCCGGCGGAACGTGCTGTCGAAGCCCAGCTCCGACACCTCGGGCCAGCGGTCCAGGAAGCGCACGCGCCACTGGCGCAGCGTCTCGGCGTAGTCCAGGCCGAAGTCGCGGAAGGCGCGCACCCGCATATCGGTGTGCCGGGCCAGGGTCTGCTCGATCGCCTCCGTGGAGGGGATGATGCCGCCCGGGAAGATGTACTTGTGAATCCACGTGTACGACTCGCGCGTGGCCATCATCCGGTCGTGCGGCATGGTGATGGACTGCAGGCCGAACCGGCCCCCAGGGCGTAGCAGGCGGTCCACGGTGGCGAAGTACGTCGGCCAGTAGCGCTCGCCGACGGCCTCGATCATCTCCACGCTGACCACGGCGTCGTAGGAGCCCTGGGCTTCGCGGTAGTCGCGCAGGACGACCTGGACGCGGTCGGCCACCCCGGCCTCGCTGACGCGCTTCTCGGCCAGCGCCTTCTGCTCGGCGGACAGGGTCAGCGTCGTGACCCGGGCGCCGCGCCGCGCGGCCCGGATGGCCAGGGCGCCCCACCCGGTGCCGATCTCCAGGACGTGGGTGTCCGGGCCGACCCCGGCGTAGTCCAGGACGCCGTCGATCTTGCGGAGCTGGCCCGCGGCCAGGTCGGCGCAGCCGGGGGCGAACCACGCCGATGAGTAGGTCATGGTCTCGTCGAGGAAAGTGGCGAACAGGTCGTTGGACAGGTCGTAGTGGCGCTGGATGTTGCTGCGCGAGCCCACCGGGGTGTTCTCCTCGGTGGCGGGCTGGCGGCGGTCGACCCAGCGGCGGAACGCCTGCAGGCGCGGCGGGACGAGGGTGCCCATCCGGGCCGCGAACTCCGTCAGCACCTCCGCCAGCGCGGTGCTGGACCAGTCGCCTGCCATGTAGCTCTCGCCGAACCCGATCTTGGCGTCCACGCCGAGGCGGTGGAAGAACGCCTCGGGGCGCTCGACCCGCATCACCGGGGAGCCCGGGCCGCCCGCGCCCGCGCGGGTGCCGTCGGGGTAGACCACGCGCACGGACAGGGTCCGCACCGCGTTGGTGAACAGCGCGCGGGCGATGCGGGCGCGGAAGGGGTCGCACGGCGGGCTGGACAGCGCTCCCCACCGCCCGGCGGTGTCGGCGCGCGTCGGCATCTCGGTCGCTGGACACCATCCTGGGGAACGTGCCGCGGTCGGGGGACAACGGGTATCCGGCGCAGCCACAGGGCGATGCCGTGCTTGCGGATGAGGGCGCTGACCCGCTGGGGCAGCAGGCGCCCGCGCAGCACCATCCGGACCACCTCCCCGGCCGACGGCGACCGGCGGGTGCCGGACACCGTGGCGGTGAAAGGTGTCTTCCCGGCCTGGCGCAGGGTAATCGTCACCGAAAGCGTGACACCCGGACGAGGGACGCGCATGAGGTATTCGCCGCCCGTCTCCAAGAACGGTGAGACGTAGAACTCTTTGTCCACGCAGGCCCGGGACCGCTCGTCGGGGCGCAACAGGTAGCAGTGGCGCTCGCCATAGGTGTTGTGCACCTCGGCGACGACGCACTCGACCTCGTCGTCCTCGTTATGCACCCAGTAGAGGGTCAGCGGGTTGAACACGTGGCCGAGGACGCGGGCGTTGGCGAGCATGAGCACCCGGCCGCGGACGGTGACGCCGTGGCGGGCGAGCCAGGACGCCAGGTTGTCCTTGATGGTGGCTGCCGGGTCGCCGAGGTGGTCGGCGGCGCGGAAGCCCGCCAGCGGGCCCAGTCGCGGCAAGGCGTCGAGGTCGACCAGCCAGTAGTGCACGCGGTGGCGGAAGGCGCGCTCGACGCGCTCGAAGCGGGTGTGGGTGACCTCGGCGTCGTACAGGGCGCTCCTGTCGCGCAGCGCGGTCATCGGGCCCATCCGGCGCCGAACGCCTCCGCGGCGCGGACCCCGGAGGCGCAGCCGTCCTCGTGGAAGCCCCAGCCGTGGTAGGCGCCCGCGTAGGCGACCCGCTCGTCGGTGAGACCCGGCAGGCCGCGCTGGGCGGCCAGCGTGTCCGGGGTGTAGATCGGGTGCTCGTAGACCATGCGGCGCAACACCTTGTCCGGGTCGACGCGGTCCTCGGCGTTGAGGGTGACCACGTAGTCCTCGGGTTCGGTCAGGCGCATGAGGCGGTTCATGTGGTAGCTGACCCGGACCGGGCCGCCGTCCGCGGAGCACGTGGGCTTGAGGTAGTTCCAGGACGCCGCCGCGCCGCGGGCGCGGGGCAGGATCGAGGTGTCGGTGTGCAGCAGTGTCTCGTTGACGGAGTACTCGAACGCGCCCAGGACAGCCCGCTCGGCGTCGGTGGGCGCGGCGAGTAAGCGCAGGGCCTGGTCGGGGTGCGTGGCCACGACGACCCGCGCGAAGCGGTGCGGGTCGTCGGCGTCGTCACGGACCTCGACGTGGTCGCCGTGGCGGATCAGGGCGCGCACCGGGGTGGAGACCTGCACCGCCGAGAGGCCCTTGGCGGCCCGCTCGACGTAGCCGCGGGAGCCGCCGACGACCGTCCGCCACCGCGGCGAGCCGCTGACGGCCAGCAACCCGTGGTGGTGCAGGAACTCGAACAGGTAGCGGGCGGGGTAGCGCATGGTCGGCTCCGGCCCCGAGGACCACACCGCGGAGACGACCGGGATGAGGAAGTGGTCGACGAAGTAGCGCGAATAGCCGCCGATGACGACGAACGCGCGCAGCGTGGTGTCGCCCGGGTCGCCGTCGAGGACGCGCCTCGCGTGCAGGTGAAAGCGTTTGACCTCGGCGAGCATCCGCAGGAAGCGCGGCCTGGCGACGCTGGCGGTCTGGGCGAAGACCCCCCGCGCGCCGCGCGCTCCCGCGTACTCCAGCCCGCAGCCCTCGCAGCGCACGCTCATCGACATCTCCGAGTCCCGGGTGCTCACCCCGAGTTCGGCGAACAGGCGCAGCAGGTTCGGGTAGGTCCGCTCGTTGTGGACGATGAACCCGCTGTCCACCGCGGCGACCCGGCCGTCGCTGGTGGGCAGGTCGTGGGTGTGGGCGTGGCCGCCGATGCGGTCGTCGGACTCGAACAGGGTCACGTCGTAGCGGCGCTGGAGCAGGTAGGCGGCGGTGAGGCCGGACACCCCGCTCCCGATCACGGCGACCCGGTCCCGATCGACACCCAGCACGGCGTCCTCCCTCTACATCGGCACCCGCAGACCGTCCGGCGCGGGCTGGCGCCAGGCATTCGTCACCACCGGATCAAGCGGTTGGGTGCCGAGGACCCCCAAAGTGAATCCCGTGGTCAGCCGGGTCCAGGCGCCCGCTTTGCGCAGCATGGCGTGGCCATCGCCGTGCACGTGGAAACGGGCCACCCGGTCGGTGACCTGCCGGGCGCGCTCGGCGAAGCTGAAGGACAGCGCAGGCTCCGTGGTGCGGTCGCGGTCGCCGTGGGCGATCAGCACGGCCCGTCCGGCGAGCTGCTCGACCGGCTCGCCCCGCTTCGTCCACGGTGCGAGCGCGCACACGCCGACGACGTCGCGGTCCCCGGCCACCCGCAGCGCCACCCGCCCGCCCATGGAGTGCCCGACGAGCGCGACGGGTACGCCGCCGTGGCGCTCCCTGATCCGCGCCAGCGCCCAGCGCGCGTCCTCGACCGGGTGCTCGGCCGGGGGGTTCCAGCCCCGGTAGCGGTTGCGCAGCAGGTACACCGCGACCCCGCGCCCCCGCCGCCCGATGTCCACCGCGAAGGGCACCATCCGGAGGTAGGCGAGCTGGCGGGAGGTCACGCGCGCGGTGCTCCACTCACGACCGCCGTGCAGCACGAGCACGGCGGCCCGCGCGTCGCCACGGCCGAAGCGGCGCAGGCTTGGTTCGTCCACGCAGTAATCTTCGCAACCAGGGTCCTCGGCGGTTTGGTCCCGGGTGGGAGTCGGTCCCGGTGGAGAGTCGATTCGGCGGGAGTCAGTCCCGGTGAGGAGTCGGTCCGGTGGAGTCGGTCCCGGTGGGGTGTCGGTCCTGGCGCGTAGGCTGCCGTCCGTGATCGAACACCTGCGGATCGCGACCGAGGCGGGCATTTTCGACGCGCTGGCGGCGGGTTCCCCCGACGACCGCCCCGTCCTGCTCCTGCACGGCTTCCCCGAGGCCGCGACGGTGTGGGAGCACCAGGTCGCCGCCCTGGGCCGGGCCGGGTACCGGGCGGTTGCCGTCGACCAGCGCGGCTACTCCCCCGGCGTGCGCCCGGAGCGGCCCGCCGACTACCACGTCGACGAGCTGGTGGGCGACGTGCTGGCCATCGCCGACGCCCAGGGCTGGACCACCTTCGACCTCGTCGGCCACGACGCGGGCGCCACCGTCGGCTGGCACGCCGCCGCGGCCCACCCCGACCGGGTCCGCACCCTGGCCGCCCTGTCGACCCCGCACCCGTCGGCGCTGGCCGAGGCCGCCCGCACCGACGAGGACCAGGCCATGCGCTCCCAGCACCTGGCGGTGTTCAAGGAGCGCTCGGCCGAACGCCGCCTGCTCGCCGACGACGCCGCCGCGCTGCGCGCGATCTTCGAGTACCGTCTGCCGCCCTCGGCGGTGGCCGACTACGTCGCCCGCCTGTCCGAGCCCGGCGCGCTGACCGCCGCGCTCAACTGGTTCCGCTCGTCCCGCCGCCCGGTGCTCCCCGACCCGGTGGCGGTCCCGGTGCTGTACCTCTGGGGCACCGAGGACGTCGCCGTCGGCTCCACGGCCGCCCTGAGCTGCGCGAAGTGGACGAATGGTCCATACCATTTCGAACTGCTGGAAGACGTGTCGCACTGGATGCTCTGGGAGATCCCCGAAGCCATGAGCGCCGTGCTGGTCGCGCACCTGACCTAGTGTCCCGCGCCGGACTTCTCGACGGCCCAGCTTCCCGCAGGCCGCACCGGGAAAGATCCCGAGTACCACCGACAAAGACACCGACCTTCCGGCCTGGGACGTCGGTGTCCTACGCCGGATTTCTCGACAGTCCAGCTTCTCGCCGGCCGAGTGCCGCCGCCCGGCCGCCCAGCCAAAAACCGGGCAGGCAAAGACACCCGGCTCCCGGCTCTCGATCAATCTCGCCGTTGCCTCTAGGCTGCCCGCATGACGGCCCCCGCCGGTCTGCTCCTCGCCGCGGGCGCGGGCAGGCGCTTCGGTATGCCCAAAGCCCTCGCCCCGCACCGCGGCGCGCTGTTGGTCGACCACGCCGTCGCCACCCTCGCCGACGGCGGGTGCGCGCCGGTCGTCGTCGTGACCGGCGCCGCGGCCGACGAGGTCGCCGCCCACGTGGCCGACTCCGCTGTCCACGTCGTCGAGAACCCGGACTGGGCCTCGGGCATGGCTTCCTCGCTGCGCGCCGGACTGGCCGCTCTCGACGGTCTCGCCGTGGACGCCGCGATTGTGCTCACTGTGGACACACCCGGGGTGACGGCGGCGGCCGTGCGCCGGGTCTCGGCCCTGGCCGCCCCGGACGCGCTCGCCCGCGCCACCTACGACGGCAGCCCGGGCCACCCCGTCCTGCTCGGCCGCGATCACTGGGCGGAGATCGCCGCCCAGGCCGTCGGGGACGCCGGCGCCCGCCCCTACCTCGCGGCCCACCCCGTGGTCGGCGTCCCGTGCGCGGACATCGCCGACGGCGCCGACGCCGACCGCCCAGAAGACCTGCCGTGAGCACCGACACCGACCCCGAGGAGGCACCGTGGACACCTACGGCGAGCTGGCCCTAGCCCACCTGGCGAAGGTCGCCGAGCACAACGCCGACGCCCTCGACGACGCCGCCGACCTCGTGCTGGCCTGCGTCCGCGCCGACGGCCTCGTGCTCACCTCCGGCGCGGGCCACTCGCTGGCCGCCGTCGCCGAGACCTTCTTCCGCGCGGGCGGCCTGGCCTGCGTGCGCCCCCTGGTCCACGACGACCTCCAGGTCTTCGGCGGCGCCCGCCAGGCCACCGCAGCCGAACGCCGCACCGGCCTGGCCGCCGAGGTCTTCGCCGAGGTGCCCCGCAGCGGCCACGAGGTGCTGTTCATCTTCTCCAACTCCGGCGTCAACCCGTTCCCGGTCGAACTCGCCCAGACCGCCCTGGACGCGGGCTGCCCCGTGGTCGCGGTCACCTCACCGGCGTCGTCAGCGGGCGCCACCCGCCGCGCGGGCGCCCTGCTGGCCCACCACGCCACCATCCTGCTGGACACCCTCACCGGCCCCGGCGACGTCGCCTACCCAGCCGACTCCCCCGTCACCGCGTCCCTCTCGACCCTGTGCAACGCCTTCCTGTGGAATCAGATGCTCGCCCGCCTCCACGACCGCGCCACCGCCGCGGGCGTGGACCTCCCCCGCTGGCGCAGCTCCAACGTCGAAGGCGGCGACACCGCCAACGCCACCCTCCTCGACAAGTACGGCGACCGAGTCCCCCACCTCGGCTGACGAGTGACGTCTACGGAGTCTGATCCGTCGCAATGGCCGGGCGGATCAAGTACTTCGCGTCCTGCTCGTCGAGGTGCTTGATCAACGCCGCTTTCGCCGCGCCCACAAAGGCTTCGAGCCTGGCCGCGCCCTCCCGGTCGACGCTGATGGTCAACGGGGAACTGGGGCCGCCCAGCTTGGCGCTCGATTCGGCTCATCAGATCAGTGAGATCGGCGAGTCCAGAGCTTAGAGGAGTCACCCGTGGTCCCCCCGAACCTCACCAACTGGCGCAAGAGCAGCCGCAGCAACGCAACCCAGGCGTGCGTGGCCATGGCGCACGGCGGAGCGGTCGTCGGCATCCGCGACACCAAGAACGCCTCCGGGCCTGTCCTCGTCCTCGCCACCCAAGGGTGGGACGCCTTCCGGAGTAACCTGACCCGCTAGCCGCTGCCAGTCAGCTAGGCGACGGCGTCCTCGTTGGCGAACTGGGTGCGGTACAGCTCGGTGTAGCGGCCGGAGGCGGCCAGGAGTTCTTCGTGGGTGCCCTGTTCGGCGATCTGGCCGTCCTCGATCACCAGGATCTTGTCGGCGGCGCGGATGGTCGACAGGCGGTGGGCGATCACCAGGGCCGTGCGGCCGCGGAGGGCGTCGGCCAGGGCGGCTTGGACGGCGGCTTCCGAGGAGGAGTCCAGGTGGGCGGTGGCCTCGTCGAGGATGACGACGCCGGGTTGGGCCAGGAGCAGGCGGGCGATGGTGAGGCGCTGGCGCTCGCCGCCGGAGAAGCGGTAGCCGCGCTCGCCGACGACGGTGTCGAGCTGGTCGGGGAGCGCGGCGATCAGGGTGTCGAGGCGGGCGCCGCGCAGGGCCGCCCACAGGTCGTCGTCGGTGGCCGACGGGCCGGCGTAGGTGAGGTTGGCGCGGATGCTGTCGTGGAACAGGTGCCCGTCCTGGGTGACCACGCCGACGGTCTCGCGCAGGGAGTCGAACGTCAGGTCGCGCACGTCCACCCCGGACAGCCGGACGGCGCCGGAGTCCACGTCGTACAGCCGGGGCACCAGGCCCGCGATGGTCGACTTGCCCGCCCCCGACGACCCGACCAGCGCGATCATCTGCCCCGCGTCCGCGACGAACGACACCCCGTGCAGCACCTCGGTCCCACCGCGGCGGTCCAGCACCGCCACTTCCTCCAGGGACGCCAGCGACACCTTCTCCGCGGGCGGGTAGCCGAACCGGACGTCGTCGAACTCGACCGACACCGGGCCGCCCTGCGGCAGCGACCCCGCCTGTGGCCGCTCCTCGATCATCGGTTTGAGGTCCAGCACCTCGAACACCCGCTCGAAGGACACCAGCGCGGTCATCATGTCCACCCGGGCGTTGGCCAGCGCCGTCAGCGGGGTGTACAGCCGGGTCAGCAGCAGCGCGAGGGCCACCACGGTCCCCGGGGCCAGCTCCCCGCGCAGCGCCAGGTAGCCGCCCAGCCCGTACACCAGCGCCTGGGCCAGCGCGGACACCAGCTGCAGGCCGGTCATGAACCATCGGGTCGCCATCGCGGTGCGCACCCCGATGTCGCGGACGCGGCCCGCCCGCGCGCTGAAGTCGGCCGTCTCCACCGCCGGGCGGCCGAACAGCTTGACCAGGGTCGCGCCGGGCGCGGAGAAGCGCTCGGTCATCTGGGTGTGCATCGACGCGGTCAGCCCGGCCGCCTCGCGCTGCAGGTCGGCCATCCGCCTGCCCATGCGGCGCGCGGGCAGGACGAACACCGGCAGCAGGACCAGCGCCAGCAGCGTGACCTGCCAGGACAGGGTCATCATCACCCCGAGCGAGAGCACCAGCTGGATCACGTTGGTGACCAGTCCGGCCAGCGTCGAGGTGAACGCCCGCTGCGCGCCCATCACGTCGTTGTTGAGCCTGCTGACCAGCGCGCCCGTGCGGGTGCGGGTGAAGAACGCCACCGGCATCCGCTGGACGTGCTCGTAGACCGCGCGGCGCAGGTCGTAGATCAGGCCCTCGCCGATGTGGGCGGACTGCCAGCGCTCGGCGACGCCGAGGCCCGCGGCGACCACGGCCAGTCCGGCGATGGCCACGGCCAGCCAGACGACCGTCGACACCGACGACCCGGCCACGATCGCGTCGACGACCCGGCCGGCCAACAGCGGGGTGCTCACCGTCAGCACGGCCGAGACGACCGTCAGCAGCAGGAACCACACCAGCCGCCTGCGGTGGCTGCGGCTGAACGCCATGACCCGCCGCAGGGTCCCGGTGCGCAGCTCCTTGGGCGTGTCCGCTGCCCGCATTGAGCCGCGCAGGAAACTTCGCGCGTTGTCCATCGGCCGACCCCCTCCCAACCCCAGTGCAACGCCGACACCGCCGGAGATCTTCCCACGGCGGCACGCGCGCACTGAGTGATCTCCCGGGCACGCCGGGAGAGGGCCGGTCCACATCGGACGCGGCGGGGACCGGGAACGATCATGCGGGATCAGGACTCGGTTTCCGACTCCGATTCGACTGATCGTTCCGGTTTCCGCAGCGGATTCCGATGTTGGCACCACACCGGAACCTCCGCGTCGATCCGCGGGCTACTTCTTCTTGGTTCGCGTGGCGCCGCCCCGGCCCCGCAGCGTCACTCCTGACTCCGAGAGCACGCGGTGCACGAATCCATAGGATCGCCCTGTGCTTTCCGCGAGGGCGCGGATGCTCGCGCCCTTCTCGTACTTCTTCTTCAAGTCGGTGGCCAGCTTGTCCCGCATGGCGCCGGTGATCCGAGCGCCTTTCTTGAGGTCAGCCACGTTGTCCGCCTTCCGTCGCAAGTGGCGGGGCCCACGGATGGTCCCTACCGCCGCAATGATCGAACACGGTGGCGCGGAATGCCAGACGAGATGACAAAAACGTGTCGAACTCGATGATCACGGCCGATACCGAAGCGAGGACGGTGCGTGATCTCGCTATTACGAGAGCCCAGGAAAACGGCCAATTTCACGCAAGTTGCACGAGTTCCAGGTAGTCGGGCGACCAGTGATCCTCGTTCCCGTCGGGGAGCAGGATCACCCGCTCGGGTTGGAGTGCCTCGACCGCTCCGGGGTCGTGGGTGACCAAGACCACCGCGCCGGTGTAGCGGCGCAGCGCGTCGAGGACCTGCTCGCGGCTGGCCGGGTCGAGGTTGTTGGTCGGCTCGTCGAGCAGCAGCACGTTGGCCGCGCTGGACACCAGCCCCGCCAGCGCCAGCCGGGTCTTCTCACCGCCGGAGAGCGTGCCCGCGGGCTGGTCGAGCTGCTCGCCCTGGAACAGGAACGTGCCCAGCAGTGACCGCAGCTGCTGCTCAGGGGCGTCCGGCGCGGCGTGGCGGACGTTGGACCACACGCTGGCGTTGTGGTCGAGGGTCTCGTGCTCCTGGGCGTAGTAGCCGATCCGCAGCCCGTGCCCCGGCACCACCTTGCCGGAGTCGGCCTTCTCCATGCCGCCCATGAGCCGCAGCAGGGTGGTCTTGCCCGCGCCGTTGAGGCCGAGGATGACCACCCGGGAGCCGCGGTCGATCGCCAGGTCGACGCCGGTGAAGACCTCCAGCGAGCCGTAGGACTTGCTCAGCCCCTCGGCGGTCAGCGGCGTCCTGCCGCAGGAGGCGGGCTCCGGGAAGCGGATCTTGGCGACCCGGTCGGCCTGGCGGATGTCGTCGAGGCCCGAGACCAGCTTCTCCGCACGCTTGATCATGTTCTGCGCGGCGACGGCCTTGGTGGCCTTGGCGCGCATCTTGTCGGCCTGGGCCATCAGCGCCCCGGCCTTCTTCTCGGCGTTGGCCCGCTCGCGGCGGCGGCGCTTCTCGTCGCTGGCGCGGGCGTCGAGGTAGCGCTGCCAGCCCATGTTGTAGAGGTCGACCTCGCTGCGGGTGGCGTCGAGGAACCAGACCTTGTTGACCACGTCGCCGAGCAGCTCGACGTCGTGGCTGATCACGACCAGGCCGCCGGAGTGGCCCTTGAGGAACCCGCGCAGCCAGCCGATGGAGTCCGCGTCGAGGTGGTTGGTGGGCTCGTCGAGCAACAGGATCGTGCCCGAGCCGCCGCCCGCGCCCGCCTCGGAGGCGGCGAACAGGATGCGGGCGAGCTCCACCCGGCGGCGCTGGCCGCCGGACAGCGTGCTCAGCGGCTGCGCCAAGACGCGGTCGGCCAGGCCCAGGTTCGCGCAGATGCGGGCCGCCTCGCTCTCCGCGGCGTACCCGCCGAGGGCGGAGAAGCGCTCCTCCATCCGCCCGTACTGGCGCACGGCCCGCTCGCGCTCGGCGTCGTCGGCCAGCTCGGCCATCGCCGTCTGGGCCTTCTCCATGCCGCGGGAGAGCTCGTCGAGGCCGCGCGCGGAGAGCACGCGGTCCTTGGCCGTCACCGACAGGTCGCCCTCGCGGGGGTCCTGTGGCAGGTAGCCCAGCTCGCCGGAGCGGCGCACGGTGCCCCCATACGGCTCGCCCTCGCCCGCGAGGACGCGCAGCGTGGTGGTCTTGCCCGCGCCGTTGCGGCCGACGAGGCCGATGCGGTCCCCGGGCTGGATGCGCAGCGCGGCATCGGCGAGCAGGATGCGCGAACCGGCGCGCAGTTCCAGGTCAGTGGCGGTGATCACGTGGATATCTCTCCGAGATTGGGTGGTCGAGCCGGGGCATGGGTCAGCGGCCCGCGCGCCGTAGCCCGCGAGCGCACCCGCCGATCAATCGGTGATGACCACGTCTCGAGTGTAGCCGGACCGGACGAGTGCGTTTCCGGTGCTCGCGACTAAGCGCTCGCTTAGCTACAGTGCCCGGCATGACTACTGCCGAGTACACCGGGAAGACCGCGCTGGTCACCGGGGCCAGCCGGGGCATCGGCCTGGCCATCGCCACCGAACTGGCCCGCGGCGGCGCCGCGGTGACCATCTCCGCGCGCAAGCCCGACACCCTCGACGCGGCCGCGGCCCAGATCCGCTCCGCCGTGCCGGGCGCGCGGGTGCTGACCGTGGCCGCCAACACCGGGCGTGACGAGGAGCGCGCCGAGGTCGTGCAGCGCACCGTCGCCGAGTTCGGCAGCCTGGACGTGCTGGTCAACAACACCGGCATCAACCCGGTGTACGGCCCACTGGTCGACGTGGACCTCGACGGCGTGCGCAAGATCTTCGACACCAACGTCGTCGCGGCGCTGGGCTACGTCCAGCTCGCGGTGAAGGCGTGGATGGGCGAGCACGGCGGCTCGATCATCAACATCGCCTCGGTGGCGGGCCTGCGCTCCACCGGGGTGATCGCGGCCTACGGGGCCTCGAAGGCGGCGCTGATCCGGCTGACCGAGGAGCTGGCCTGGCAGCTCGGCCCGAAGATCCGGGTGAACGCGGTCGCGCCGGGAGTGGTCAAGACCCGCTTCGCCGAGGCGCTGTACTCCCAGGGCGAGGACACCGCGTCGGCGGCGTACCCGATGAAGCGCCTCGGCGTGCCCGAGGACGTCGCCGAGCTGGTGGCGTTCCTGGCCTCGGACAAGGCGGGCTGGATCACCGGGGAGTGCGTGCGGGTGGACGGCGGGCTGCTGGCCACGGGAACGCTCGGCTGACACGGCCCGGCAGCGGGCCCGGGCAGGCGGTCGCGGGTGATCCCCACCGCGCGACCACCGCCCGGACCCCTGTTCACCAGCTAGCAGTACCCGGCGATGGGACCGTTGACGCCGCTCCAGAGGAACGCGTCACTCATCCAGGTGCCGTCGCTGAGGCGGTTCCACAGGCTGGTCGCGCCGTAGCGGCCGGTGTGCGAGGTCCCGTTGGACGAACACGAGACCGTCACCGTGGCTCCGTCGGTGACCGAGCCGACCACGCCGTAGCCGGTGCCGGGTCCGGAGCGCTTGTTGACCGACCCGCCGCCGTTGGTGTCCACCACGCCCTGGTTGAAGCCGAGGGCGCCGTAGTTGTAGAGCGAGCCGCCCGCGTTGACGCGCGCGCTGCCGTGCAGCGCCGAGCCCGAGTACGCCGAGCCGCCGTTCTGCGGCACCCACTTGCCGAGGTTGTGGCCCGCGATGTCCACGTAGGCGTTGTTCTGGCGGAGCGCGAAGTGCACGTGCCTGCCCAGCGCCGAGCCGCCGCAGGTGACGTCGGTGCCGGTGTCGCCGAGGTAGGCGCCCTGGGCGACGGCCGCGCCGTTGACGTTGATGTTGTTCCAGAGGTGGTAGTAGTCCGTGGCGTAGCCGCGGTCGTGGATCACGCGAATCCAGCCCTTGCACATCGTGTACGCCGTGCCCGCGCGCGCGGCGCGGACCCGCTGGTCGCCGCCCGCGAGGTCCAGCGAGCTCCACGGGGCGGGCGTGCCCGCCCAGCCGTGCGGGCCGCCGGGCATACCCCAGGTCTGGCCGGTCGCCCACGGCAGGGACATGCCGGTGCGGAAGTCGCCGCCCGCTGCGGGCTGGACGCCGTCCTGCTGGGCGAAGAGCGGCTTCTCCTCGGCTTTGACGAGCGGGGCCGCCGCGGCGAGCTCGGCGAAGGCGGGCTGGCCGTCGAAGGCCACCTTCCAGCCGCCGCGGGTGCGCTCGGCGAGGAACAGCCAGCCGTCGGGCATCCGGTCGGTGCCCGGCGTGCCGAGCGCGACCGCGGTGCCGAAGGCCCAGTCGCCGTCGCGGCGGGTGACGGTGACGCGCGGGGTGACCGGCCCGCGCTCGGACATGGCGGCGGTGACCGCCGCGACGGGGTCAGCGGGGACGGCGACGGCGCTCGGCGCGACGACCAAGGCGCCCGCGGCGAGGATGGTGGCGGTCAAGACGGGGATTCGTAAGGCAGGGGACACGAATCGACCTCCTCGTAAAGGATCGAATGGCCAGTATGTCCGCGTTCTGGACGGAAAGTCACGAAACACTTCGGCACCCAGTGACCATTAGGCGGCAGACTTGCGGCTGACTGGCCGCAAGCGGCTTCGTCCGTCATCGCCGTCGCGGCGCACGGGTTCCGCGGGCTGGTCGGCGGCGGTGCGCGACCCCGGTGACGGACGCCGCGAACCCGCCGCGTCACCGCCGGGGCGGACCGCGATCAGCAGGCCGACGGCGAGCAGCAGGATGGCGTGGGTGGCGACCCGGCTCGCGGTGGCGGCGCCCACGGCCAGGTCGATGACGGCGAACGGGGTCAGCACGCCGAGGAACCCACCGGTCGCGACGAGCACGCCGGTCGCCGCCGCGGGCCGGAACGCCGCGTAGGCCAGAGCGGCGCCGAGCGCGATCGTCCACGCCGAGGACTCGTTGAGCACGTGCGAGTGGCCGGGGCCGTGGGTGACCCCGAGCAGCTGGGCCATGCCGAGGGTGAGCTGGGCGACGGCGACGACGCCCAGGGCGAGCCTGCGGTACCCGGCGGGCTCGCGGCGCGGGTCGGCGGCCAGGACGGCGTCGGCCAGGTCGGGAGTGGGGACGGCCTCGCGGACGCGCAGCGCCCTGGTGAGGTCCGCCGCGTCGGCGTGCCAGGCCCGGCAGGCGGCGCAGTCGGCCAGGTGCGCGTCGACCGGCTCGGCCTCGCCGTCGAGTCGGGCGGACAGGGCTTCCCGGCAGGTTTCACACTCCACGGGGTGGTTGTCGTCCGCGCGGCTCTCAGAGTTCCCTTGGGTTCCTCCACTACTGTCGCGCCCGTGGCGATCTCGGACAGTGACGACGCGTCCTCATGGGACGAGGCGACCGCCTGGGCGCTGGCCGCCCGGTCCGGCGACCGCGCCGCGCTGGAGCGGTTCATCAGGGCGACCCAGCGCGACGTGTGGCGCCTGGTGGCCCACCTGAGTGAGCCGCGGCTGGCCGACGACCTGACCCAGGACGTCTACCTGCGCGCGCTGCGCGGCCTGCCCGGCTTCGCGGGCCGCTCGTCGGCGCGCACCTGGCTGCTGTCCATCGCCCGGCGGACCGTGGTGGACCACCTGCGGGCGCGCGGCGCGCGGCCCGCGATCGCCTACTCCGCGGACTACCGCCAGGTTTCCGACGCCGCGCGGGCGGCGAGCCACGCGGCCGGGTTCGAGCAGGTGGTGGAGGTGGGGCAGTTGCTGGCCGGGCTGTCCCCCGACCGGCGCGAGGCGCTGCTGCTGACCCAGGTGCTCGGGTTGACCTACGCGGAGGCGGCCGAGATCTGCGACTGTCCTGTCGGGACGGTCCGGTCCCGGGTGGCGCGGGCGCGCGGCGACCTGATCGCCGCCAACGGCCACCGTGACGCGGACGTGAGCTGACCCGCTCAGGCCAGGGCTTCGGCCGCCAGGGCCACGCACTCGGCGTGGGTGCGGGCGCGCAGGGCCGCGCGGACGGCGGGGACGGCCGGGGCGGACATGGACAGGCTGGTGATCCCCAGGCCCGCGAAGACCGGGGCCAGGCCGGGGTCGGCCGCCGCCTCACCGCAGACGCCCGCGGGCTTGTCCGCGGCCCTGGCGGCTCGGGCCACCTCGGCGACCAGGGCCAGGAGGGCGGGCTGGCGGGGGTCGAGGAGGTCGCCCAGCTCGCCCAGGAGGCGGTCGGCGGCGAAGGTGTACTGGGCCAGGTCATTGGTGCCGACGCTGACGAAATCGACCTCGGCGAGGATCTCCGGGGCCCGCAGCGCCGCGGCCGGAATCTCGATCATGACACCCACCGCGGCCAGGCCCGCGGCGCGGGCGCTCGCGGCGAAGGCCGCCGCCTCGGCGCAGGTCGCGATCATCGGGGCCATGACCCGGACGTCGGCGGCGTGGTCGGCGGCGGCCGCGGCGATGGCCTCCAGCTGCGCGCTCAGCAGGTCGGGGTTGCGGCGGACGGTGCGATAGCCGCGGACGCCGAGGGCCGGGTTGGGCTCGTCGGCGGCGGTGGCGAAGGGCAGCGGCTTGTCGGCGCCCGCGTCGAGGGTGCGCACCACGACCGGCCTTCCCGGGTACGCGGCGAACACCGCGCCGTACGCGCCGCGCTGCTCGGCGACGCTGGGGGCCTCGGCGCGGTCCAGGAACAGGAACTCGGTGCGGAACAGGCCGACCCCCTCGGCCTCCGGGTTCCCGCCGGGCTCACCGCCGATGTTGACGAGCAGGGCGACCGGGTGGCCGTCGGCGGTGCGGCCGGGCCCGGTGTGGGCGGCCGGTTCGCGGGTCTTGGCGGTGGCCCGGCGCGCGGACTCCTCGGGCGGGTCGGGCTCGACGGTGCCCGCGGCGCCGTCGACGAGGACGCGGACGCCCTCGGCCAGCTCGGCGATGGGGCAGGCGACCACGGCGGGGATGCCCATGGCGCGGGCCACGATGGCGGTGTGGCTGGTCGGGCCGCCCTTCTCGGTGACGATGGCCAGCACGCGGGCCCGGTCCAGGGTCACGGTGTCCGCGGGGGCGAGGTCCACCGCGACCAGGACGTACGGATCGGTCCCCGCGGGCGGTCCGGGGCGGGGCAGGCCGAGGAGGACGGCGATGGCGCGATCGCGCAGGGCGGTGAGGTCGCCGACGCGGTCGGCGAGGTAGCCGCCCAGGGAGGACAGCGCCGCGACGTGGACGCCGAACGCCTCGTGCACCGCCCACGCCGCCGGGAGTCCTTTGTCGACGGCGTCCCGTATCCCCGCGGCGAGGCCGGGGTCGCGGGCCATCATCACCTGGGTGTCCATGATGTCGCGCAGCTCGCCGTCGAGCCCGGCGGCGAGGTCCACCAGCTCGGCCACCACGGTGTCCAGCGCGGCGCGGGCGAGGGCGTGTTCGTCCGCGCCCGGCGGGGGCGCGACGGCGGGCAGCACCGGGGCCGGGGCGAGCCGGGCCACCGGGCCGACCGCGGTCCCCGGGACCGCCGGGACTCCCCTCAGCACGCGGGCTCGATCGTGACCGGTGCGGCGTCGAGCGGATCGCCCATCGTCGTGCTCCTCGTCTCGCGGGTCGCCCCGATCGTCGTCGGTTCCGCCGCGGTGCGCAGCATGGAATCCCGATCAATCGCGGCCGGTTATCCGCTGACGTAATGTGAGGGCGTGGAGGTAACAGCCGACGACGTCGCGGCCCGGTTCGACCTGGTCCCGCTGCCCGCGGAGGGCGGGCTCTACCGGCGCACGTGGGCGGGGGTGGTGACCGCGGGCCGTCCCGCCGGGTCGGCCATCCTGGTCCTGCTGACCGAGGGCGACGGGTTCTCCGCGCTGCACCGGCTGCCGGTGGACGAGGTGTGGCACCGCTACCTCGGCGACCCGGTGGAACTGCTGCTGCTCGACGCCGAGAGCCGGGTGGCGGTGCTGGGGCCGGACATCCTCGCCGGGCACCACGTCCAGCTCACCGTCCCCGCGGGCACGTGGATGGGCGCGCGGGTCGCGCCGGGCGGGTCGTGGGCGCTGTGCGGGACGACGATGGCGCCGGGTTTCGTGCCGTCGGACTACATCGGCGGCGATCCGGAGGTGCTGGCCCTGGCGTACCCGGCACAGGCGGAGCTGATCCGGGCCCTGTCGCGCCCCGACGCGCCAACAGCCATGCCGCTGGGAGTGGACGAGCGATGATCGATCTGCGGGGCACGTCGGTGCTGGTGACCGGGGCGAGCGGCCTGGTCGGCGGCGGGATCGCGCGCCGGTTCGCGCGGGCGGGGGCGGCGGTCGTGGCCCACTACCACCGCGACCGCGCCGGGGCCGAGGACCTGGTGGGGGCGCTGGGGGTCAGGGCGGTCGCCATCGGGGCGGATCTCGCGGCCGAGTCGGAGTGCGAGCGGCTGGTCGAGGAGGCCGCCGGGTGGGCCGGGCGGCTGGACGCGGTGGTGAACAACGCCGGGGTGCAGCCCGTGCTCCCGCTGGCGGACATGTCGGCGGCCGACTGGCGGTCCACTGTGGACCTCAACCTGACCTCCGCGTTCAGCGTCACCCAGGCCGCGGTGCGGTTCATGGGGCGCACGGGCGGCGGGGCGATCACGCACATCGCCTCCATCGAGGGACGCGCGCCCGCGGCGGGCCACGCCCACTACAGCGCCGCCAAGGCCGGGTTGATCATGCACGCGCGGGCCGCGGCACTGGAGTACGGGGAGCTGGGGGTGCGGGTCAACACCGTGTCCCCGGGGCTGGTCGAGCGGGACGGGCTGGCGCAGCGGTGGCCGGACGGGGTGCGGCGGTGGATGGCCGCGGTCCCGCTGGGGCGGATGGCCTCCCCGTCCGACGTCGGGGACGTGTGCGTGTTCCTGTCATCGCCGATGGCGGCCTTCGTCAGCGGCCAGGACATCGCGGTGGACGGCGGGATGACGGCCCGGCCGAGCTGGTAGCCCCGTGTAACCGGTAGCCCTGTATGGGATCAGCCTGACCGCTGACACGGCTAGACCGTGTTTCAGATGTGGGGGCGGGAGAGTCGTGATCAGTCCGGCCGCAGGCGGTGCGGGACGGATCGTCCTCATACCGGTGTCGTATTCGGGCGTATCCGGCCCATGCCGCCTGCGGGCGGACTGGCGCGGCCATGCCGTGCTCCACATCTGAAACACGGCCTAGGCCGTGTTTCACGGCTCAGCCGTGCCAGGTGCGCCAGAGGGTGGCGTAGGGGCCGTTGGCGGCGATGAGGTCGGTGTGGTGGCCGAGTTCGGTGATGCGGCCGTGGTCGACGACGGCGACGCGGTCGGCGTCGTGGGCGGTGTGCAGGCGGTGGGCGATGGCGATGACGGTCCGTCCACTGAGGACCGCGCCGAGGGCGGCCTCGGCGGCGCGGGCCGAGCGGGGGTCCAGGACCGAGGTGGCCTCGTCGAGGATGACGGTGTGCGGGTCGCGGAGGATGACGCGGGCCAGGGCCAGGAGCTGGGCCTTGTCGGGGGGCAGGTTCCGCAGCGGGGTGTCCAGCGGCGGGGCGTCGTGCCAGCCCACCGCGGCGAGGGCGCTCCGCAGGGCGTCGTCGTCGGCCTCGGGGGCGGCGATGGCCAGGTTCTCCCGCAGGCTGCCCAGGAAGACGTGGTGCTCCTGGGTGACGAGCACGACGCGGGCGCTGCGCTCGGCGGCATCGAGGTCGGCGACCGGGGCACCGCCCAGCAGGACGGCGCCCGCGCGGGGGCGGTCGATGCCCGCGACCAGTCTGCCCACAGTGGACTTCCCCGCGCCGGAGGGGCCGACGATGGCCAGGTGCTCGCCCGGCCGCACGGCCAGATCGATGCCGTGCAGGACGTCGCGGCCGGGGACGTAGGCGAAGCGGACGTCGCTCAGGCTGACGCGGTCGTCCTCGGGGACGCGCCCGGCGGGCGGCGACCCGGGCGCGTCGACCCCGGCGATGCGCGCCACGCTGGCGAAGCCGCCCTGGACCAGCTCCAGCCACAGGGTGAAGCGGTCCAGCGGCTCGGCGAGCTGCCAGACGTAGAGGATGGCGGCGGTCATGGCGCCCAGGCTGACCCGCCCGTCGAAGTACGCCGCCCCGCCGACGAGCAGCATGACGACCAGCGGGGCCAGGTGCGCCAGGTTGGCGGCGAGGAAGACCCGCAGGCGCAGGGACAGCGTGCGGTAGCGGGCGTGGTAGATCGCGTCGATGGCGGCGTCGGCGTCGGCGACGCGCTCGGCGGCCAGGCCGTAGGTCTCGACGGTGCGCGCGCCCGCCGCCGTGGCGGCCATGCTCTCGGCCACCGCCGAGGACGCCCGCCCCTCGGCCAGGTACGCGGGGCGGGCGCGCTTCAGGTACCACCGCATCCCCAGGACCAGCAGCGGCAGCCCGGCCACCGCGGCGAGGCCGAGCAGCGGGTCGAGGAAGAACACCGCGCCGAGCACGAGCAGCGACTGCGCCGCGGCCAGCACCAGGTCGGGCGCGGCGTCGCGCAGGGTCGTGCCCGCGGTCGCCACGTCGGCGGTCGAGCGGGTCACCAGGTCCCCGGTCCCGGCCCGCTCCACCACCGCGGTCGGCAGGGTGAGCACCCGCTCGACGAACCCTTCCCGCAGCCGCGCCGTGGCCCGCTCCCCCATCCGGTGCGCGGCCAGCCGCGCGAACCGGGTCAGCACGAGTTGCGCCACCGCGAAGCCGACGACCGCCAAGGCCAGCCCGTCGATCGCGCTCACCGGGGCGTCATCGGACTTGACCAGGTCGATGATGCGACCCAGCAGCCACGGCCCGGCCAGCCCAGCGCCCGCCGCGGCGAAGGTCAGGCCCAAAACGCCGAGCAACGACCAGCGGTCGCCACGCACCAGACCCCGCACGGCCCGACCGGTCGCACGGGCATCCGCCACGGGAAACGCCCTCACCACAACACCTCATCCCGATCCACCATGGCCCGATACGCCGGGTCGACAAGCAAGTCGACGTGACGACCTTCGGCAATCACCTGGTCATCACGCACCAAGCCCCACGCGACCCCGCCACTCGCGCGGGCATCCACCACGGGAAACGCGCTCATCGCAACACCTCGCCCCGATCGACCACGGACCGGTACGCCGGGTTCGCGAGCAGGTCGGCGTGGCGGCCCTCGGCGATCACCTGGTCCTCGCGCACCAGGCACACGTGGTCGGCGTGCTGGAGCAGTAGTGGGGACGTGGTGACCAGTACGGTGGTCCGGCCTCGGCGGTAGGCGGCGACGCCCGCGGCGATGGCGGCCTCGGTGTGCGCGTCGACGGCCGAGGTGGGCTCGACCAGGACCAGCACCTCCGGGTCGGCGAGCAGGGCGCGGGCCAGGCGCAGCCGTTGGCGCTGGCCGCCGGAGAGGCTTCTCGCCTCGGTGTCCATGACGGTGTCCAGGCCGTCGGGGAGCGCGTCGACGATGTCCTCGGCGGACGCCGCCGCGATGGCGTCCCCGATCCGGCCGGGGTCGGCGCCCGGCGGGGTGATCACCGCGTGGAGCGGGCCGGGGAACAGGTACGCGGAGTCGTCGGCGACGACGCCGTGCTCGCCCAGGCGTTCCACCAGGGCTGGGGTGGCGCCGACGACAGCGGTCAGCTCACCGAGGCGCGGGGCCGGGGCCGCCGCCGGGCGGGGCGGGACCTCGATGCGCAGCACCTCGACCACCCGCGCGGCCGCGACCAGCCCCCGGGCGATGTCGTCGGCGCCCTCGATCAGGAAGCCCACCGGGATCACCAGGACGGCGACGTAGCCGTAGACGGCGACCAGCTCGCCGACGGTGATCGCGCCCGTGGCCGCCGAGCGCGCGGCGATCCAGGTGACCACGGCCAGGAAGACCCCCGGCAGGCAGGCGCCGACGGCCTGCACCCAGCTGGTGACCGCGCCGACGCGGTACCCGTCGGCGCGCAGCTCGGCGGACTCGGCGCGGTAGCGGCGGGCGAAGACGTCCTTGCCGCCGATCCCGCACAGCACCCGCAGGCCCGCGACGATGTCGGCGGTCCGCGCGGTCAGCGCGCCCTGGCGCTCGCGGTACCCCGACTCCACCCCGCGCAGCCTGCTCAGCAGCGGTCCCAGGACCAGCGCCAGCACCGGCACGCCGAGCAGCACGACCACGGCCAGCAGCGGGGAGATGCCGAGGAGGACCACGGCGGTCAGCGCGTAGGCGACCACGGCCCCGACTCCCGGCCCGGACGCGGTGAGCGTGCGGGCGATGCGCTGGATGTCGGTGGCGTGCACGCTGGCCAGTTCCCCCGCCGACATCGCGCGGGGGAACGCCGACCCGAGCCGGGCCACGTGCCGCACGACCACCTGGACGGTCCGGTAGGACGCGTCGCCGCGCACGAGGGTCATGGTGCGGTGGCGCATCCACGCGATCCCGGCGTTGACCACGCCCACCAGCAGGATCGCGCCGGTCCAGAACAGCAGCGCCGACCAGTCCCCGGCGCGCAGGCCGTCATCGATGGCGCGGGAGACCAGGTACGGCGGCAGGATCAGCCCGCACATCCACAGGCTGCCCCACAGCGCGCCCCGCGCCGCCTGCCGCCACTGGGCGGTCACCAGCCACCAGAGGTAGCGCCCCGGGCCTCGGGTGTCGGGAATGCCCGGGTCGGCGTACGGCACGCGCTTGTCGTCCCCCATGCCCTCGAACTTACCGAGCACGTGTATTAGCTGTTGCTTATATAAGTCTCGACTGTTAGCTTGGCGCCGTGCACGCGTTCGACGTCCTCGGCGATCCCGTCCGACGGCGCATCCTGGAGCTGCTCGCCGACGGCGAGCGGCCCGCCGGTGCGGTGTCATCGGTCATCTCCGAGGAGTTCGGGATCACCCAGCCCGCGGTGTCCCAGCACCTCAAGGTGTTGCGGGACAACGGTTTCACCACCGTGCGGGCCGCGGGTGCCCGCAGGCTGTACTCGGTGAACACCGATCCCCTGCGCGACGTCGACGTGTGGCTCGACCGCTTCCGGCGCTACTGGACCCCGCACCTGGACGCGCTGGCAACCGAACTGGCTCGCGGCCGCCGCGAGAAAGGACCCTCATGATCGACGTCGACCACCAGATCAGCTCAGTCGCCCGCAGCGTGGGCTCCCGCACGCTGGAAGCGGGCGAGGCCCGGGTGGTCACCGTGTCCCAGACGTACAAGGCCGATGTGGACGACGTCTGGGACGCGGTGACCAACCCCGAGCGGCTGCCCCGCTGGTTCCTCCCGATCACCGGCGAGCTGCGCCTCGGCGGGCACTACCAGCTGGAGGGCAACGCGGGCGGCGTCGTCGAGCGCTGCGACCCGCCGACCGGCTTCGCCGCCACCTGGGAGTTCGGCGGCGAGGTGAGCTGGATCGAGGTGACCATCGGCCCCGACGACGCGGGCGGCACGCGCCTGCGGCTGGAGCACATCGCCCACGTCGACGACGAGCGGTGGGCCGAGTTCGGCCCCGGCGCTGTCGGCCTCGGCTGGGACCTGGGCGTCATGGGCCTCAACGAGCACCTCTCCGGCGCCCCCGCCGTGGAACCGGCCTCGGCCATGGCCTGGATGGCCTCTCCCGAGGGCATCGAGTTCATGACCCGCGCCAACACCGAGTGGCGCGACGCGAGCGTGGCCGCGGGCACCGAGCCCGCGGCCGCGCAAGCAGCGGCCGACCGCACCATCGCCGCCTACACCGCGGCGCCGTAGGAGCGGGTCAGCACCTCCAGGTTGTGGCCGTCGGGGTCGCTGAAGTAGAAGCCGCGCCCGCCGTCATTGGTGTTGATCTGCCGCGCCTGGTTGTGGAACGGGTCTGCCCAGTACTCGATCCCCCGTTCCACGACCCTGGCGAACACCGCGTCGAAGTCCTCCTCGCTGACCTTGAACGCCAGGTGCTGGCTGGGGACCGGCCCGTCGACCTGGTAGTAGTCCAGGGTCAGATCATGCTCGAGTGGCACGGTCATGAACGGGCCGAACGGCTTGGGCTCCGGCAGCCCGAGCACGTCGGTCAGGAAGCGCGCCGACGCCGTGCTGTCACTGGCGCCGACAACGGTGTGGTTCAGCTCGACTCGCAAGGTTCCCCCTTGGTCCTGGTGCTTTCACCCTGTGCACTCAGGTTAATAGCTCCAGTTAAGTGGAGATCAACCCCGGAGTTCAGGAGTACACCTCCAGTTCCGATGCTTGGCCCGCGGGCCAAGCCGTGTTGGCGGTGAAGGTGACGCGCAGGTGCCGGGCGCTGCCCGCGACCGCGATGGTCACGGTGTTGCCGGTCGCCGGGTCGAAGCGGTGGTCGCGGGCGGCGGCGAGGGTCGACCACGACCCGCCGTCCGCGCTGCCGAGCACGGTCAGCGTCTGGTTGCGCGCGCCCCACGCGCTCGACGGCGGCAGCTTCAACACGACCCTGCGCACCTGCAGCGCCGTGCCGAGGTCGACGGTCAGCGACTGCGGGAAGGCGCGGTTCACGCTCTCCCAGTAGGTGTTCGGGTTGCCGTCCACGGCGTTGCGCGGCACGTAGACGTCGGCGTGGCCGGTGGCCGAGACCGGGCGGTTCAGCGCCAGGTTCCCCGGCGGCGGCGGGGTGGTCGTCGTGGTGGGCGGCGGCGTGGTCGTCGTGGTCGTGGTGGGCGGGGCGCCGTAGACCGGGGTCGGCCACGGGCCGCAGTACGGGGAGCCGCCGAGCCAGCCCGAGTTGCCGCCCAGGTCGCCGATGGTGAAGGCGCCCTGGCCCATGCAGCTGTAGATGCCCGCCCGGCCGATGCCGGTGGCCACGACGTTGCGGAAGGTCGCCGCGCCGGAGGTCTGCAGCTGCACGGCGAACGTGCCCGCCCCGCTGATCCGCACCCCGTCGAAGTTCACGTTGCGCACGCCGCTGCCGATGAAGTGGATGCCCTCGTAGGAGTTGTCGATCAGGTCGGTGTCGGTCACGTTGATCGTGGCGGTCATCGCCGAGTCGCGGCCGTCGAACCACAGCGCGCCGACGCCGAACTGCCAGTTCGGGTCGAGCACGCCCGCGCGCAGCGTCGTGTTGCGGGCCACGGTGAACGTGCCCGCGACCGGCGTCGCGGCGAACCGGTTGGCGATGTGGATGCCGCCGCCCTGGGTCTGGGTGTCGGCGACGTGGTTGTCGGTGACGCTGATGTCGCGCCCGCCGTAGATCGCGATGTTGTTGGCCAGGATCGGCACGATCACGGTGTTGAAGGAGAACGTGTTGTTGCGGTTCTCCACCGACTCCGACCACATCGCCAGGCCGTCGTCGCCGATGTTGCGCAGGAAGTTGTTGGTGACGACGGTGTCGGTGACCCCGCGGTGCAGGTTCAGCCCGTCGGCGGTCTGGTCGACGATGCGGTTGTCGCGCACGGTCAGGCCGCTGAACGGGCCGTCGAGCCACAGGCCGACCTTGGTGTGCTGGATGTAGAGGCCCTGCACGAGCGAGCCGCCGCCCAGCGCGCCGCCGATGCCGTTGACCTGGTCGCAGTCCACCCGCTCGGTGACCTCGCCGATGATGGCGAAATCGCGCAGGGTCACCGCGGTGCTGACCCCGCTGTTGCCGCCCTGCCCGCAGCTGGACGGCTCGCCGAGCCCGTAGACACCGACCCGGTTGCCCCGCAGCACGCTGTGCCAGTGGCCCGCGCCGCGCAGGGTGACCCGGTCGACGGTGATGTGCCGGTTGACGGTGAAGGTGCCCGCCGGAATCCACACCGGGCGGTTCTGGGCCCGGCCCGCGGCCACCGCGGCGACGAAGGCCGCGCCGTCGTCGGTGCCGTCGTTGGCCGTGGCGCCGTGGTCGGTGACGGACACGGCGTCGGCCGGGCGGGCCGAGGGCGGGGCGACCTGCTCGAAGTCGGCCACGTCCACCGTCGTCGGGGTGATGTCGCCGCTGTCGGCCTGGAAGCGGATCTTCGTGCCCGCCGGGTAGGTGGTGCCCAGCAGCGCGCGGGTCTCGTCGTAGAAGTGGTGCGGCTTCCCGGCGGCGGGGTTGTTCGTGTAGGGGTAGGAGCCGTAGAAGTGGCCGTAGCGCGAGGTCAGGTTGAGGTCGCGGTTGTGCGCGCCGTTGACGTACACCGACAGCGTGCCGTCGCGGCCGGTGCCCTGGTCGGTGTCGGGGATGCTGTAGCGCACGGTCAGGGCGTTGGCGGGCGCGGTGAGGGTGAACTCCACGAACTGGCCCGCGGCGCCCAGCCGCACCGCCCGCCTGCCGGACGCCTCACCGGACAGGGTGCCCGCGGTGCGGTCCATCGGCAGGACGGCGGCGTTGGTGGCGGCGGATTCGGCTTCGTGGCTGAGGAAGGGGACCGTGGCGCCCCGCGCGGGCGCGGCCGTGGAGGCCGCGCCCGAGCTGAGGACGCCCGCTGTGACAAGTCCGGAAACCGCTACCGCGGCGGCCGCCGAAGCGGCCCACCGGGAGCGCGGGGTGTGGTTGCTGGACATGTGCGTCATTGCACCTCTCGTGAGGAACGGGACTAGACCTCCATGAGCCAGACCGCCGTGTCCGGCGGCAAGGTGTCGCTCACCTCGGCGCTGGACAGCAGCACCTTGGAATTCTCGGGCATCGCGACCGGCTCGGTCGAGAGGTTGACCACGCAGACGACGCCGGTGTCGCGGGCGAAGGCCAGCACGCCCTCGGGCTGCTCGTCGAGCCAGGTCAGGGTGCCGTCGCCGAGGTGGGCGCGGCGCAGGCGCAGGGCGCGGCGGTAGAACTCCAGCATGGAGCCCGGGTCGCCCTCCTGGGCGGCCGCGGTCAGCGGGCCCCAGTCAGACGGCTGCGGCAGCCAGGGCGCGGCGCCGGTGTCGTTGAACCCGTAGGGCGCCTCGGTCCCCGACCACGGCAGCGGCACGCGGCAGCCGTCGCGGCCGATGTCGGCGCCGCCGGTCCTGGCGAAGACCGGGTCCTGGCGCGCGGTGTCGGGCAGGTCCTCCACCTCCGGCAGGCCCAGCTCTTCGCCCTGGTAGACGTAGAGCCCGCCGGGCAGGGCCATCGCCAGCATCGCCGCGGCCTTGGCCCTGCGCAGGCCGATGGCCCGGTCGGTGAAGACGCCGTGCTGGCGGTCGGCGAACCCGAAGGAGGTGTCGTCGCGGCCGTAGCGGGTCACGTGCCGGGTGACGTCGTGGTTGGACAGCACCCAGGTGGCGGGCGCGCCGACCGGGGCGTGCGCCGACAGCGTCGCGTCGATGCAGCCGCGCAGCTTCTCCGCGTCCCACGCGCAGGACAGGAAGTCGAAGTTGAACGCCGAGTGCAGCTCGTCGGCGCGCAGGTAGCGGGCGAAGCGCAGCGGGTCGGGCAGCCACATCTCGCCGACGAACACCCGCGGCTCGGCGTAGGAGTCGGCGATCTCCCGCCAGCGCCGGTAGACCTCGTGCACGCCGTCCATGTCCGAGAACGGCAGCGGGATCTGCGCGCGGCCGCGCACGTCGGGCAGCGCCGGGTCCTTCACCAGCCCGTCGGCGACATCGATGCGGAAGCCGTCGACACCGCGGTCGAACCAGAACCGCAGGACGTCCTCGAACTCCGCGCGCACCCGCGGGTCGTCCCAGTTCAGGTCGGGCTGCTCCGGGGCGTAGAGGTGCAGGTACCACTCGCCGTCGGGCACCTGGGTCCAGGCCGACCCGCCGAAGCGCGACTGCCAGTCGTTGGGCGGCCCGTCGCCGCGCCCAGGCCGGAACCAGAAGCGGCGGCGGGCGTCGCTGCCCGGTCCGGCGGCCAGCGCCTCGGTGAACCACGGGTGCTGGTCGGAGCAGTGGTTGGGCACGATGTCGATGATCACCCTGAGGCCGTGGGCGTGCGCCTCCTCGATGAACAGCTCCGCCTGCTCCAGGGTGCCGAACGCGGGCTCGATGTCGCGGTAGTCGGCGACGTCGTAGCCGGAGTCGGCCATCGGCGACGGGTACCACGGGTTGAGCCAGATGGCGTCGACGCCCAGCTCGGCGATGTGCCCGATGCGGGCGCGCAGGCCCGTCAGGTCGCCGGTGCCGTCACCGTCGCCGTCGGCGAAGCTGCGCACGTAGACCTGGTAGATCGCCGCGCCGCGCCACCATGCGTGTCCGGTCAACGCGAACCCCCTTCTAGTGTGGAACGGGCTAGCCCTTCAGGCCGCCCGCGGTCAGTCCGGCGAGGATGTGCCGCTGGAAGATGAGGAACACCGCGACCATGGGCACGCTGGCCAGCACGAGCCCGGCGAGCATCAGGTTGATCGGGGTGTCCGGGGCGAACCGGTTGAGCGCGACGCTCAGGGTCTGCTTCTCGGGGTCGGAGAACACCAGCAGCGGCCAGATGAAGTCCTTCCAGGCCGCCACGATCGCCAGGATCGACACCACGGCCAGGATGGGGCGCGAGAGCGGCAGCACGATCCGCGCCATCGTGGTGATCGTGCCCGCGCCGTCGATGCGGGCGGCGTCGATCAGCTCGGTGGGAATGCGGTCGAAGAAGCGTTTGAGCAGGTAGATGTTGAACGCGTTCGCGGCGGCGGGCAGCCAGATCGCGGCCGGGTTGTTGACCAGGTTGACGCCGAGGAGCGGCACGTCGGTGATGGTGAGGTAGGTCGGGACCAGCAGCGCCGACGCGGGCAGCATCAGGGTGGCGAGCATCATGGCGAGCACGAGGTTGCCCATCACGGGCCGCAGCTTGGACAGCGCGTAGGCGGCGGGCACGTCCACGGCCAGCTGCACCAGCCACGCGCCGATGGTGACCACGACGGTGTTGCGGAAGTACTTGGCCAGGTCCATGAAGGACCACGCCTCGCCGTAGCTCTCGGGGTGCCACTGGGTCGGCAGGACCGTCGCGGGGACCTGGGCCAGCTCGGCGGGCGCCTTCATCGCGCCCAGCAGCAGCCACAGGAACGGGAACACGAACGCGGCGGTGAAGGCGAACAGGACCAGGGAGAACACCAGCCAGTAGACGCGGCGGCCGCGCGCGCTGCGCATGGCGGACGGGGTGATCAGGGTGCGGACGGCGCGCTCCATCAGTCCTCCGTCTTGGTGAGCTTGAGGTACAGCGCGGAGAACACCCCGAGCACGGCGAACAGCATCAGGCTCAGGGCGCTCGCGGTGCCGAAGTCGTTGTAGACGAAGGCGTAGCGGTAGAGCAGCAGCAGCACGGTGACCGTGGAGTCCTGCGGGCCGCCGCCGGTCATGACGAACGGCTCGGTGAACACCTGCATGGTGGCCACGATCTGCATGAGCATCATCACCAGCAGCACGAACCGGGTCTGCGGGATGGTGACGTGGCGCAGCCGCTGGCGCAGCGTGGCCCCGTCCAGCTCGGCGGCCTCGTACAGCTCGCCGGGGATGGTCTGCAGGGCGGCGAGGTAGATCAGGGTGGCCGAGCCGAGGTTGGCCCAGGTGGTCACCAGCACCAGCGACAGCAGCGAGGTGTCGGTGGAGTCCAACCAGGACAGACCGGGCAGTCCCAGGCCGCGCAGGATGCTGTTGAACAGGCCGGGACCGGGGTCGTAGAACCACTTCCACAGCAGCGCCGAGACGACCGGGGGCAGCATGACCGGCAGGTAGACCACCAGCCGGAAGTACCCCTTGGCGTGGCGGAGTTCGTTGAGCACCAGGGCGAAGGCGAACGGGATGGCGAAACCGAACACCAGGGCGTACAGGGTGAACAGGAAGGTGTTGCGCCACGCGGTGAGGAACAGCGGGTCGTCGAGCAGCAGCGCGAAGTTGTCCCAGCCGACCCACTGCGCGGAGTTGACGAAGTCGACCTGCTGGAAGCTGAGCAGGACGCCACGGCCGATGGGGTACCAGGAGAACAGCGCGAAGCAGACCAGCGCGGCGCACAGGAACCCGTACGCGGTCAGGGAATCGGTGATCTTCCGGCGCGTGCGCAGGGTGAGCCGGGGTTCGGTGCGGGTGCTCATCGGGGGCCTTCCGTGGGTGGGCCCGGCAGGCGTGCCGCCTGCCGGGCCCTGGCTCACTTGACCTGGGCGAGCGCGCTGTTGACCTTCGCGGCGGCGTCGGAGAGCAGCTTTCCCGGGTCGGCGTCGGCGTCGGTGAGCACGCCCTGCATGACGTTGTCGAGGGCGGCGTAGACCTGCTGGGCGTTGGGCGGCTCGATGCGGCCCTCCAGCCTGCTGGCGCCCGCCATGTAGGCGGCGTAGTTGGAGACCGGGACGGTGGCGTGCTTGACCTTCAGCTCCTCCTGCTTGTCCCGGACGGCGCCGGTCCAGATGTCGGCGACCGGCGGGACCGGCAGGCCGATGGGCTGGCCCTCGTCCTTGTAGCGCTGGAGGTTCTTCTCAAGGCGGTCGGGGTTGAGGTACTTCCACTGGACCCAGGTCAGCCCGGCCTTGATCTTCTCAGGGGTGGCCTTCGGGTTGATCATGTAGCCCTCGCCGCCGATGAGGGTGCCGTTGCCGCCGGGCATCGGGGCCAGGCCGTAGTCGGCGTAGTCGCCCTTGAACTGGTTGACGATCGTGGGGATGTTGTCCGGGGCGGCCAGGTACATGCCGAGCTGGCCCGCGCCCATCTTCTGCTGCACGTCGCCGATCTCCAGCAGCTGCTTCTCCCCCATGCTCTTGTCGTCCCACCGCATGGCGCGCAGGGTCTCGACGACCTCGCGGCCCTTCTCGTTGTCGAAGTCCGCGACCCACTTGTCGCCGTCCTGGCGGGCGATCTGGCCGCCCACGGAGTACATCCAGGCGGTGAAGTGCCAGCCGCCCTGGTTGGACTTGCTGTAGTCGGCGAAGCCCACGGTGCCGTTGCCCAGCGCGGCGATCTTCTTCGCGGCGGCGCGCACCTCGGCCCACGTCGTGGGCGGCTTGTCGGGGTCGAGCCCGGCCTTGGTGAACAGCTCGCGGTTGTAGAGCAGGCCCATCGTGTAGTTGGCGGTGGGCAGCCCGTAGACGCGGCCGTCCTTGCTGAAGACGTCCTTCAGCGGCTGCTGCAGGTCGGCGACGGCCGGGACGCCTGCGAGGTGGTCGGTGATGTCGGCGGCCTGGCGGCGGGCGATGAGCTGGGCGGGGTCGGTGAAGTAGACGTAGAAGACGTCTTCGAGCTGGCCGCCCGCGAGCTTGGCGGAGAACGTCTTGGGGTCCATGAACCCCTCGCGGGGCTCGATGTCGATGTCCGGGTGCGCGAGCTCGAACTCGGCGACGTCCTCGTCGAAGATCTTCCGGTCGAACGGCTGCGTCCCCGGCGGCTGGCCGTTGACGGTGATGGTCACCTTGCCGCCCGGCTGCCCGGCTGGGGAGTCGTCACCGCACGCGGCGACGGTGGACAGGCACAGACCGGCGGCCAGGATGATGCCGACCGTCCGGCGGCGGACAGGTGTGTTCATCGCGGGGACCCTTCGTGGATGTCGTGTGACGCGGACCATAAGCCCGCACGACATCTGACCGCAATATCTCGACACCAACCCGCAAGATTTCTACAGTGTGCGATTACCTCCGCCGCGGCGGCGCCGCCGACCCCCTGACCACCAGCTCCGGCTCGAACAGCAGCTCTCCCGTCGGCACCGGTGCCCCGGCGATCTGCGCGGCCAGCAGGTCGACCGCCGCCCGCCCGATCGCCTCGATCGGCTGGCGCACCGTGGTCAGCGGCGGATCGGTGGCGGTCATCAGGGCCGAGTCGTCGAACCCGATCACCGAGACGTCCTCCGGCACCGCCAGCCCCAGCCTGCGCACCGCCCGCACCGCTCCGAGGGCGATGGGGTCACTGGCGCAGATCAGCGCCGTGAACCCCCGGTTGACCAGGGCGGTCGCGGCGGCCTGTCCGCTCTCCAGGGAGAACATCGTGTACTCCACGGCGTCGTCGCCGACGGTGGTCCCCGCGGCGGCGGCGCAGACCCGCAGGGCGCTGAGCTTGCGCCGCGACGGCACGTGGTCGGGCGTGCCGAGGACCAGCCCGATGCGCTCGTGCCCGATGGCCACGAGGTGGGCGTACGCCTGCTCGACGGCCACCCGGTCGTCGCAGGAGACGGTGGGCAGGCCGAGGTTCTCCACCGAGGCGTTGACCAGGACGGTGGGCAGCTTGCGGCGCACGAGCTGCTGGTAGTGGTCGTGCTGGGCGTCGGCGAGGGCGTAGAGCCCGCCCGCGAAGACGACCCCGGAGACGTGCTGCTCAAGGAGCAGGTCGAGGTAGTCCGACTCCGGCACGCCGCCTGCCGTGCGGGTGCACAGCACCGGGGTGAAGCCCCGCTGGGCGAGCGCGTTGCCGACGACGTCGGCGAAGGCGGGGAAGATCGGGTTCTGCAGCTCGGGGAGCACCAGCCCGACGAGCCGTGCCCGCTCCCCCCGCAGCTGGGTCGGGCGCTCGTATCCGAGCACGTCAAGGGCGGTCAGCACGGCGCCGCGGGTCACCTCGGACACCCCGGGCTTCCCGTTCAGCACCCGGCTGACGGTGGCCTCACTGACCCCGACCTTCTCGGCCACCTCGGCAAGCCTGCGTCGCGACATGCGCGCAAGCATAGACTGATTCGCGCAAGACAACGACAGGCGCTTGCGCTGGCTTGCGTGAACTTCCAGCCAAACGCACTCACCGGCACGGACCCAGCGCCCCCGCGCGTCCTGTGGGGGACGCTCACCTGCCGGGCGAGACCTCGGAAAACACCACACGGTAGCCGTTTCACCCGAGAGAATCACTCGAAGTAGCGAGGAGACCACAGTGCGGGGTCACGAACGCGGGGGCGTACCTTACGTAACCTGACGACGGGCGACACGACTCGGCGGAAGGACGGCGGTGACCGACACACCCATTTACGACCAGGTCCAGCGCGAGCTTCATGAACGCGCAGAGCCCGAGCGGGCCGGTTCGCGGGCGGATGGCGCGGGGGTGTCGGTCTGGGCACTCATCGGCGAGCACCGCGAGCACCACGGCCAGCCGCGCGAGGGCCGCAGGCGCAGGCCCTGAGCCCTCAGAGCCTCACCGCGTCCCGGGACAGCGCCACCAGCCTGCTCACCGCGCGCAGGTACTTCTTGCGGTAGCCCCCGCGCAGCATCTCCGGGGTGAACAGCGCCGAGAGGGGCGCGCCGGAGACGACCACGGGGATCGCCCGGTCGTAGAGCCGGTCGGCGAAGGCCACCAGCCGCAGGGCCACGTCCTGGCCCTCCAGCGGGCGCACGCCGCGCAGGTGCACCGCCGTCACGCCGTCCAGCAGCCGCCCGTACTTCGACGGGTGCAGCGCGGCCAGGTGGGCGCACAGCGCGTCGAAGTCGTCCAGCGTCGACCCGGGCGACATCCGCGCGAGCAGGTCGGCCTCCGACACCGGCTCCGGCGCGTCGGGCAGGCCGCGGTGGCGGTAGTCGGGACCGTCCACCCGCACGACGTCGAAGCGGGCCGAGAGGGCCTGGATCTCGCGGAGGAAGTCGCCCGCGGCGAAGCGGCCCTCGCCCAGCTTGTCCGGCAGGGTGTTGGACGTGGCCGCCACCGACACCCCGGCGTCGGTCAGCTCGGCGAGCAGCCGGGTGACCAGCATCGTGTCGCCCGGGTCGTCCAGCTCGAACTCGTCGATGGCCAGCAGGCGGTGCCCGCCCAGGCGCCGGACGGTCTCGGCGAAGCCCAGCGCGCCCACCAGGTAGGTCAGCTCGACGAACGTGCCGTACGCCTTGGGGCCGGGCACCGCGTGCCACAGCGAGGCGAGCAGGTGCGTCTTGCCCACGCCGAACCCGCCGTCGAAGTAGAGCCCCGGCTTTCCCCGCTCGGCCCGGCCGAGCAACCGCTGCATCAGCGTCCGCTCCCGAGGCACCCGCGCGGCGAAGACCTGCCCCGCGGCGACCGCGGCGGCCTGGCTGGGCTCGTCCGGGCTGGGCACGTAGGTCTCGAAGGAGACCGCGCCGAAGCGCGGCGGCGGGGTCAGCGCGGCGACGAGTTCCTCGGGCGCGAGCACGGGCTCGCGGCCGGTGAGGCTGGGCGGCGGCATGCCGGGGAGCGTAGCGGCGTGCTGGGATGGCCAGGTGCACAAACTGTGGCCCCCTCCCCCGCTTTCCCCAGGTCAGCCCCAACCCGCTGTGGTGGACGACACCGCGCTGGAAGACCTCTACGACTACCCCGGCGACCTCGCCGCCCCGTTCGTGCAGGTCAACTTCGTGACCAGCGCCGACGGCGGCGCCGAGCTGTCGGGCCGCTCGGCCGGGCTGTCCAGCCCCGGCGACCGCAGGGTCCTCGCCCTCGGCCGCGACCTGGCCGACGTGGTGCTGGTGGGCTGGGGGACAGCCCGCGCCGAGGGCTACCGCGGCGTCAAGCGCAAGGAGACGCGGACCCGCAGGCGCGCCGAGCGCGGCCTCTCGGAGGTGCCGCCGATCGCGGTGGTGACCGGCCGATGCTCGGTGCCGCCGGACTCGCCGCTGGTCACCGACACGCTGGCGCCGCTCATCGTGGTCACCGCCGAGGCCGCCCCCGCCGCCCGCAGGCGGGCGCTGGCCGACGCGGGCGCCGAGGTCGTCGTCGCGGGCGACGCGCGGGTCGACCCGGCCAGGGCGCTGGCCATCCTGGGGGAGCGCGGTCTGCGCAGGGTGTGCTGCGAGGGCGGGCCGGAGCTGTTCGGCGCGCTGGCCGCCGCGGACCTCGTCGACCAGCTCAACCTGACCATCTCCCCGATCCTGGCGGGCGGCGGCCCGAGCCGCATCGCGACGGGTCCCCCGCCCGCGGCGCCGAGCACGCTGCGGCTGGAGTCCGTGCTGACCGACAACGGGTTCGTGATGCTGCGCTACCGCCGGGGCGGCCCGCCCTACTAAAATGGTCCATATCGGACTGTCTACCCCGGCCTGAGCGAAAAGGCTGACAGCACAGGTGATCTACACAGTGGACATTCACCTCACCGGTGCCCGCGCTTCCTCGATTGGGTGACTTGCCGAGACGATGCCGGATGCGGTGGCATCTGATGGTGTGCACAGGAGACGACAACGGCCGTCCGCACACCGGAGTCCACGGGGAAGGGAGCTGCCAGTCATGGCACAGCCCAGCACCACCAAGTCCGGCTCGACCGAAGCGGTCCCGACCGCCCGAGCGGGCGGCGTGCCCGCGCGCCTGGCCGACGACCAGAGCCAGGGCAAGACCACCATCGCGTCCGGGGTGGTGCAGAAGATCGCGGGCATGGCCGCCCGCGAGGTGTCCGGCGTGTTCGCCCTCGGCGGCGGCGTGTCCCGCGCCTTCGGCGCCATCCGCGAGCGCATCCCCGGCGCGGGCACGGTGTCGACCTCCGGGGTGGCGGTCGAGGTCGGCGAGAAGCAGGCCGCGATCGACCTCGACGTGGTCGTGGAGTACGGCGCCGGGATCGTCGACCTGGCCCGCGCGGTGCGCCGCAACGTCATCACCGCGGTGGAGCGGATGACCGGGCTGGAGGTCATCGAGGTCAACATCTCGGTCAACGACATCCACCTGCCCGACGAGAACGGCGACAGCGACGAGTCCGCGCAGTCCAGGGTGGAGTGATGGCCGCCCTCGCCGACCGGCTCGGCGCCGCGGTGCTCGGGCACCCGGCGGTCGTGCGGCTCGACGGCGGGCCCTTCGGCACCGTCGCGACCGCGCTGCCGGGCAGGCGCGTGGTGGGGGTCGTGGTCGGCGCGCGGGACGCCGTGGAGGTCTCGGTCGTGCTCAGCGCGCAGCGGCCCATCCCGGAGGTCGTGGCCGAGGTGCGCGAGCAGGTGCGCGCCATCGCGGGCCCGGTCGCCGTCGACGTCCACGTCTCCGGCGTGGAAGTGCCGTGAGCGGGCGCGACGAGCGCGCGGAGTACCGCGAGTTCGTCCGCCGCCACCATCCCGACCGCGGGGGCGACCCCGCCGAATTCGTGGCCGGACTCGCCGCGCTGCGGGCGCGAAGGGACGCCCGCTTCGACGCCCCCATCGTGGGCGCCGACCCGCCGCGCGGGGTGCGGGGCGCGGCGGTCCGGCTGCGCCGCTGGTACCGGCGGCGCCACCGCACGCCCCGGGTCCGCTGAGCAAACAGGGAGTCACAACACCCATGAACGCCACCCAGACCGGCATCATCGCCGGTCTCATCCTCGGCCTGGCGGCGACGCAGGGCTTCATCTCCTTCCTGGTCACCCTGGCCATCGGGTTCGTCGGCCTGGTGGTCGGCAGGGTGATCGACGGCGAGCTGGACCTGTCCGACGTGTTCGCGGGCCGGGGCAAGGACAGGTGAGCGCCGACGCCGCCGACCGCGGCACGCTGACCATCGCCCCGTCGGTGGTCAGACAGGTCGCCGAGCGGGCCGCCGACGCCACCCCGGGCACCGCGCGGACCACGCGGACGGTGGCCGGGATCGGCCTCGGCGAGCACGGCGCGTCGGCATCCGTCGACGGCGAGGGCGGGCGCGTCCGGTTGCGCGTCGAGCTGGCCCTGCACTACCCGGCGGCCGTCCGCGCGGTGGTCGCCGAGGTCCGGGCGAAGGTCAGCGATGAGGTCGAGCGGATCACCGGCTACCAGGTGCGCGGTGTCGACGTCGTCGTCACCGGCCTGGTCCCGCCCGCCACCCCACGAGTGCAGTGACGGATTGGAGTGAGCCGTGCGAGTGTTCGTGAGGATCGTGGCGGTGCTGCTGGCCCTCGCCCTCGCCGCCGTGGGCGCGCTGCTGGCCCTGGAGGTCGGCTGGCTGTGGCTGCGGCCGACCGATGCCCCGCTCCTGGTGCCGTGGCCGGACTGGCGCGACCGCCTCGCGGAGCTGGACTGGCGGAGCCCGCCGGTCCAGCTCACCGCCGGGATCACCGCGCTGGCCGGGCTCGCCCTGTTCGCGGCCGCGCTGTCCTCCCGCCGACGCGAGGTGCCGCTGCGCGACCCGGCGCCGGGGGTCACCGTGCGCACGTCCCCGCGCTCGCTGGCCCGCATCGTCGGGACGCGGGTCAGGGCCGAGGACACGGTGAGCGGCGCCTCGGTGACCGCGACGGCGCGCAAGGTCAGGGTTCGGGCGACCAGCGGGCTGGAGCCGGAGGCGCAGCTGCGCCCCCGGCTGACCGAAGTGGTCGGCGACCTGCTCGCCGACCTGCCGCTGACCCGCATGCCCCGGGTCAGCGTCGTCGTGGACTCGCCGAGGGACCGCACTTGACGCCCCGGCACGACACCACCGGCCCGCTCGCCCCGACCGCCGAGGCGGTCGTGCCGGGTCCCGGCCAGCCCCGAGAGCCGAAGCCGAAGCCCCCCAGGGACCGCTCATGACACAGCCATCCGCACGGGCCATGGCCCGCTCCTACCGCGCCGAGCGCGGCCTGACCGGGATCGTCGGCCTGCTCGCCCTCATCGCGGGCATCGGCGCGCTGGTGGTGGGAGCGGGCTGGCTGGGCACCTTCCGGGCGCGGACGTCGGTGCTCGACCCGGCCGCCGTGGCCGTCATCACCGAGCGGCCGCTGCTGTCGCGGCTGGTCGCCATCGGCGTCGGGGTCATGTTCCTCGTCGTCGGGGTGTGGCTGGCGGTGCGCGCCCTGCGGCCGGAGACCCACCCCGACCTGGCGCTGGAGGAGGACCTGACGGTCACCTCCGGCGCCATCGCCGCGGCGATCGGCGCCGACGCCGAGCGGGTGGACGGGGTCGACCGCGCCAAGGCGACGGTCGTGGGCGACCGGGAGGCGCCCGCGCTGCGGCTGAGCCTGTGGCTGGCCGAGGGCTGCGACGTCAAGAACGTCTGGCGGCAACTGGACGAGTCGGTGCTGCGCCGGGCCAGGGACTCCCTCGGCGTGGCGTCGCTGCCCACCGCAGTGCGGGTGGAGCTCGGCGCGGCGGGGCGGACACGGGTGCGGTGATCAGGCAGGATGGGTCCCGTGGCCCTCCCGCTGACCCCGCCGGTCCAACCGATGCTGGCCAAGTCGGTGCCGTCGATCCCCGACGGCGCCGATCTGGTGTTCGAGCCCAAGTACGACGGCTTCCGCTGCCTGGCCTTCCGCGACGGCGACGAGGTGTTCCTCCAGTCGCGCTCGGGCAAGCCGCTCAACCGCTACTTCCCCGAGGCCGAGACCGCCCTGCGCGCCGCCCTGCCCGAGCGCTCCGTCGTGGACGGGGAGCTGATCGTCGACGTCGACGGGCGGCTGGACTTCGACAAGCTCGCCGAGCGCATCCACCCGGCCGCGAGCCGGGTCACGATGCTCTCGGAGACCTCGCCGTCGCGGTTCATCGCCTTCGACATCCTCGCGCTGGACGACGACGTGCTGCTGGAGACGCCCACCGTGCGCAGGCGGGAGATCCTGGAAGGCGCGCTGTCCCTGGGTGAGCGGGTCCACCTGACCCCGGTGACGCGCGACGCGGACCTGGCGCGGCGGTGGTTCGAGATCTTCGAGGGCGCGGGCCTCGACGGGGTGATGGGCAAGCCCGCCGACGGCGAGTACACGCCCAACAAGCGGACGCTGTTGAAGTTCAAGCACTCGCGCACGGCGGACTGCGTGGTCAGCGGGATGCGCTGGTACAAGGACACCACGCCCGGTGAGGCCGTCGGGTCGCTGATGCTGGGGCTGTACGACCACGACGGCAACCTGCACCACGTCGGCGTGGTGGGCTCGTTCCCGGCGGCCTACCGGCGGGAGCTGGCCGTCGAGCTGGCCGAGCTGATCCCCGGCGGGCGGGAGAACCACCCGTGGGCGGCGGACGACGCCGACCACGACGTGCTGCGGATGCCCGGGGCGATCAGCCGGTGGCGCACGACCGAGCAGCCGTGGGTGCCGCTGCGGCTGGAGCGGGTGGTGGAGGTCGCCTACGAGCACACCGAGGGCGGCTACCCGGGCCGCTTCCGGCACACCGCCCAGTTCCGCCGCTGGCGCCCGGACCGGGAGCCGAAGTCGTGCACGTACGAGCAGCTGGAGGAGCCGACCCGCTACGACCTCGACTCGGTCCTGCAGGGCGAGGTCCGCGAACGCAAGACCTAGTGCCCCGCGGTCCTGGTCGCCCCCACGGACGCGGCCACGACCAGGCAGACCGCCACCCACTGGACCGGGTGCAGCAGCTCGCCGAGCACGACGAGGCCCGCCAGGGCGGCCACCGCCGGTTCCATGCTCATCAGCACGCCGAACACCCGCGGCGGGATCTTGCGCAGCGCCTCCAGCTCCAGGGAGTACGGGATCACCGAGGACATCAGCGCGACCGCGAGCCCGGCCAGCAGCACCATCGGCGACAGCAGGCTCGTCCCGGAGTCGGCGACCCCGACGGGCACCGCCACCGCCGCGGCGACGACCATCGCCAGCGCCAGCCCGGCGCCGCCCGACGTGCGGCTGCCGAGCTTGGCGCTGAGCAGGATGTACCCGGCCCAGCAGGCCCCCGCGCCCGCCGCGAGCAGCAGGCCGACCAGGTCGGCGTCGGTGGTCGCCCGGGCCAGCAGGACCACCCCGCCCGCGGCCATCAGCGCCCACAGCGCGTCCAGCACCCGCCGCGAGCCCAGCAGCGCCAGCGACAGCGGCCCCAGGAACTCCACGGTCACCGCCACCCCCAGCGGGATGCGGGCCAGCGAGAGGTAGAACAGCAGGTTCATCGTCGCCAGCACGACCCCGTAGGCGACGACGACCCCCAGCGTCGCCTTGTCGACCCGCACCCGGGGGCGCCAGATCAGCACGAGGATCAGCGCGGCGAAGAACAGCCGCAGGGCGACCACCCCGCTGGCCCCCGCGCTGCTGAACATCGTCTTGGCGACCGCGCCGCCCACCTGGACGCTGACCACACCGAGGAGCACCGAGACCGTCGGCGGGATCGACCCGGTCCGCCGGGGCACCGCGGCCAGCGCCGCCGTCCAGCGCCACCAGGATGACCGACCCGCCCGGTCCACATGTGCCATGACCACAAAAACATCCTACGTATGGCGTTCACCGGGTCCTCACCCGGTTGCCGGCATCGTTGTGGCTGGTCGTCAGGAGGGACAGGCGTGGGTGTGAGGGCCGCAGCTCTGCTCGCGGGGGTCGCGCTGGCCGCCGCGGCGTGCACGGCGGGCCCCTCCAGCAGGCCCGCGATCGTCGTCCAGGGCGACGGCAGCGTGGCCCCGACCGCCGAGGCCCCCGGTCCGGCCGAGGTGCCGCCGCTCGGGGAGCCCGGCGCGACCTCGCTGCGCTGGAGCCCCTGCGGCCCGGAGATCAGCGACCAGCTGGCCGGGCTGGGGCTGCCGGAGTCGCTGGCGGTGGAGTGCGGCCGGGTCACCGGCGTCCTGGACTCCCCCTACGCCCCCAACCGCGGCGTGAAGCGGATGCAGGTGCTGCGCGCGGGCACCGGCCCGGTGCCGGTCGTGGTGTTCAACGACGTCGACGGCCTGCCGGGGACGCTCTACGCCGCGCAGGTGGCCGCGCGCCTGCCCGCCGAGTTCCTGGCCGAGTTCTCCCTGGTCGGCGTGGACCGCCGGGGCACGGGCAGCTCCGACGCCGTGCGCTGCGTGCCCGAGCGGGTCCGCGCCGACCTGGTCGGCGCCGACCCGCGCGCCATGCGGATCGGCGAGTGGGTCGACTGGGCGCGCAGCGCGGGGCAGAACTGCTCGATCGCGCTGGAGAAGCACCTGCCCGCGCTGGACACCTGGCGCACCGCCGCCGACGCCGACGCCGTGCGGTCCGCGCTCGGGATGGAGCGCCTGCACGCCATCGGCCACGGCGAGGGCTCGCGGGTGCTGTCGGTCTTCGCCGAGCGCTACCCCGGCAAGGTCGGCCGGATGGTGCTCGACGGCCTGCCCGACCCCGACGAGGACCACCGCGTCGTGGTGACCGGGATGGCCGCGGGCGCCGAGGCCACGCTGGACGCCTTCGCCGAGGACTGCGCCGCCCGCGCGTGCCCGCTGGGCGATGCGGCCCGGCAAGCGCTTTCGGCGGTCCTCGACGAGGCGAGCAGCCTGCCGCTCACGGCGGGGGGGATCGACCTCACGCCGGGCATCGTCCTGCGCGCGGTGCACAAGGGACTGGCCGACCAGGCCGCGTGGCCCGCGCTGGCCGAGGCCATCGCGGCGGCGCGCGACGGGGACGGCGCGGCGCTGGCCGGGTTCATCCTGCCGACCGTGCTGGAGACCGAGGAGCTGGCCGCGACCTTCGACGGCACGCTCGTGGTGCGCTGCAACGACACCAAGTCACGGCTGGCCACCGAGCAGATCGAGCAGACGACCAGGGACCTGAACTCCCGCTACCCGGTCTTCGGCGCGCTGGCCGCCCAGTGGCTGGCGCTGTGCGGGCCGTGGCCCGTGCCGTCCAAGCCGGTGCCGCAGCCGGTGGCCAAGGCCGCCCCGCCGATCGTGGTGCTGGCCACCGCCATCGACCCGGTCACCCCGCTGGAGGGCACCGAGCGCGCCGTGCAGCGGCTGGCCACCGCGGTCGGGGTCTCCTGGCAGGGCGCGGGACACGGCGCCCTGCCCGCCTCGACGTGCGCGACGGAGGCCGCGCTGGCGTTCCTCCGGGCGGGCACGGTCCCCCGCGACGGCACGGTCTGTCCTCCGTAGGTGAAGTCGCTGCTGCTGGCGATCCTGCTGCTGGCCGGGGTTCCCGGCCCACCGCCGGTCGTGCTGCGGGTGCTGGCCTTCAACGTGCACACCGGGATCGGCGCCGACGGCGGGCTCGACTTGGCCCGCACCGCGTCCGCGATCCGCGGGACCGGCGCCGACGTCGTCGGCCTGCAGGAGGTCGACGTGCACTGGTCGGCCCGCAGCGATTTCGCCGACCAGGCCGCGGATCTGGCCGGGCTGCTGGACATGTGGGTGTTCTTCGCCCCGATCTACGACCTGCCCGGCACCCCGCGCCGCCGCCACGGCGTCGCGGTGCTGAGCCGCTTCCCGATCACGCACACCGCGAACCACGAGATCACCCGGCAGTCCACTCAGGACAACGCGCTGGGCCCGGCGCCCGGTTTCGCCGAGGCGCGCGTGCTCGTGCGCGGCACGCTCGTGCACGTTTGGGTGACACACCTTGACTTCCGGCCCGATCCGGCGGTCCGGGCCGCCCAGGTGGCCGACACATTGCGGATCGTGCCCGAGGCCGGGCGGCACGTGCTGCTCGGCGACCTCAACGCCGAGCCGGGCGCGCCCGAGCTGGCCCCGCTGTGGACGCGGTTCACCGACGTGCAGCCAGGTCCGACGTATCCGGCGGGGACGCCGACGCTGCGGCTGGACCACATCGCGGTCTCACCGGGGATCGGGGTGTCCACCTCGACCGTGCCCGCGACGACCGCGTCCGACCACCGCCCGGTGCTGGCCGAGCTGCGCCTCTGAAGGGGCTTCTCAGACCTCGCGCAGGCGGTACTCGCAGCCCAGCTCGACGGCGTAGGACAGGTCGTAGTGGTGGACGATCTTGGGGCCCTCGTGCAGATGCACGTGGGTGACGGTCTCGCGGGGCTCCGTCGGGGCGGGGACGGTGTCCACCCTGCCGTCGAGGGGCCCGCCGACGTAGCGCACCAGGTAGGGGTCGGTCATGTCGAGCCTCCTCTCCTCACGCGACTGAGTGTAGGCACGGAGTCTGACGTTTCCACGCCCTCGAATGCCGGAACAGCCCGGCATTCGACCAGATGGAGCAGCGCTCAGTCCTCCCGCGCCCGCGAGGGCTGCACGCGCTTGGGCTCACCGGCCATCTTCGGGTATTCCGGCGGGTAGGGCAGGTCGCCCTGGTCGTGGTCGCGCTCGTCGCGCTCGGCCATCTCCAGCAGGGGCTCAAGGCCGAAGGCGTGCTCGGCCACGCCCGCGTGCAGGTCGCCGACCTCGGCGAAGCGGGCGGGCATGGTCAGCACCGAGAAGTCCTCCGGGTGCGCGGAGTCCAGCTCGTCCCAGGTCAGCGGGGCCGACACCAGGGCGCGCGGGGTGGGCCGCACGGAGTACGCCGAGGCGATGGTCCGGTCTCGGGCCATCTGGTTGTAGTCGAGGAAGATGCGCTCGCCGCGCTCCTCCTTCCACCAGTTGGTGGTGATCCGCTCCGGCCTGCGCCGCTCCAGCTCGCGGCCGAGGGCGATCACGGCGCGGCGGGCCTCCACGAAGGTCCAGCGGGGCTCGATCGGCACGTAGAGGTGCACGCCCCGGCCGCCGGAGGTCTTGGGGAACGCCCGCATCCCGAGTTCGTCGAGGAGCGCGCGGGCCTCGTGGGCCATGCGGACGGCGTCGGCGAAGTCGGTGCCCGGCTGCGGGTCGAGGTCGACGCGGATCTGGTCGGGCCGCTCGACGTCGGCGCGGCGCACCGGCCACGGGTGGAACGTCAGGGTGCCCAGGTTGGCCGCCCACGCGACCACCGCCAGCTCGGTCGGGCACACCTCGTCGGCGTGCCTGCCGCTGGGGAAGGCGATGCGGGCGGTCTCGACGTAGTCGGGGGCGCCCTTGGGGACGCGCTTCTGGTAGAAGGCGTCGCCGCGGTTGTCGGCGCGGGTGGAGAGCTTGGCGCCCTCGAACACCCCGCCGGGCCAGCGCTCCAGCGTGGTCGGGCGCTCACGCAGCGCGCCCAGGATGCCGTCACCGACCGACAGGAAGTAGGTGACGATGTCGCGTTTCGTGAGTCCCAGTTCCGCGAAGTACGGTTTGTCCGGGTTGGACACCCGCACGGTGCGGCCGTCGACGGTGATCTCCTCGGCTGCTGCCACTCGGGCAGCCTACGGGTTGGGCCGTGAATTGCCCGGCAGGACGACGACACTGCGCACCCAGGCGAGCTACCGTGTTGCCATGGGCGTGACCCGCGAGCCACCCGACGACGAGAAGCGGCACGGCCGCGACCGGTTCAGCGACGACCTCATCGGGCTCGACCGCGACGACCCCGAGGCCCAGGCGTTCGCCGCCCACCTCGACCGCGTGGAGCGGGTGCGCCCCGGCTACACCGTCGAGGGCTACCTCGGCGGAGTGAGCGACTTCGCCGACTCGGCCAACCGCCTCGGCGGGCACTACCGGCTGACCGCGGGCATCGTCGCCGGGCTGATCCTGCTCGGCATCATCATCGCGGCGTGGGACGCGCTGGTGTTCATCGTGACGACCCTGCTGGGTTAGCGTGGACGGCATGGAACCGGTTGTCGGCGCCACCCCCGCGGTGGTCAAGTCCGAGGAGCAGTGGCGCGCCCAGCTCGACCCCGCCGAGTATCGCGTCCTGCGCGAGGCGGGCACCGAACCGGCCTGGACCGGTGAGTACACCGAGACCAAGACCGCGGGCGTCTATCACTGCCGCGCGTGCGGGGCGGAGCTGTTCCGCAGCGAGACGAAGTTCGACTCGCACTGCGGCTGGCCGTCGTTCTTCTCCCCGCTGGCGGGCGACCGCGTCATCCTGCGCGAGGACCGGACCCACGGCATGGTCCGCACCGAGGTCATCTGCACGACCTGCCACAGCCACCTCGGCCACGTCTTCGAGGGCGAGGGCTACCCCACGCCGACCGACCAGCGGTACTGCCTCAACTCGATCTCGCTGCGGCTGGTCCCCGACGGTGCCGACCCGACGTGATCCCGCGACGGTCCGTTTCCCGGGAACCGCAAACCTAAGTCCTGCCCAGGGCTTCCCTAAATCTTGCTCAAGCTGTCTTGTGCGGGCCGTCACACCCTCAGAGCATGGTGCACACGATCAATCCTGATCGGACAGCGAGAAAGACGGGGTGGGCGGTGCGGTCCGCGATGTGACCAGTGGTGGTGGGAGCCGCCCTGGCGCCAGGACGTCGGCCGACCCCGAGCAAGGGGGAACCGATGCAACCGTGGGGTATTTCCGGGCCCGACTTCCTGCGGATCTATCTGGTCGGCTTCGCGTTCGTGCTGCTGTTCGCGGCCGCGGTGCGGATCGCGGTGCGGGCGGGGACGCCGGTGGGGCGCTCGGCCGCGGGACTGGTCCGCGCCGACCTGCTTTCCGTGCACGAGCTGGCGTACCTGGCCGGGGGGCCGCGGCGCGTCGTCGAGACGACCGTGGCGCGGCTGCTCGACCTCGGCAAGCTCAAGGCGAACAGGCAGGGGGCGGTCCGGGTCGTGGCGGGGGCCACGGCGACGGACGCGGTCGACCTGGCGGTCCTGACCGACGCCCAGCGCTACGCGAACCGAACCGTAAGCCTGCTGATCGACCGGGTCAGTCGGGACGACGCGGTGAAAGCCGTCCGCACGTCGCTGACTGTCAAGGGGCTGTTGGTCGATGGGGGCGACATCCGGGCGCGGCTCGCGGCCGTCCCGGCGCTGGTGCTCCTCGTGGTGGGCGTGGCCCGGTGGCTGAACGGCATCTCGTTGGGCCACCCGGTCGGTTGGCTCACCGTCGGACTGATCGTCACGGCGGTGATGGCGGTGGTGCTCTACCGGGCGCCGCTGTCGGAGCGCTCGTACGCGGGGGAGCGCGTGCTGAGTGAGGCGCGCAAGATGCGCGCCCAGAGCGTCGCGCTCGCCACCCAGACCACCCTGCTGGGCGGGGCGACCACGACCGTGCTGTTCGCGGGCCTGGCCGCCTACCCCGACCCGGACATCAGCGCGGCGCTGGCCACCCGCGCGAGCACGTCCTCCGGCGGCGGGGGCGGGTCGGGGTACGCCTGTTCGGGGAGTTCGTCGTCCTGCGGCGGCAGCAGTGGAGGGAGCAGCTGCGGCGGTGGTGGCGGCGGATGCGGCGGAGGCGGCGGGTGAGACGGCGAGCGGGGGCATGATGGACAGCGTGGGCACTTTGGGGGTGGGCATCGGCTGGCGGTCGGAGATCGACCTCACCGTCGAACGACTGCCGGGAGTCGATTTCGTGGAGGTCGTCGCGGAGAACATCCACGGCGACGAGCTCCCCGACTCCCTGCGGGTGCTCCGATCCCGCGGTGTCCCCGTGCTCCCGCACGCCGTCTCCCTGTCCCTCGGCGGCGCCGACCCGGTCGACGTGGCCAGGGTGGAACACCTGGCCGCCGTCGCGGACCTGGTCGGCGCCCCGATGGTGAGCGACCACGTGTGCTTCGTCCGGGCGGGCGGCCTCGACTCCGGGCACCTCATGCCGGTCCCCAGGACCCGCGTCGCCCTGGACGTCCTGACCGCGAACATCACCGAGGCCCAGCACGTCCTCGGTGTCCCGCTGGCCCTGGAGAACATCGCCGCCCTGCTGGAGTGGCCCGACGCCGAGCTCACCGAGGCGCAGTTCCTGACCGAGCTGGCCGAGCGCACCGACTGCCTGCTGCTGCTGGACGTGGCCAACATGTGGGCCAACGCCCGCAACCTCGGCCACGACCTCGACGCCCTGCTCGACGGCCTCCCGCTGGAGCGGGTCGCCTACGTGCACGTCGCGGGCGGCTACGAGCACGCGGGCGTCTACCACGACTCGCACGCGCACCCGGTGCCCGCCGAGGTGCTCGACCTCCTGCGTGAGCTGTGCTCCAGGAGCACACCCCCAGGAGTGCTGCTGGAGCGCGACGACCACTACCCCGCCGACGAGGACCTGGCCGCCGAACTCGCCGCCATCCGCGCGATCGTGGCGGCGTGAGCGCCCGCGAGGAGCTGGCCCGGCGCCAGGGCGAGCTCCTGAGAGCGGTCCTCGCGGGAGGACCGCCCCCGGCGGGTTTCGACGAGCGCCTGCTCGCCGTGGAGGCCGACGCGCTGCTGGCCAAGCGCCGCAGGGTCAACGCCATGCTCGACCCGGAGACCGCGGCCGACCTCGGCGACCGCTACCGCGAGCTGTTCGACGCCTACGCCAAGGCCAACCCGCGGCAGGCGGGCACGCGCGCCCGCGCGGACGCCAAAGCCTTCCGCGACTGGGCGATCGGCGCCCCCCGGCCCACGCGCTGGTGGTCGAAGCGCTGGAGGTCGGAGCGCTAGAAATCGGAGCACTGGAGGTCGGAGCGCTGGAGATCGAAGCGCTGACGGTCATAGCGGTCGGGATCGCGGCGCTCGTGGGCAGAGCGGTCGTGGTCGCGGCGCTCGTGGGCAGAGCGGTCGTGGTCGCGGCGCTGATCGTCGCGGCGCCTGGGATCGCGGCGCCCAGGATCGCGGCGCTCGTGGTCGGAGGGCTCGTGATGGCGGCGCTGAGGCCCGGGACGCCCCCGCGCCCCGGGTCGCCGCTGTGGGGCCGTCAGGCCGAAGGCGTGCCGATGATGCTGAAGGGCGTGCCCTGGTCGTCGGCCACGACCGCCATGCGGCCGAACGGGGTGTCCTCGGCGGGGGTGAGCACCGAGCCACCCAGGCCGGTGATGGTGGTGATGGCCGCGTCGGTGTCCTCGACCTGGAGGTAGGCCGACCAGGCGGGCCCGCCACCGGCGCCCATCCCGGCCACCGGGTCGCTCGCGCCGGGCGCGTGGACCGTGCAGTACTTGCCCTCGGCGCCCTCGACGTCCTGGTAGGTGTAGCCGAACACCGCGGCGTAGAACTCCTTCGCCGCGTCGAACTGCTCGCTCATGTGCTCGTTCCACACCAGCGAGCCGGGCTCGTTGGCCAGGTCGACGCCGGTGTTGGTGCCTGCCTGCCAGAGCCCGAACACCGCGCCCTGCGGGTCGAGCGCGATCGCTATGCGGCCCTTGTCCATGACGTCCACGGGCCCGTACGACACCTGGCCGCCCGCCTCGGCGATGGCCTTGGCGCTGGCGTCGACGTCGTCGGTGGCCAGGTACGTCGTCCACAGTGACGGCTGGTCGGGGTCCTGGCGGGGCCCGACGCCCGCGACGACGTGGCCGTCCTTGCTGGCCATCGCGTAGCCGCCGACCTCGGGGCCGCCGATCTCGAACTTCCAGCCGAACACCGTGCCGTAGAACGCCATCGCGCGGTCGACGTCGGTGCTCACGTCGAGCCAGCACGGGGTGCCCGCGGGCCACGCGGTTGTGCGGATGACCATGATCGAACCTTCCAGCGTGGGGGGAAATCAGAACGCGGCCCACGCTAGACCCGGCCACCGACAATTCCCGGAAGCCCTTGTCGCACAACGATTATGGCAGGTTGGCTACCAGTTCCGCCGCGGGCACGCGGGTACCGGTGTAGAACGGGATCTCCTCGCGGACGTGGCGCCGCGCCTCGGTGCCGCGCAGGTGCCGCATGAGGTCGACGATGCGGTGCAGCTCGTCGGCCTCGAAGGCGAGGATCCACTCGTAGTCGCCCAAGGCGAAAGAGGACACCGTGTTGGCGCGCACGTCCGGGTAGTCGCGGGCCTCCTTGCCGTGGTCGGCGAGCATCTTGCGGCGCTCCTCCTCCGGCAGCAGGTACCACTCATAGGACCGCACGAACGGGTACACGCACACGTACTTGCGCGCCTCCTCGCCCGCGAGGAAGGCGGGGATGTGGCTGCGGTTGAACTCGGCGGGCCGGTGCAGCGCCACCTGGCTCCACACCGGCGACGACGCCCGGCCCAGCTCGGTGCGCCGGAAGCAGGTGTAGGCGGCCTGCAGGTCCTCGATGGCCTCGGAGTGCCACCAGATCATGTAGTCGGCGTCGGCGCGCAGGCCCGCGAGGTCGTAGACGCCGCGCACCTCGACCCCCTTGTCGCCCAGCGCGTCCAGGTAGGACTGCGCCTCGGTGGCGGCCGGGCCGCGGTTGGGGGGCAGCGTGCCGGGCGTGATGCGGAAGACCGACCACATCGTGTACCGGATCGTGTCGTTCAGCTCGGTGTAGTTCAGGCGGGCCATACCGCCATCGTCCCACTCTCAGCGCACGGCCAGCAGGTGGGCGGCGACACGTCGGGCGGCGGCGTCACCGGTCCCGACGCAGGCGGGCAGCCCGACGCCGTGCAGGGGGGCGCCCGCCACCGCCAGGCCCGGCTCGGCGGCGACGGCGCGCTCGATCTCGGCGACCAGCGAGGTGTGCCCGACCCCGTACTGGGGCAGCCCGCCACCCCAGCGCCGCACCGCGGCCTCGACCGGCGCGGCGCGCACGCCCGCCAGCTCGGCGAGGTCGGCGCGCACGGCCGCGACCAGCTCGTCGTCGGTCAGGCGCAGCGCGCCGGGGTCACCGAAGCGCCCGACCGACCCGCGCACCAGCACCGGCCCGGGGCGGGCCCACTTGGTGGCCGAGTATGTGAACGCCTTGACCGCGTACGGCCGCCCGTCCGCGCGCCGCTCCCCCGCGCCGACCAGCAGCCCGGAGGTGCCCGGCAGTTCCGTGCCCTCGGGCAGGGCCAGCGCTACCACCGCCATCGACGCCAGCTCGACGCGCCCGTACGCGGCGGACGCGGCGGGCGCCGCCCGGCCCAGCAGCCGCCGGGCCGCGGGCGGCGGCACCGCGAGCACGACGGCCTCGGCGTCGAGCACCTCCGAGGACGGGCCCACGGTCAGCCGCCAGCCGGTCGGGGTGCGCTCCAGGTCCCGCACGACAGTGCCCAGCCGAACCTCCGCGGCCACCGCGAGGCGCTCGACCAGCGTGGCCAGGCCGGTGTCGAGGGTGGCGAAGACGGGCTCGCCGGTCGACGGGCGCAGGACGGCCCGCGCGGCGGCGGTGAGCGACCCGGCGCCCCTGTCCAGCGCGGCGGCGATCGGGGGCATGGTGGCGCGCAGCCCGAGCCGGTCCACGCTGCCCGCGTACACCCCGCCGAGCAGCGGGTCGACCAGCCGGTCGGTCAGCTCGTCGCCGTAGCGCTCGCGCAGCAGCGGCCCGAGGGCGGCGTCGGGGCCGAGGCGGACCGGTGGCAGCCCGGCCTCCGCCTCGACGCGCCTGAGCCCATCGGCGGAGAGCAGGTCGGCGACGGCGGCCGGGTCGGCGGGCAGCCCCAGCATGGTGCCGCCGGGGATGAGCCGGGTGTTCCCGCCCGCCCGCACCGCCGAACGCGCCCCGCTCGGGTGCACGATCCCGCCGAGGCCCAGCTCGGCGACCAGGTCGGCGACCTCGGGCCTGCGGTTCAGCCACGCCTCCGCGCCCACGTCGAAGCGCGTGCCCGCGATCTCGATGGTGCACAGCTTGCCGCCGAGGCGCCCGCACTGCTCCAGCACGACGATGTCGGCGCCCGGCCCGAGCAGGGCCCGCAGCCGGTGCGCCGCGGCCAGCCCGGAAATGCCGCCGCCGACGACGGCGATCATCGCACTGGCAGGGCGTGCACCAGCTCCACCAGCCGGGTCAGGACCTCGGGGTCGGTCTGCGGCAGCACGCCGTGGCCGAGGTTGAACACGTGGCCGTCGGCCGCGCGCCCCTCGGCGACGATCCGCTCGGCGTGCGCGCGCACCGCGTCGTCCCCGGCGAACAGCACGGCCGGGTCGAGGTTGCCCTGCACGACCGGCCCGGTCCGGAACTCTCCCCGGGCCGCGGCGACGCGGCGCACGGCCTCGTCGAGCGGGGTGCGCCAGTCGACCCCGACCACGTCGGCGCCCGCCTCCCGCATCGCGCCCAGGAGGTTGGCGGTGCCGACGCCGAAGTGGATGCGCGGCACGTCCGCGTCGGCCAGTCCGGACAGGACGCGCGTGGAGTGTGGCAGGACGTACTCGCGGTAGTCGCGTTCGGACAGCGCGCCCGCCCACGAGTCGAACAGCTGCACGGCGTCCACGCCCGCGGCGAGCTGCACGCGCAGGAACTCCAGGGTGATGTCGGCGAGCCGGTCCAGCAGCGTGTGCCAGGTGTCCGGGTCGGAGTACATCAGGGCCTTGGTGTGCTCGTGGTTGCGGCTGGGCCCGCCCTCGACCAGGTAGGACGCCAGGGTGAACGGCGCGCCCGCGAAGCCGATCAGCGGGGTGTCCCCGAGCGAGGCGGTCAGCAGCCGCACGGCCTCGGCGACCGGCTCGACCGCGGCCGGGTCCAGGCTCGGCAGCTCGGCGACGGCCTGCGGCGTGCGCACCGGGCGGGCGACCACGGGACCGGTGCCCGCGACGATGTCCAGGTCGATGCCCGCGGCGACCAGCGGCACCACGATGTCGCTGAACAGGATGGCCGCGTCGACGCGGTGGCGGTGCACGGGCTGGAGGGTGACCTCGCGGACCAGCTCCGGGTCGAAGCAGGCGGTCAGCATGGGCCTGCCCTCGCGCAGCGCCCGGTACTCCGGGAGCGAGCGCCCGGCCTGGCGCATGAACCACACCGGCACGTGGCTCGGGGTCCCGCCGCGGGCGGCCACCAGGAAGGGGGCGTCGGGAAGGTGCCTGCGGGCGGGCGACCGCCGGCCCGCCTGGATGTCCGCTGTGTCAGTCATGGCACCGTCATCGTGCCACGGTCCTCGCGGGCCGGTGGCGGACCCCGCACTCGTACCGTGGGTTGCCCTGTTGCCCGGCGCGCCATCCCCACTCACCGTCTCGGGTGGTCCTACAGTTACCAGTCGTGACCGAGACGCCAGCGCCTGAGATATTCGTCCGGGCCGTCGCGGCGCTGCGGTCGCTGCGCCCGCGCCGGGAGCTGCAGCTCGCCGAGGTCCGCGCGCCGCAGCGGCTGGCGCCGTTCGCGTACGCCCTCACCGCCGAGGCCAGCGGCCCCGGCGACGTCCACGCCACCGGTCGGTTGATCCTGCTGCACGACCCCGACGGCCAGCAGGCGTGGGACGGCGTCCTGCGCCTGGTGGCTTACGTCCGCGCGGAGCTGGACGCCGAACTGGCCGAGGACCCGCTGCTGCCCAGCGTCGGGTGGTCGTGGCTGACCGACGCGCTCGCCGCCGCGGGCGCGGAGCACACCGCCCTGGGCGGCACGGTCACCGACACCTCCTCCGCCCGCTTCGGCGACATCGCGGGCCCGGCCCGCACCGACGACCTGGAGCTGCGCGCCTCCTGGACCCCGCGCACCGAGGACCTGGCCCCCCACGGCGAGGCGTTCTGCGACCTGATGGCCAGCGTGGTGGGGCTGCCGCCGGTCGGGGTCGCCCTGTTCAGCCAGCGCCAAGGCGAGTGATCGGCCTGCCGGGGACTGTCGGTGCCCGCGGTTAGTGTCGGATCATGACGAGCGCACACCTGTACGTCCTGGACACCATGGCCGACTGGGAGGTCGGCTACCTGAGCGCGGAGCTGAACACCGGCCGCTTCTTCGCCGAGCCCGGCACCGCCCTGCCCGTGCGCACCGTCGGCGCGACCCGCGAGCCGGTCCGCACCATGGGCGGCCTCACGATCACCCCGGACCTGGCCCTGTCCGAGCTCGCCCCGGAGGAGAGCGCGCTGCTGGTCCTGCCCGGCGCGGAGATCTGGGACGCCCCGGAGCACGCGCCCGCCGCGGCCAAGGCCGCCGAGTTCCTCGTCGCGGGCGTCCCGGTGGCCGCCATCTGCGGCGCGACCGTGGCCCTGGCGGCGGCCGGGCTGCTGGACACCCGCGCCCATACCAGCAACGACCCGAACGCCCTGGCCGCGATGGTTCCCACCTACACCGGCGCGGGCCTGTACCGCACCGATCCGGCGGTCATCGACGGCGACCTGGTCACCGCCACCGGCGTGGCCCCCCTGGAGTTCGCCCGCGCGGTCCTGGAACGCCTCGGCGTGCTGAGCCCGGCCGCGCTGGCCGCCTGGTACGGCTTGTTCTCCACGCACGAGCCCCAGCACTTCCACGCGCTGATGGCCGCGGTGCCGCAGCCCGCGTGAGAGACGGGTCCGCGGCGGCGACGGGGATGGCCGCCGCGGACCCCAGGTCTCGGCTGGGCCCGACTCGGGCGCTGACTCAAGGCCCCGACCCAGGCCCCCGACTCAGCGCCCCCCTCACTCAGCGGCCCTTCGCCTCCCGCGCCGAACGGGTGCAGACCTGGCCGACGTCGACGGTCTGGCCGCGGTCGGCGAAGACCTCGGCGATGCCCACGAGCCTGCCCCTGCGGTCCGAGCAGGTCAGGGTGTACGCCTCCTTGGGGCCGTAGACGGGCGGCTGCGGCGCGGCGAAGTCGACCCGCAGGTCGGACCAGTCGTCCGGGGACGCGGGGTCGGCCTGGGAGTAGTTGACCACCACCGCGCGGTAGTCCCCGGCGGGCGGGTCGAACATGACCGCGTTCTCGGTGGTGGTCCCGCCGTTGGCCGAGGAGGTCACGACCGCCCCGGAGGCGTCGAGCACGTAGAGGTCCCAGTCGGTCTCCGGCGTCGCCCACTTCACCGACACCGTCAGCCTGCCGTTGTCGACCGCGGGCAGGCCGTCCACGCGGAACGGGATGACCTCGCCGGTCATGTCGCCGGGGAAGTCGGGGTTCTCCGCGGGGATGCCCGGCGGGTTGGTCAGCAGGACCGGCTGCTGGGCGGGCCCCTGCGGCACCCTGCCGTAGCGGCCCGCGACGAACGGGCGGGTGGAGGGGTTGACCGCCCAGCTGAACCGCCCGCCGGTGGCCGCCAGCGAGGAGGTCAGGGTGTCGGTGACGTAGAGGGGCGAGCCGATGGTCCCGTCGGGCTGGCGCACGGGCGAGGTCGGCGTCTGGAAGGTCTTGCGCAGCTGGAGCGTGTGCCCCTTCGGCGCCGAGCCGATCAGCGTGGAGTGCGCGGCGGGGTCGGCGGCGTTGGCCAGCATGTCCAGGAAGGCGGCCCGGTTGCCGCCCCGGCCCGCGCCCGCCGCGGGCGCCAGGCCCGCGTACTCGGCCACGACGCCTGCCTGGAACGGCGGGTGGAACTCGTCCGGCCCGATCTCGAAGGTGAAGCCCCAGCCGCCGGTGGCGAAGTACGACCAGTCCTCTGTGGACCCCGTGGTGTCGTAGAGCTGCCAGGACGGCTGGCTGACGTACCCGTTGCGGGAGGCCATGAGGTCGCCGAGGGCCTTGTAGGCGGGCTCGTCGAGCGGCGGGCGCACGTCGGCCACGCCCGGCACGCGCAGCACCAGGTTGGAGTACGTGTGCAGGGTGATCAGGTTGGTCACCTGCCGGGTCGACACCAGCGACCGGACGTTGCGCGTCTCGGGCTCGGAGAACGGCCCGGAGCCGCGGAAGGTGTCGCTGCTCCAGTTGGTCGAGGCGCCCGCACCGCCCCAGAACCCGGCGTAGTTGCGGTTGGGGTCGGTGCCGCGCAGCCGCCCGGCCGGGTTGTCGGCGCAGGTCCCGGTCCGCAGCTCGGCGGGCGAGTCGTTGACGTTGCAGTTCTTGCGCTTCATCTCGTAGTCGAAGCGGGTGAAGTCCCCGCGCGGCTCGGCCTCGCGGGAGACCGAGAACCCGTCCGGGTTGACGATCGGGACCACGATGGAGCGGGTCTTGCCCACCAGCGACCGGATGCGGGCGTCGGCGCGGTAGCCGTTGACCAGCTCGTGCGCCCACTCCATCGCGTGCTCGCCCGCGGGCCACTCGCGCGCGTGGTGGATGCCCATGGTGAAGGACACGGCCTTGCCGTCGGCCAGGTTGTGCACGTCGGCGGCGATCTCCACGCCGAGGACGTCGCGGCCCTCCCAGGTCTGCTCGGGCAGGGTGAACACCCGGACCAGGCTCGGATTGCGCCGGGCGAGGTCCTTCATCTCGTACTCGTACTCATAGAGGTGCCGGTAGGCGGTGCGGCCCGAGGGCAGCGCGGACCGCTCGACGCGGTCGGCGTAGCGGCGGTCGGTCTCGGCGTTGGCCACCGAGCGGGCGGAGATGTCCGCGCGCACGACGGTCGAGGCGAGGCCGCTGGCCGCCAGCGTCGCCCGGTCCTCCTCGGTGGCGAGCACGACCTCGACGCCGGTCGCGTCGGCCTTCTCGGTCAGGTCGAGGTCCAGGGCGAGCAGGCGGTCCTTGTGGGCCCGGGTCGGGGTCTGCACGCGGACGATGTCGGCGCGCTGGGCGGCCCCGGCCGCGGGCACGGCGAGGAAGTCGACGCCGAGGCGCACCGACCGGGCCGAGCCCCCGTACCGGCACGCCTGCACGACCAGCTCCTGGCCCGCGCCGACGAAGCTCTCGGCCAGCTCGACCGCGCGCAGGCCGGCCGACGCGGCCACCAGCTCCCTGGTCCCCCTGTCGAAGACGGCCACGTCCCAGTCGCCGACGCCGCCGCCGTGCGGGGCCAGCCGGGCCTGGACGAGCCCGTCGGCGCCCGCGGTGACCTCGCGGTGGGCGGTGCCGCGCGCGTTCGCGGGCAGCAGCTCGGCGAAGCAGTTGCGCGCGAGGGCGTGGTCCGCCCTGAGCACGCCGTCGTCGGCCGCCGCGGGGGCGGCGGTGATGCCCGCCACCACGGCCCCGGTGAGCCCGAGCGCGGCGGTCAGCCGCAGCAGCCGAGCCCCTCTGATGGATCGGTTCACACCCAACACGTCCCTTCCCCAAGGTCGTCCGGCAGCCTGACGGTAGTCAGATCGGCCCAAGGGGAGCGGCTTACCGGTTGCCAGTTGCCGAGCCACAACGGCACACCGGCACTTTTTACCTGTTGCCAGTTTTTCCCATTACCCGTTGCCGCTTACGACCGCTCGGCGGCAGTTTCTTCCGCCGCCCGGAGCACACGTAGGACGTTACGGCCAGCAACCTTGGCGCAGTCGGACGCACTCCAGCCGCGCTCCAGGAGCGCCGCGAACAATCCGGGGTAGGCACTGACGTCCTCCAGGCCCACGGGCAGGTCGGCGCATCCGTCGTAATCCCCGCCGATGCCGATGTGGTCGACGCCCACCACCTCGCGCGCGTGGTCGAGGTGGGCGAGGACGTCGGCGAGGGTGGCCCGCGGCGGCGTGCCGCCCGCGCCGCCGTCCCAGTCGGCGACCGCCTGGGAGACGAACGACGCGACGAATGTGACCATCACGACACCGCCGTTGCCCGGGAGGCGTTCGAGCACGTCGTCGGGCACGTTGCGCACGTGGTCGGTGACCGCCCGGCAGGAGGAGTGGCTGAAGATCACCGGCGCCCGGGTGACGTTCAGCGCGGCGTGCATCGTGGTGGCCGCCACGTGGGAGAGGTCGACGAGCACGCCGAGGCGGTTGAGCTCGGCGACGACCCGCTCCCCGAACGGCGAGAGGCCGCCCACCGCGGGCTCGTCGGTCGCCGAGTCCGCCCACGGCGTGTTGTCGTTGTGAGTGAGGGTCAGGTACCGCAGACCGAGTCGGTGCAGCGCGCGCAGCACGCCCAGGGACTCGGCGATGCAGTGCCCGCCCTCGGCGCCGATCAGGGAGGCGATCCGGCCCTCGGCGAAGGCGGCCTCGACCTCGTCCGCCGTGCGGGCCAGGCGCAGCTCGGGATACCGCCCGACGAGGGCGTGCACCAGCTCGATCTGCTCCAGCACGGCGGTGGCGGCCTCGGGCCCGCTCAGCGTGCTCGGGACGTAGACCGACCAGAACTGCCCGCCCACCTGCCCGCGGCGCAGCCGAACCAGGTCGGTGTGCAGGGCGGGCTGCTCGACGGCGAGGTCGATGGCGGCGAGCGCGGATGCCGGGTCGGAGCCGAACCGGTCACGCAGCGTCCACGGCAGATCGTTGTGACCGTCAATCAGTGGGACGGTCTCCAGAAGGCTGCGGGCGCGCCTGAGGGACTGCTCTGCCACTACCCGCGACTCCGTTTCATCGTGTAGCTAGACCTCTCCGTTACGTCACCAGTCGGCGAGTCACCCGAACGTGTTACGAAAACTGCCGTCTGTCACAACCCGATCGGATAGATACCCGATTGATCGTCCCGCTAACCCGCTTGGGCGGCTAGGCTGCCCGTGTCGACACCACTTTCGGTCCAACGGCGGCGCGGCTGTTTGGTCGAAAGTCCCAGTGCCGGTCGGGGGGCAACGACCGACTCCAGGGAGGTAGTGACGTGGCTGCCGTCGGCTTAGGTCAGGCCGTCCGAACCACGCCAGCCGGCTCCTTGCCGGCGAACATGGTCCCGCACCCGCGGGAAGAGCTTTTTTCCGTGCTGGTGGTCGATGACCACCCGCTCTTGAGGGAGGCGATAGCAGCCCGGTTGACCCAGATGGGCGCCGGCACTGTGCATGAGGCCGCCACGGTGGCCGAGGCGAGAGCGCGAGCGCAGGCCACAGGGCCTTGCGACTTGGCGATCCTCGACCTCGGGTTGCCGGACGGCAGCGGGATCGAGCTGGTCACGGAGCTCCGCAGCCACGGTTGGCCGCGGATCGTCGTGCTCGCCTCGTCCGACGACCCCTACGCCGTTCGATCGGCCTTCCAAGCGGGCGCCCAGGCGTACCTGCTGAAGTCCGCGTCGCCGGTAGTGGTGACCGACGGGGTCCGACGTGTGCTCGAAGGCGGCGTCTACGCCGACCCGAGCGTCGCGCCGGTCCTCGCCACGGGCACCCGGGTGCCGGGCACCGACAACACGCCGCGCGAGCTCTCCGCTCGTGAGGTCGAGGTGCTCCAGCTGGTCGCGGACGGGCAGTCCAACAAGGAGATCGGCGAGGCGCTGAACCTGTCAGCACTGACGGTGAAGTCGCACCTCTCGCGGATAGGCCGCAAGTTGGGTACCGGTGACCGCGCCCAGATGGTCGCTCTGGCCATGCGTGCCGGAGTGATCCGTTAGACATCAGCAGTCGGGTGGCTGGGCTGGGCATGGCCCAACCACCCGACTGCTGCTGAACCGCACGCTTGGCCAACGTCCTTGCCGTATGGTCATGCGCCGTGACCACACCCGGCAAAGGACCCGAAGTCATCCCGGTGCTGCTCACCGAGCCCGCGGACGGCACGCCGGACGTGGTCGCGGACGACGCCGCACTGCTGCGGGCCTCGGAGAAGATCGCAGCGGGCCAGGGGCCCATCGCGGTCGACACCGAGCGCGCCTCGGGCTACCGCTATTCCCAGCGGGCGTATTTGGTGCAGGTGCGCCGTGAAGGCGCCGGTACCTTCCTCATCGATCCCGTCGCCGTTGACGACCGGATCGACCCCCTGATCGCCGCACTGGCCACTGACGAGTGGGTGCTGCACGCCGCCTCCCAGGACCTGCCGTGCCTGGCGGAGCTGAACCTGCGCCCGCCGCGGCTCTTCGACACCGAGCTGGCGGGCCGCCTCGCCGGGTTCGAGCGAGTCGCCCTGGGCACGCTGGTGGAGCTGCTGCTGGGCTACAAGCTGGAGAAGGGCCACGGGGCCGCCGACTGGTCGCGGCGCCCGCTGCCGCAGGACTGGCTGGACTACGCGGCGCTGGACGTCGAGTTGTTGGTCCCATTGCGCGACGCTCTTGAGGAGGAGCTGCGGGCGCAGGGAAAGCTGGAGTGGGCGCTGGAGGAGTTCGAGGCGCTGCGCACGGCCCCGCCGCCCCCGCCGCGCAAGGAGCCGTGGCGGCGCACGTCGGGCATCCACGGGGTGCGCTCGGCTCGCGGCCTGGCCGCCGTGCGGGCGCTGTGGGAGACGCGCGACACCCTGGCCCGCCAGCGTGACATCGCGCCCGGGCGGGTCCTGCCCGACACCGCGATCGTGGCCGCCGCCGCGGCCAACCCCGAGGACGAGCCCGCCCTGCTGCAACTGCCGGTGTTCCGGGGACGCGCCCAGCGCCGCATGTCCGGCACGTGGATGCGGGCCCTGCGCACCGCCGCCCGGCTGCCCAAGGACGAGCTGCCCGACCCGTCACCCCCGGCCGACGGCCCGCCGCCGCCGAACCGCTGGTCGGACAAGGACCCCGACGCCGCGGCCCGCCTGGCCGCCGCCCGCACGGCGCTGACCGCGCTGGCCGAGGCCAACCGGCTCCCCGTGGAGAACCTCCTGCAGCCCGACCTGGTCCGCCGCACCTGCTGGACCCCGCCGCAGCCCGTCGACCCCGACTCCGTCACGGCGGCCCTGCGGGCGGGCGGCGCCCGCGAGTGGCAGATCGCCCTCGCCGAGCCCGCCCTCACCAAGGCGCTGCACGCCCACGCCTGAAGCTAGACCGCGGGCTTGATCAGGAAGATCGGGTGGTCCGGCGCCACTCGCAGCAGCTCGGCGTCAGGGGACTTGGCGTCGACCTTGTCGAAGAACACGCCGACCTCCCAGGCCCACCGCTTGAGGTACGCGCGCAGGATCACCGGCTTGGCGCCGTCGTCGAGTTCGGTGGCGCTGAACCGCTCGGTCCTCGTGCCCAGGCTCAGCTCGCCGACGCCGTCCGCCCGCAGGTTCCTGACCCACTGGGTGTGCCCGCGCGGGGCGACGAGGTAGCGCTCGCCGTCGAGGGCCAGCAGGTTGACCGGGGTGGATCGAGGCTCCCCTGACTTGCGGCCGCGCACGGTCAGGACGCGCGAGCCCGCGACGTTGACACCTCGCCGCACCAGGAACGCCACCAGCGGGTTGAACACGCGGCGGGTGAACGAGCCGGGCTTCTGGTAGCTCATGGTCTCTCCTCGGAACGGTGTTACGAGAGCACTGCTCTCGTCTGAGATCAGTGAACACCACTCAATCGAGTGCGGTCAAGAGCAGTGCTCTCAATTGCGTGCAGCGATCCGCGTAGGGTGTTGGACCATGACAGCCGCACGGACGGCGCGTGAGCGGGCTCGCGCGGAGATAGTCCAGGAGATCAAGGACGAGGCGCGCGCCCAGCTGCGGGAGGGCGGGCCGCACAGCCTGTCCCTGCGCGGGGTCGCGCGGGCCGTCGGGTTCGCGTCCTCGGCGATCTACCGGTACTTCCCCAGCCGGGACGACCTGCTGACGGCACTGATCATCGATGCGTACAACGCTCTCGGCGCCGCCGCCGAGCAGGCCGACGTCCCCTCGGCGCCGCCGTCGCGGCGCTGGCTGCTCGTCTGCCACGCGATCCGGGACTGGGCGCTGCGCAACCCGTCGGAGTACATGCTGATCTACGGCTCCCCCATCCAGGGCTACCAGGCGCCGCAGGACACCATCACGCCCGCGTCCCGAGTGCCGAAAGTGCTGGTCAGAATCGCGGAGAGAGCGCCGGACTCACCGGTGAGCACCGCTCTGCGCCAGCAGATGACCGAGACCGCGGCCGTCATCGGCAGCTCCATCGCGCCCGGCGCGCTGGCCCGGGTGATGATCGCCTGGACGCAGCTGTTCGGGATGCTCAGCTTCGAGCTGTTCGGTCAGCTCAAGGGCAGCGCCGACCCCGCCGACGAGTTCTTCACCTCGACCCTGTGGGAGATGACCGGCCTGCTGCGCATCGACGGCGGCGGGCACGATCGTGGCGAACAGCTCAGCGCTACCGATGGGTAACTGGCGCTAGCATTGTTACCGGTGAGTAGTCCAATGTGAAGGAGCACCCGTGGCCGCACCCGCTGCACCCGCAGCCGAGCGCGCCGTTCGGAACGTGGTCTTCGTCGACGGCGTCCGCACGCCGTTCGGCAAGGCAGGCCCGAAAGGCATCTACGCCGAGACCCGCGCCGACGACCTCGTCGTGAAGGTCATCCGTGAACTGCTGCGGCGGCACCCGGAGCTCCCGCCGGAGCGGGTGGACGAGGTGGCCGTGGCCGCCACCACCCAGATCGGCGACCAGGGCCTGACCATCGGGCGGACGGCGGCGCTGCTGTCCGGCCTGCCCAAGTCGGTGCCCGGCTTCGCCATCGACCGCATGTGCGCGGGCGCGATGACCGCGGTGACCACCACCGCCAGCGGCATCGCCTTCGGCGCCTACGACATCGTGATCGCGGGCGGCGTCGAGCACATGGGCCGCCACCCGATGGGCGAGGGCGTCGACCCCAACCCGCGGATCGTGGCCGACAAGCTGGTCGACCCGACCGCGCTGATCATGGGCCAGACCGCGGAGAACGTGCACGACCGCTACCCGCACCTGACCAAGGACCGCTGCGACGCCTACGCCGCGCGCAGCCAGGAGCGCTTCGCCGAGGCGGTCAAGACGGGCAAGATCGGGCCCGAGCTGGTCCCGGTCGCCACCCGCTCCGCCGAGCTGGGCTGGGGCCTGGCCACCGAGGACGAGCCGCCGCGCCCGGGCACGACGGTCGAGACGCTGGCCAAGCTCAAGACCCCGTTCCGTCCGCACGGGCGGGTCACCGCGGGCAACGCCGCCGGTCTCAACGACGGCGCCACCGGTTGCATCCTGGCCGAGGAGGCCACCGCGCGGGAGCTGGGCCTGCCGGTCGGCATGCGCCTGGTGGGCTACGCCTTCACCGGCGTCGAGCCCGAGGTGATGGGCATCGGCCCGGTGCCCGCCACGGAGCGGGCGCTGTCCCGGGCCGGGCTGTCCATCGGGGACATCGGCCTGTTCGAGGTCAACGAGGCGTTCGCCGTGCAGGTGCTGGCGTTCCTCGACCACTTCGGCATCGCCGACGATGACCCGCGGGTCAACCAGTGGGGTGGCGCGATCGCCTGCGGGCACCCGCTGGCCTCCTCCGGCGTGCGGCTGATGACGCAGCTCTCGCGCCAGTTCGCCGAGCGCCCCGACGTGCGCTACGGCCTGACCACCATGTGCGTCGGGATCGGCATGGGCGGAACGGTCATCTGGGAGAACCCGCACTGGAACGGGGGCAAGTGATGTTCACCAAGGACGAGGCCGCGACGGCCTTCCCCGACGAGGTGGTGACCCGGGCGGTCACCCGCCTCGTCAGCGTCCCCGGCGTGGCCAAGCCGGTCGCGCTGATCACCCTGGACAACGGCCACGACCACACCCGGCCGTCGACCTTCGGGCCGCAGAGCCTGGTGAGCCTCAACGAGGCGCTGGACGCCGCGTTCGCCGCCGAGCCCGCCGCGGTCGCGGTGACCGGCAAGCCGTTCATCTTCGCCGTGGGCGCTGACCTGTCCGGTGTGGAGCAGGTGGCGGACCGGGCGCTGGCGCACAAGATCGCCGAGGCGGGCCACGCGGTGTTCCGCCGCCTGACCGACTCCCCCGTGCCGACCTTCGCCTTCGTCAACGGCGCGGTGATGGGCGGCGGGCTGGAGCTGGCGCTGTCGTGCCACTACCGGACGCTGAGCGACAACACCGCGGCCATCGCGCTGCCCGAGGTGTTCCTCGGCCTGTTCCCCGGCTGGGGCGGCACGCAGCTGCTGCCGAACCTGATCGGCCCGGACGCCGCCGTCACGGTGATCTTCGAGAACGCGCTGAGCCAGAACCGGATGCTCAAGCCCAAGCAGGCCGCCGACCTCGGGATCGCCGACGTGCTGCTGGGCTCGGCCGACTTCATCGAGGAGTCGCTGCGCTGGCTGGCCGCGGTGCTCGACGGCTCGGTCACCCCGGCGCGCCGCGAGATCGACCGGGGCGCGGGCTGGGACGCCGCGGTGGCGCGGGCCAAGGCGCTGGTGTGGGACAAGACCAAGGGCGCCTCCCCCGGCGCGCTCAAGGCCGTGGAACTGCTGGAGCTGGCCAGGGAGAACGACCTCGACCGCGGGTACGCCGCCGAGACCGAGGCGCTGGCCGACGTGCTCATGACCGACGAGCTGCGCGCGGGCCTGTACTCGTTCACCCTCGTGCAGAAGCGCGCCAAGCGCCCGGCGGGTGCTCCCGACAAGGGCCTGGCGCGTCCGGTGACCAAGGTCGGCATCGTCGGCGCGGGCCTGATGGCCGGCCAGATGGCGCTGCTGTTCGCCCGCCAACTGAAGGTGCCGGTGGTGCTCACCGACATCGACCAGGCCCGGGTGGACAAGGGCGTGTCCTACGTCCACGCCGAGATCGACAAGCTCGCGGGCCGCGGGCGGGTCTCCCCCGACGCGGCCAACCGGCTCAAGGCGCTGGTCAGCGGCTCGCTGGACAAGGCGGCCTTCGCTGACGCCGACTTCGTCATCGAGGCCGTGTTCGAGGAGCTCTCGGTCAAGCAGCAGGTGTTCGCCGAGGTCGAGGCGCACGTGAGCGAGACGTGCGTGCTCGCGACGAACACCTCGTCGCTGTCGATCACCGAGATGGCCGCCGGGCTGAAGCACCCCGAGCGGGTCGTGGGCTTCCACTTCTTCAACCCGGTCGCGGTCATGCCCCTGCTGGAGGTCGTCCGCGCGGAGAAGACCGACGACGCCACCCTGGCCACGGCCTTCGCGGTGGGCAAGTCCCTGCGCAAGTCGTGCGTGCTGGTCAAGGACGCCCCGGCGTTCGTGGTGAACCGGCTGCTGACCCGCTTCATGGGCGAGGTCGTGCGCGCCGTCGACGAGGGCACGCCGTTCGAGGTGGCCGACAGGGCCACGGAGAACCTCGGCCTGCCGATGAGCCCGCTGGTGCTGCTCCAGCTCGTCGGCCCGGCGGTGGCGCTGCACGTCGCCGAGACCATGCACCGCGCCTTCCCCGACCGCTTCACCGTCAGCGAGAACATGAAGCGGTTCGTGGCGGCGGGCAAGACCGCGGTGTACACCTGGGACGCGGCGGGCAACCAGAGCGTCGACCCGGAGGTCGCCGCGCTCTGGGAGTTCGGCGCCACCCCGCTGACCGGCGACGAGGTCCGCGGGCGCGTGCTGGAGGGCGTCGCGGAGGAGATCCGCATCATGCTGGACGAAGGTGTCGTGGCCGAGGCCCAGGACATCGACCTGTGCATGATCCTCGGCGCGGGCTGGCCGTTCTGGATGGGCGGCGCGACGCCGTTCCTGGACCGCGAGGGCATCTCGGCGAAGGTCAACGGCACGCCGTTCCTGGCCCGGGGCGTGGCCTCCGTCCCGGCCTGACGACCCTGCCTGACGATTGGCCGCCCGGCGTCCGCCACCAGCGGACGCCGGGCGGTTGGGCCATGATGCCCCGATGACGGGCACGGTGCGGATCGGGACGTCGGGGTGGGTGTACCCGCCCTGGCGCGGCGTGTTCTATCCCAAGGGCGTGCCGCAGAAGAAGGAACTGGCCTACCTGGCGGGCGTCCTCAACTCGGTGGAGATCAACGCCTCGTTCTACTCGCTCCAGCGGCCCAGCAGCTACCAGAACTGGCGCGATCAGACCCCTGAGGACTTCGTGTTCGCGGTCAAGGGGTCGCGGTTCATCACCCACATGAAGCGGCTGCGCGACGCCGAGGAGGCGATGGCGAACTTCTTCGCCTCCGGCCTGCTCGCCCTGGGCCCCAAGCTCGGCCCGATCCTCTGGCAGCTGCCCGCCACGTTCCCCTTCGAGCCGGACGTCATCGACGCCTTCCTCACCGCGCTCCCCCGCACCACAGCGGAGGCCGCCGCCCTGGCCACCCGCCACGACCACCGCCTCGAAGGCCGCGCCCACACCACCACCGACGCCGACCGCCCCCTCCGCCACGCCGTCGAGCCCCGCCACCCCGGCTTCCTCAGCCAGGAGTTCACCACCCTCATGCGCGCCCACCGCACGGCCATCGTCATCGCCGACGCCGCCGGGGACTGGCCCAACATCGAGGAAGTCACCACCGACTTCGTCTACATCAGACTCCACGGCGACGAGGAGCTCTACACCAGCGGCTACACCGACAAAGCCCTGGACCGCTGGGCCACCAAGATCCGCGAATGGCGCACCCACGCCGACGTCTACACCTACTTCGACAACGACGCCAAAGTCCGCGCCCCCGTCGACGCCCAAGCCCTCGCCAGTCGCCTGGCCCCTCGGGTTCCCTGAGCCCCGCCCTCCAACTCCGCAAGCGCCTGCGTCCCCACCGCACCAACTCGCGCAGACCAGGAAACACGTGCCACCACTCCTGGTGGTCTCGTGGAGCGATGTGGCGCCGGGGCTGTCGGAAGACCTTCGTCGGCTTGGAGAGGACTGGCCTCCACCCGCCCATCCATGACCACAGCGAGCAGGTCGTGAGCCTGCGCATGGCACGTCAAGTTGATTGCCGTGGTCAAGAATCAGGGTCAGGGGCGCATTGTCGGGAGGTTGACGGTCACGGCCAGGCCGCCGCCGGGGACGGCTTCGGCTGCCACGCGGCCGCCGTGCGCGCGTACCACCGCTCGGACGATGGACAGGCCGAGGCCGGTGCCCTTGTGGGCGGTTCGGTCGACCCCGCCCCGGCGGAACGGCTCGAACAGCTCGCCTACGCGGTCGGGGGGCACCACCGCGCCCGACGATGCCACGCGCAGGGTTGTCCACTGTGGATCGTAGGTGGTGCGGACGTCGATCCAGCCGCCGTCGACGTTGTGCCGCACCGCGTTCTCCAGGAGGTTGCCCGCCACCCGTTCCAGCAGGGCCGAGTCGCCGAGGACGATGACCGGGTCGGTGTGGAAGGTGGTGGTCAGGGCGCGGGTGGTGGCGTGGGCGGCGGTCGCGCGCCAGGCGTTGGACACGACCATGGCCAGGTCGACCGGGCCGGTGGCGCCGACGCCCAGGCCATCGGTGCGGGCCAGCACCAGCAGGGCCTCGACCAGTTGGCCCGCGCGCAGGGTCGCGGCGCGGACGACCTCGCCCATGCGCCGCAGCTCCTCGGCCGAGGCGTCGGGGTCGGCCAGGGTGACGTCCAGCTCGGTGCGGATCACCGCCAGCGGGGTGCGCAGCTCGTGGCTGGCGTTGGCGACGAACTGGCGCTGCGTGGCGAACGCGGCCTGCAGGCGCTCCAGCATCGCGTCGAAGGTGTCGGCCAGCTCGGCGACCTCGTCGCGCGGGCCGCGGTGGTTGATGCGCGAGCCCAGGGACTCCACCGACAGCCGGTGCGCGGTCCCGGTCACCTCCCGCAGCGGGCGCAGCACCCGGCCGGTGACCACCCACGCCAGCAGCGCCGTCGCCGCCACGACGCACACGAACGCCACCGAGCCCGCCAGCAGCAGCCGCTGCCGCGCGTCGTCGGCCAGGGCCTCGGCCAGCTTGTCCGCCGCCACCGGGACCCCGCCGACGAGCACGGTCTCCCCCGGCGGCAGCGACGGCACCGAGGCGACGACCCCGCCCGCGAGCAGCCAGCCCAGCCACAGCAGCAGGGCGCTGACCAGCGCCACCAGCACGGTGGTCAGCAGCGTGATCCGGGCCCGCAGCCCCACTTACTTCCCCGCGCGCACGCGGTAGCCCGAGCCGACCACCGTATCGATCAGCCCCGGGTCGCCCAGCTTCTTGCGCAGCGTCATCACCGTGACCCGCACCGTGGTGGTGAACGGGTCGGCGTTCTCGTCCCACACCCGCTCCAGCAGCTCTTCGCTGCTGACCACCGACCCGCGCGCGGCGAGCAGCACCTCCAGCACGCCGAACTCCTTGCGCGTCAGCTCCACCGCCCGCCCGCCCCGGGTGACGGTGCGCCGGGCCGGGTCCAGCTCCAGGTCGCCCGCGACCAGCACGGGCGGGGTCACCGGCGTGGCCCGCCGGGCCAGCGCCCGCACCCTGGCCACCAGCTCCGGGAAGGCGAACGGCTTGGCCAGGTAGTCGTCCGCGCCGAGGGACAAGCCCTCCACGCGCTCGGCGACGCCGTCGCTGGCGGTCAGCATCAGCACCCTGGTCAGCGCGCCGGAGGCGACGATCTCCCGGCACAGCTGGTCGCCGTGCATACCGGGCAGGTCGCGGTCGAGGACGACGACGTCGTAGCGGGTGATGCTGGCCTTCTCGTGGCCCTCGTCACCGTCGAGCGCCACGTCCACGGCCATCCCCTCGCGGCGCAGGCCGCGCGCGATGGCCTCGGCCAGGGGCTCCTCGTCCTCCACGATCAGAATTCGCACCCCACAACCGTGCCACACCTGCCGCGGCATCGTCCCGTTTGGGCATGATCAGGGCCATGAAGCTGCGTGCGGTGCGCGAACAGGTGGCCCGGCAGGCCCGGCGGTTGGCCGCGGAGGGCATGGTGCTGGGAACGGCGGGCAACATCAGCGCCCGGGACGGCGACCTGGTGGCCATCACCCCGACCGGCATGCGGCTGGCCGAGGTCCGCGCGGAGCAGGTGACCGTCATCGCCCTCGACGGCGAGGTGGTCGAGGGCACGCTGGCCCCGACCTCCGAGCTGGACCTGCACCTGGGCGTGTACCGGAGGTTCCGCGCGGGCGCGGTGGTCCACACCCACGCCTCGATGGCGACCGCGGTCTCCCTGGTCCTGGACGAGCTGCCGTGCGTGCACTACCAGCTCATGGAACTGGGCGGCACGGTCCGCGTGGCGCCCTACCGGACGTTCGGCACCCCGGAGCTGGCCGAGGCCGTCCTGGACGCCCTGGACGGGCGCACAGCCGCCCTCATGGCCAACCACGGCGCCCTGACCCACGGCGCGGACCTGGAGACCGCCACCGAGCGCGCGCTCCTGCTGGAGTGGGGCTGCACGCTGTACTGGCGCGCCGCCGCCCTCGGCCGGCCCAGGACCCTGGACCGCAAGGACCGCGCCGAGTACGAGGAGCAGGTCGCCAGGCTCGCCTACGGCCGCACCCGGGAGCTATAGCTCGGCCTGCTCCTGCTCGGCGTCGCTCGAGCGCACGATCAGGTCCGATGCCCAGCCCGTCACCCGGCGGGCGACGTCCTGGGCGGTCAGGCCCAGGCGGGAGAGCACCTCGTCGCGCGTGCCCTGGTCGTGGAAGACGTTGGGAATGCCCAGGTCCCGCAGGGGAACGTCCACATCGGAATCGCGCAGCAGCGCCGCGAGCGCCCAGCCGAACCCGCCGTGGCGCCCGCAGTCCTCCACGGTGACGACCAGGCGGTGCTCGGCGGCCAGGTCGGCCAGCTCCTCCGGGACCGGGGTGACCCAGCGGGGGTCCACGACGGTGACGCCGATGCCCTGGTCGGCCAGCCGCTCAGCGGCGGCCAGCCCCAGCGCGGCGAACGAGCCGACCGTCACCAGCAGGACGTCCTTGTGCCCGGACTGGTGCAGGATGTCGACCGGACCGCGCCGGGCGACGGCGGGGATGTCCTGGCCCACCGCGGCCTTGGGGAAGCGCAGCACCGAGGGGCCGTCGTCGATGGCCACGGCCTCGCGCAGCTCCGCGCGCAGCGTCCCGGCGTCGCGGGGGGCGGCGATGCGGATGCCCGGGATCATGCCCAGCATCGACAGGTCCCACATGCCGTGGTGGCTGGCCCCGTCGGGGCCGGTGATGCCCGCGCGGTCCAGCACGACGGTCACCGGGAGCCGGTGCAGCGCGACGTCCATCAGCATCTGGTCGAACGCGCGGTTGAGGAACGTGGAGTAGATCGCGACGACCGGGTGCAGCCCGGCCATCGCCAGCCCGGCCGCCGAGGTCACCGCGTGCTGCTCGGCGATGCCCACGTCGAAGCAGCGCTCGGGGAACCGCTCGGCGAACGGGGCCAGCCCGGTGGAGCGCAGCATGGCCGCGGTGATCGCCACCACCTCGGGGCGCTCGGCGCCGACCAGGGCCAGCTCGTCGGCGAAGACGTGGGTCCACGTCGTCGCCCGGGACTTGCGGGGCGCGCCGGTGTCGGGGTCGATCGGGTCGGTCTGGTGCATCTGGTCGAACTCGTCGTTCTCGGCCAGCGGGTAGCCGTTGCCCTTGCGGGTCACCGCGTGCACGATCACCGGCCCGCCGAAGTCGCGGGCGCGGCGCAGCGCGGCCTCCATGGTCTCCACGTCGTGGCCGTCGACCGGGCCCAGGTACTTCATGCCGAGGTCCTCGAAGAGCACCTGCGGGCTCAGCGCGTCCTTGATGCCGCGCTTGGCCGCGTGCAGGGCGGCGTAGAGGGGCTTGCCGACCACGGGGGTGCCCTGCAGGACCCGCTTGCCGCCCTCCAGGGCGCGCTCGTAGCCCGGCTGCAGGCGCAGCGTGGTCAGGTGGTCGGCGAGGCCGCCGATGGTCGGGGAGTACGAGCGGCCGTTGTCGTTGACGACGATCACCACGGAGCGCTCGCGCCCGGCGGCGATGTTGTTCAGCGCCTCCCAGCACATGCCGCCGGTCAGCGCGCCGTCGCCGACCACGGCGACGACCGTGCGGCGCTCACCGCGCAGCTCGAAGCCCTTGGCCAGGCCGTCGGCGTAGGACAGGGCGGTGGAGGCGTGGCTGTTCTCCACCAGGTCGTGCTCGCTCTCGGCGCGGCACGGGTACCCGGACACGCCGCCCTGCTGGCGCAGGTCGTCGAACGCCTCGCGGCGGCCGGTGAGGATCTTGTGGACGTAGCCCTGGTGGCCGACGTCGAAGAGGATCGGGTCGCGCGGGGAGTCGAAGACCCGGTGCAGCGCCATGGTCAGCTCCACCACGCCCAGGTTGGGCCCCAGGTGCCCGCCGACGCGGGTGACCTTGTCCACCAGGAACGAGCGGATCTCGACGGCCAGCCGGTCCAGTTCCTCGTGGGTGAACCGCCGCAGATCGGCCGGTCCGTGCACGGTGTCCAGCAGCGTCACCGAGTCGTCACCTCGTCTTGTCCGGTTGGCTGTCGCGAATATCGACTCGGCCAGTCTACGAGTGTCCCGCCGGGGCGCGCCGAGGCGTGTGTGCGCGATGCCCAGGCAAGCACTGGTCTGGACGGGTATGGTTTGGCGCGCACGATGGGGGGACGCGTTGTCGGGGGACGAGCAGCGGATGACCGAGCCGCACACGGCGATGGGCCAGGTGGAGCTGGACCGGCTGACCAAGCAGGTCGGCCGCGCGATGGTCGCGGTGGCGGGGCCCCGCTGGCAGCGGCTGCGCGCCGAGTACCGCTCGGTCGGCAGGCACGTCGAGGTCGACCTCACCGTGACCGGCGCCGACGGCGAGCCGGTGTCGGTCCGCCCGCCCACGGAGATGGTGGAGGGCCTGCGCACGCTGCGCGGCGGCATGTACCGCGCCGGGCGCGGGACCTGGATCTCGGCGGTGTACGAGATCGAACCCCCCGGTGACTACACAGTGGAGTTCGAGCCGGACATCGAACCCACTTGGCGGCGGGTCCCACCCCCGATCGGGTTCATTGACGAGCTTCGCTTCTTCCCCCGTGAGGATTCCCACATCCCCGGCTGGCTGCGCGCCCGAATCACCCGCCCGGGCGAGGCAGCCCCCGGCCACCGCCCCCCGGGCGGCCCGATTCCGGCTCCGCATCACCCCGGCAGCACCCCTCAGCCCGGCCCCACTTCCGGCCCGCGCCCGGGTCCGCCCCAACCCGGCCCACCGCCCGGTCCGGCACAGCCCAGCCACGCACCGCCGCCCAGCCCCGGCAGGTCCGGCCACACGCCTTCCGGTCCCGGGCAGCCCGGCCCTGGGCAGTCCGGTCCCGGCCAGCCCGATCCTGGGCAGCCCGGCCGGCACCACGGTTCCGGGCCGATTCCGGCCCCACCGCGCGGGCCGGTTCCGCCCTTCCCGCCGACGCCGCCCGGGGGCGTGCCCAACCCAGCGTCGGGCCCGCCCACCCCGCCGTGGGGCATCCCGGGCGGGCCCGTGCCCCCACCGGGCTGGACGCCGCCGAGCCGATAGCGCGGCTCAGTCGCGGGAGAGCAGGGCCACGCTCTCCACGTGGTGGGTCATGGGGAAGGCGTCGAACGCCCGCAGGTCGCGCAGGTGGTAGCCGTGCCCGGCGAAGGAGGCGATGTCGCGGGCGAGGGCCGCGGGGTCGCAGGCGACGTAGACCACCCGGGCGGGTCCGCGGGCGGCGATCGCGTCGACCATCGCTCCCCCCGCGCCGCGCCGGGGCGGGTCGAGCACCACCACGTCCGGGTCGGGCAGGTCCGCGCCGAGGACGTCCTCCACGCGGCCCGCGAACACCCGCACCATCGGCAGGTCCGCCAGGTTCTCCGCACCGTGCTCGGCGGCGTCGCGGTCGGACTCCACCGCCACGACAGAGCCCTCAGGTCCCACCTGGGCGGCCAGCACCGCGGCGAAGAGACCGGCCCCGGCGTAGAGGTCCCACGCACACCCGCCCGACGGCGCCGCGGCCCACTTCCCCACGACCTCGGCCAGCAGGTCGGCCGCGTCCGGGTGCACCTGCCAGAACCCGTGCGCGTCGATGCGCCAGTCCCGCCGCGCCGCCCGCTCGAGCGCCGTCGGCGCGCCGATCACGCCCCGCACCCGCCGCCCGCGGTCGGTCAGCTCGGCGGCGTGGGTGCGCCCGGTCGCGTCGACCGACACCGAGACCTCCGCGCCCGGCGTCCACGACCGGCCCACGACCTCGTCCACCGTGCCCGGCGCCGCGATCACGCAGTCCGCGATCGGCACGAGCCGGTGGCTGCGGTGCCCGCGGAACCCGGCCCGCCCGGACTTGTCGACGGCCAGCCGCGCCCGCGTGCGCCAGTCGCCCAGCCCGCCGGGCAGCTCCTCGACCTCGACCGCCCACTCCACGCCCGCGAGCCGCTGCAACTGCTCGGCCACCACGGCCGCCTTCAGCGAGCGCTGGGTCTCCCCGTCCGCGTGCTGCCAGTCGCAGCCGCCGCACCCGCCGGGCACCGCGTACGCGCACGGCGGCTCGACCCGTCCCGGGGCGGCCTCCAGCACCTCGACGGCGTCCCCCCGGCAGAACGACCCGCCCTTGTCCTCGGTGATCCGCACCATGACCCGCTCCCCCGGCAGGGCGTGGCGGACGAACACCACCCGGCTCTCGATCCTGGCCACGCAGTGCCCACCGTGGGCAACGGCCTCGACCGAAGCCTCCAACCGTCGCCCGGTCCAATCGGTCACCGACGCTCCTCCTCACCGAGCCCGCGCCGCACGGCGCCGGGCGTCACCTCATCGCGCTCGTTGACCTTTCGCGACGACGCGAGCTGCCACGGCACACTGGTCACCATCACCCCGGGCTGGAACAGCAGGCGCCCCTTGAGGCGCAACGCGCTCTGGTTGTGCAGGAACTGCTCCCACCACCGCCCGACGACGTACTCCGGGATGAACACTGTCACGACATCGCGCGGGTTGTCCGACCGGACACGCCGGACGTACTCCAGCACAGGCTTGGTGATCTCCCGGTAGGGCGACTCGACCACCTTCAGCGGGACGGTGAAGGACTGCTTCTCCCACTCCGTCACCAGCCGCCTGGTGTCGACGTCGTCCACATTGACCGTCACCGCCTCCAGCACGTCCGGGCGGGTGGCACGGGCGTAAGCCAAGGCGCGCTTGGTCGGCAGGTGCAGTTTGGACACCAGCACGATCGCGTGCACCCGGGACGGCAGCACCGCGGGCCGCTCGGCCTCGGCCTTGATCAGCTCGCGGTTGATCCTGTCGTAGTGCCTGCGGATGCCGGTCATCAGCGCGTACAGCCCGCCCATCGCGGCAATGGCGATCCAGGCGCCCGCGAGGAACTTCGTGATCAGCACGATGATCAGCACCGACCCGGTCATGAACAGGCCGAACGCGTTGATCGCCTGCGAGTGCCGCATCCGCCGCCGCTCGCCGGGGTCGGTCTCGGTGGACAGCAGCCGGCTCCAGTGCCGGACCATGCCGGTCTGGCTCATGGTGAAGGAGACGAACACCCCGACGATGTAGAGCTGGATGAGCTTGGTGACCTCCGCGTCGAAGGCCACGACCAGCACGATGGCGAACCCGGCGAGCCCGACGATGCCGTTGGAGAAGGCCAGCCGGTCGCCGCGGGTGTGCAGCTGGCGGGGCAGGTAGCGGTCCTGGGCCAGGATCGAGCCCAGCACCGGGAAGCCGTTGAACGCGGTGTTGGCCGCGAACAGCAGGATCAGCGCGGTGACGACGGTGACGAAGAAGAACCCCGGCCGGAAGTCGCTGAACACCGCGTCGGCGATCTGGGCGACCATCGTCTTCTGCTCATAGCCCTCGGGCGCGCCGACGAGCTGGGTGCCCGGGTCCTCGGCGACGCGCACCCGGGTGACCTTGGCGAGCAGGATCAGGCCCATCATCATGGTGACGGCGATGCCGCCCATCATCAGCAGCGTGGTGGCCGCGTTGCGGGACTTGGGCTTGCGGAAGGCGGGCACGCCGTTGCTGATCGCCTCGACGCCGGTCAGCGCCGCGCAGCCGGAGGAGAAGGCGCGCAGCATCAGGAACACCCAGAACAGGCCGGTCAGCTCGCCGTTCTCGGCGGTGATGCCGAACTCCGAGCTCTCCGCGAGCATCTCGTCGCCCGCGACGAACGCCCGGTAGACGCCGAACCCGATCATCCCCAGGATGCCGACCATGAACGCGTAGGTCGGGATGGCGAAGGCGGTCCCGGACTCCCGGATGCCGCGCAGGTTGGCCGCGGCCAGCAGCACGATCGCGGCCACGGCGAAGGTGACCTTGTGCGCGGCCACGAACGGCACCGCGGAACCGATGGTGGCCGCCGCCGACGCGATGGACACCGCCACCGTCAGCACGTAGTCGATCAGCAGCGCGCTGGCCACGGTGAGACCGGCCCGCCTGCCGAGGTTGACCGTGGCGACCTCGTAGTCCCCGCCGCCGGAGGGGTAGGCGCGCACGTTCTGGCGGTAGCTGGCGACCACGGCCAGCATGACGACGACGATGACCGCGCCGATCCAGGGCGCGAACGAGTACGCGGCCAGCCCGGCGATCGAGAGCATCAGGAAGATCTCCTCGGGCGCGTACGCCACTGAGGACATCGGGTCCGAGGCGAACACCGGCAGCGCGACGCGCTTGGGCAGCAGCGTCTGCGCCAGCCGGTCGCTGCGGAAAGGCCGCCCGACGAGCAGCCGCTTGGCCGTCGTGGAGAACTTGGACACGGAGGCACACAGTAAGCGGTGTACCCGTCCACGATCGCGCCGCCACCGGTAGGTTCTGCGGTGTCGACGACGAGCGGGCGCCCATGTCCGTTATGTCGCGCACTGGACTAAGGAGAGCCGCCGTGCACGTGGTGATCATGGGCTGCGGCCGGGTGGGGGCCTCGATGGCCGCCGCCCTGGAGCGCCTGGACCACACCGTGGCCGTCATCGACCGCGATCCCCAGGCCTTCCGCAGGCTCGGCCCCGACTTCCACGGCCAGCAGGTCGTCGGCATCGGCTACGACCGCAAGGTGCAGATCGAGGCGGGCGTCGAGCGGGCCGAGGCGTTCGCCGCGGTGTCCAGCGGCGACAACTCCAACATCATCTCCGCCAGGGTGGCGCGGGAGACCTTCGGCGTCGAGCACGTCGTGGCCCGCATCTACGACCCCAAGCGCGCCGAGGTCTACGAGCGCCTCGGCATCCCGACCGTGGCCACCGTGCCGTGGACGACCGACCGCCTGCTGCGCACTCTGCTGCCCGACGGCGTGGCCTCGGCCTGGCGCGACCCCTCGGGCAAGGTGGCCCTGCTGGCCGTGCCGGTGCACGAGGACTGGGTGGGCCGCACGGCACTGGAGTTCCAGGAGGCGACGGGCGCGCGGATCGCGTTCATCATGCGGTTCGGCGGCGGGGTGCTGCCCCAGGCCAAAACCGTCATCCAGGCCGACGACCAGGTCTACGTGGCGGCCCTGTCCGGCACGGTCAGCGATGTCACGGCCGCTGCGGCGCAGCCACCGGAGGAGGGCAACTGATGCGGGTCGCGATCGCCGGGGCGGGCGCTGTGGGCCGCTCCATCGCCGCGGAGCTGGTCTCGGGCGAGCACCAGGTCATGCTGATCGAGCGGGACGCGGTCCAGTTCGAGCCGCACACCGTCGAGCAGGCCGAGTGGGTGCTCGCGGACGCCTGCGAGCTGGCCTCGCTCGAGGAGGCGGGCATCCAGCTGTGCGACGTGGTCATCGCCGCCACCGGCGACGACAAGGTCAACCTGGTGGTCTCGCTGCTGGCCAAGACCGAGTTCGCGGTGCGCAGGGTGGTGGCCAGGGTGAACAACCCGGCCAACGAGTGGCTGTTCACCTCGGCGTGGGGGGTCGACGTCGCGGTCTCGACGCCCCGCGTGCTGGCGGCGATGGTCGAGGAGGCGGTCAGCGTCGGCGGACTGGTGCAGCTGCTGACGCTGCGCCAGGGCCAGGCCAACCTCGTCGAGATGACCCTCCCCCACGACACCCCGTGGGCGGGCCGCCCGGTGCGCGACGTCCAGCTGCCCCGCGACGCGGCCCTGGTGACGATCCTGCGCGGCGGCCGGGTGATCGTCCCGCAGTCCGACGACTCGCTGGAGGCAGGCGACGAACTGCTGTTCGTCGCCTCCGCCAACGTCGAGGGTGAGATCCGGGCCGCGTTCGCGCGGGTCTAGCCGTTCACACGACCTAGCTGTTCGCGCGGGTCCCGGGTTCGCGCGGGTCTAGGCGTCCGCGCGCAGCTTGGCCAGGCGCTGCTCGGTGGGCCAGCGGACCTGGGTGGCCCAGCCCAGCCGCTCGAAGATGCGGATGACCCCGGCGGAGATGTCGACCTGACCCCGCAGCACCCCGTGGCGGGCGCTGGTCGGGTCGGCGTGGTGGGAGTTGTGCCACGACTCGCCGAAGCTGATCAGCGCGAGGGGCCAGACGTTGCTGGCGCGGTCGCGGGACTTGAACGGGCGATCGCCCAGCATGTGGCAGATGGAGTTCACCGACCACGTCGTGTGGTGCAGCAGCGCGACGCGGACGATGCCCGCCCAGAAGAACGCGGTCAGCGCGCCCTGCCACGACCAGGTCAGCAGACCGCCCAGCAGGGCGGGGGCCAGCATGGTGATGATGGTCAGCAGGGGGAACATCCGGTCGACGCGCTGGACGTCGTCATCGGCGAGCAGGTCGGGGGCGAACCGCTCGGCGTTGGTGCGGTCGCGGTCGAACAGCCAGCCCATGTGGGCGTGCCAGAAGCCGCGCATCACCGCGACCGGGCCGGTGCCGAACAGCCACGGCGAGTGCGGGTCGCCCTCCTTGTCGGAGAAGGCGTGGTGGCGGCGGTGGTCGGCCACCCAGTCGATGACCGAGCCCTGCGCGGACATGCCGCCCGCGACGGCCAGCGCGATCTTCAGCGCGCGGGTGGCCCGGAAGGAGCTGTGGGTGAAGTACCGGTGGTACCCGACGGTGACCCCGAGGCCGGAGATCATGAAGAAGAACGCGCCGATGGCGACATCGGTCCAGCCCAGGCCCCAGCCCCACGCGAAGGGGACGGCGGCGGCCAGCGCGGCCAGCGGGATCAGCAGGAACAGGTACACGCTGACCTGCTCCGAGGTGCTGCGGCGCCTGCCGAGCACGGGTTTCGGCGCGGGTGAGGGCTTGATGGCGGTCACGAAGCGGGCACCTCTCGGGTCTGGCGTCTCCCCCAAGACGTTTCCTACGGTTACGTAACCGTAAGTCTACCGGCGTGAAGCGACCGCTAAGCACCTGAGTTGTGAACGATCAGGCCGGACCTGAGTACTTGGTCCGCAACCTGGCCTCGACGTCGGCGTCGGTCTCCTCGGCCGCCTCGCGCTCCTTCTGCCGCGCGCCCGCCTTGCGCACCGCCCAGACGGTGACCGCCAAGGCGACCGCGAACAGCGGGTACCCCATCGCCAGCTTGGCAAACGCCAGCCAGCCGGTCAGGTCCTCGTCGTAGAGCCACTTCTGCACGGTGAACCGCGCGGCGAACACCGCGACGAAGGTCAGCGTGGCCAGGTCGTAGGCGCGCCGGGACTTCGGGTCCGAGCGCCACCCCTGGCCCAGGCCGTTGAGCAGCGACCAGATGACGCCCACCAGCGGCCTGCGGACCAGCACCGAGGCCAGGAACACTCCGCCGTAGACCAGGCTCGTCCAGATGCCGAACAGGAAGAAGCCCTTGGCGCTGCCGGTCTGGTAGGCGATGAACGCGGCGATGCCGACGCCGAAGAACCCCGAGATGGCGGGCTGCAGCGGCTCCTTGCGCACCACCCGGACGACGGTGATCAGCGCGGCGCTGCCCAGCGCCGACCAGATGGCGGCGGTGAGCCCGAAGAAGGCGTTGGCGAGCACGAACACGACAACGGGAAGCGAGGAGTAGACGAGGCCGCTGATGCCGCCCATCTGCTCCAGCAGGGTCTGCTGCCGCTCCTCCTCGTCCGCCGCGGGAGTGGGGGCGGCGGGCTCGGGATTCGTCATGGGACCTTCGCGAGTCAGGTTGTGGTCAGCAGCTCGTAGTACGGGTTGTACAGGACCTTGCGACCGTCGCGGACCGCGATCCTACCCCGGGCCTTCACGGTCCGGCCCGGCTCGATGCCCGCGATGCGCCGCCGCCCGAGCCAGACCAGGGTCACGCCGTCGGTGCCGTCGAACAGCTCGGCCTCCAGCGTGGCCACCGAGTCGGCCGGGGACAGCTCGACGCTGCGCAGCCGCCCGCAGAGGGTCACCTCGTCACCGGAGGAGCAGTCACAGGCGCGCCGGGCGCCCTGCAGCGCCGACTGCGTGGACAGGTCGTCCGCGTCCAGCTCCGCCACGTCGGCGGTGAGCCGTTTGACGAGGCGGTGCCATGCCCCGTCCCCCTTTGTGACCATGAGGAATCCGCTCTGTGGTGGGGTCGGCCCCGACTGCGCGACCCATGCACAATCAGCGTAACCGTGTGAGGTGCCACCGCGACAAGGAAAAGGGCGTGAGTGTGACCCAGCCGCCGACCGCCGTGCTCCTGCCGGGGACCGGTTCGGACGAGGTCTTCGTCCGCTCGGTCTTCGCCGTGCCGGTGTCGGTGCTGGGTGCCCGCCTGCTGACGCCCGCGCCCGTTCCTGGATTAGGACTCGCGGAAGCCTACCTGACCTGCCTGGATCGCGCGGCGGACGCGGGTCCGGTCATCGCGGGGGGCATCTCCCTCGGCGCCCACCTGGCCGCGGAGTGGGCGGTGGCGAACCCCGGGCGCTGCGCCGGGCTCCTGCTCGCCCTGCCGGGCTGGACCGGCCCACCCGACGGCGCCCCGGCGGCGCTGGCGGCCACCTACAGCGCCGCCGACGTACGGGCCCGCGGAACCGCGGCGGCCCTGGCCTCCGCCGTGGACGGCGTGGCCGGGTGGCTGGCCGACGAGCTGACCCGGGCCTGGACCGCGTACGGCCCCGGCCTCGCCGACTCGCTCGCGTGCGCGGCGGCCCGGCCCGCGCCGTCGACGGCGGAGCTGGAGGGCCTGGACGTGCCCGCGGGCGTGGCCTGCTGCGTGGACGACCCCGTCCACCCCGAGCGGGTCGCCGAGGAGTGGGCCGCCGCCCTGCCGCGCGCGGTGCTGCGCCGCACCCGCCTCGAAGTCCTGGGAGCCGACCCGGAAGCCCTGGGCAGGGCCGCGGTCCTGGGCCTGCTGCGGGCGCGCGAAGACCTCTAGTCGTGTTTCAGATGTGCTGTGCGCGCGGCCATGCCGTGCCCCACACCTGGAACACGGCCTAAGCGGGCGGCTGGTCCTGTTGGGCCTGGGCGATGTGCTCGGCGATCGCCTGCGGCAGCTCCAGCGGCAGCGGCGTGCGCACCGGCATGGGCGAGTTGCCGCGCACGACCACCGTGCGGCGCAGCAGCTCGCGCAGGGCCTTGGCGCTGTTCTCGGCCAGCTCGGGCGGGCCTGCGACCACGCCGCGCAGCATCCACCGGGGGCCGTCGACGCCGACGAAGCGCAGGGCGGCCTCGCCCATGGACGCGCTGAGCTCCTGGCCCCAGTCGCCCACCGCGCTGTACACCTTCGCGCCGTCACCGCGCAGCTGCTCCGCCAGCTCCCCGCAGATCTCGCGCCACAGGCCGCCGGAGCGGGGGGCGGCGTAGGCGGTGACGGTGAACTGCCCGATCTGGGTCAGCATGTGGACGGCGCGGACCGGGCCGGAGGGGTCCATCTCGACCTGCAACTGCGCGCCGTCGGGGACCGGGAAGCGCACCGCGCCCAGGTCCAGGCGCGGCATGTCGTCCTCGGGGGCGTCCTCGACGTCGTACGGGCCCTCGGACCGGTCGGCCAGCTCGACCGGGGTGTCCTCGACCGGCTCGGCGACGGCGGGGGCCGACTCCGCCTCGTCCCTGCGGCGCTTGCGCCCGAACAGTCCCACTACTCCTCCGTCCCGTATCGACCGCCGAGCACGGAGTGCCCGCCGGTCGAGCCGTAGCCGCCCGCGCCGCGCTCTGTCGCCTGCAGCGCCGACACCTCACGGAATACCGCGTGTTCCACCCGCTGCACAACCAACTGCGCCACCCGGTCTCCTCTGCGCAGCGCGATCGGCTCGCGCCGGTCGTGGTTGACCAGGCAGACCCTGATCTCGCCGCGGTAGCCCGCGTCGATGGTGCCCGGGGTGTTGACCACGCTCAGGCCGGTCCTGGCGGCCAGCCCCGAGCGCGGGTGCACGAACCCCGCGTACCCCTCCGGCAGGGCGATCGCGATGCCGGTGCCCACGAGCACCCGTTCGCCCGGCTCGATCACCACGTCCTCGGTGGTGACCAGGTCGGCCCCGGCGTCGCCGGGACGGGCGTAGGCGGGCAGCGGGACACCCGGGTCGAGCCGGGTGAGCAGGACCTCGACGCTGGGCACGAGCGGCGAGACTACCCTGGAGCCGTGACGGACCCCTCGGGCACGGCCCGCACCGACTCGGCCACCCAGCGCAGCCACGCGGAACGCCTCTACGTGACGTGGTACTGGTGGCCGCTGCCCCTCATCGCCGCGTCCCTGCTCGCCGCGGAGGTGCACATGGGCTACCCCGGCGTGCGCGCGTGGCTGCCCTACGTCGTGCTGGTCCCCCTGGCCGTCTTCGCCATCGTGCGCGCCGGAGGGACCCGCGTCGCCGTCGAGGACGGCGAGCTGCGGGTCGGCGAGGCGCGCCTGCCGCTGGAGTTCGTCGGCGAGGTCGAGGTCTTCGGGCCCGGGGAGAAGCGGGCGGCGCTGGGCCCCAACCTGGACCCGGCGGCCTACCTGCTGCACCGCGGCTGGGTGGGACCACTCGTGCGGGTCCGGGTGGCCGATCCGGCCGACCCGACCCCGTACTGGTTGTTCAGCACCCGTCATCCGGACCGCGTGGTCGCCGCGCTCCAGGCCCGGTAGCCGCGCGGTGCGTGGGTTCACACGCAGTCGCGGCAGACGTACATGCCGTTCTGTTCCTCCGCGAGCCTGCTGCGGTGGTGCACCAGGAAACACTTGGAACACGTGAACTCGTCGGCTTGCTTGGGCACGACGCGGACTGTCAAGTCCTCGCCGGACAAGGCCGAGAGGTCGGCTCCGGGCAGCTCGTAGCTCTCCGCGGTGTCCGACTCGTCCACATCGACGACGCCGGATTGCGTCTCGTTCCGCCGCGCCTTGAGCTCCTCGAGGGAGTCCTCGGCAAGGTCATCTGCCTCACTGCGGCGTGGTGCGTCGTAGTCGGTCGCCATCTTCCTTCACCCCTGCGGTCCTTCAGGATGTGGGTCGTGCCGCTGGTAAACGTCCCAGCGCCCCGGTTTGTGCCCGCCCGTCGAGTGACGGGCGTCTCGCTGCCGACGTGAGGTGGCGCCGATCATTCAGGATCGATTCGGCTGGCCCCAGCGAAGACGGAGAGCGCGCAGAGGGTAGCCCATCCCCGCGACGTCCACGCACCGGATTCGCATCAGCGGGTTTGGCCGTGTTGCTCTCGTGGCATCTGAACAGCACCCGCCCGAGTGGGAGGGTGTTGCCCAAGCCGCGCCCACGTGGTGCGATCTCGATTGGGAGGTGACTGTACGCCATCGGATCATCGCTCCAGGCGACGGCATCGGCCGATTGTCACAGGAGCGTTGCGCCATGTCGGACAGTCCCCCGGACGATCTTGGAAACGAATAGGCTGAGCAGCAGCGATCGCGTTGCCAAACCGGGGGTGGACATGGGTAGGGAGGGCCCGAGAGTGTCGGGGCGCGGGGTGAAACGGGGCAAGGCCCCTCGATACCGCAAGCGGCGCCCGCTGCCCGCGCTGGTGTTCCTGGGCGTGCTCGCCATCGCGGCAGGCGTGGTGTGGATCCAGGTGCTGGAGAAGGCCCAGGAGCAACGCCTTGACGCGCGTGTCTGCCCGTCGTCCACACTGGCCAGCGGGGCGCCCGACGGTGAGCTTTCCGGGGTCGGCGAGGTGCTGCCCGCCAACGCCCTCGACGAGACCGCAGCCGCGCCCGCGAAGACCGCTCTGGTGCGCGTGCTCAACGCCAGCGGCCAGAACCGCCAGGCCACCGCGGTCACCGAGGCGCTGCGCGAATTCGGCTTCACCCAGCTCGCCGAGCCGGAGAACGACGAGTTCTTCCCGCAGGGCGAGCTGACCTGCCACGGCCAGATCCGCTTCGGCGCCCAGGGCGTGGCCGCCGCCCGCACGCTGAGCCTGCTGGTCCCGTGCGCGGAGCTGGTGCGCGACGAGCGCCAGGACGCCACCGTCGACTTCGCCGTCGGCCAGCGCTTCGACCACGTGACGCCGCGGCCGGAGGGCCGCAAGATCCTCGAGCAGCTCGCCCAGTGGTCGGCGAAGAACCCCGGCCAGCAGGGCGGCCTGCAGGCCGACGGGGACGGCCCGGCCATGGACACCACCCTGGCCATGGCCGCCCGCGACGTGCGCTGCTAGACCGTGTTTCAGATGTGAGGCACGGGCATAGCCGCGCCAGTCCGGTAGCCCCTCATATCTGAAACACGACCTGGACCCCATTCGAGCGCGAGGCCGGCTGCCAGGCCGCCACCCGCACAGCTCCGGGCCACCGCCCGAGCAACGCGGAGTGGCTAGAAGCCCATTCCGGCCTCGGCGATGGCCGCGCGCAGCTGTTCGGCGATGGCGGGCGCCGCGGCGAAGACCGCGTCGGCGCCCAAGTCCCGCGCCTGTCCCGGCAGCAGGACCACCGCGCCCGCCTCGCGGGCGATCAGCGCGCCCGCGGCCCAGTCCCAGCGGTTGGTCCCGCGCTCGACGTAGGCGTCGACCCAGCCCGCGGCGACCGCGCACAGGTCCAGCGCGGCCGAGCCGCCCCTGCGCACGTCCCGGACCACGCCGAGCAGCCGGGCCACGACCTCGGCCTGCGCCTGGCGCATGGTGGGGTCGTAGGCGTAGCCGGTGGCCAGCAGCGTCACCTCGAGCGACGTCGGCGCCGAGACCCGCAGGGGCTCGCCGTCGAGCCGGGCGCCGTGACCGCGCGCCGCGGTCCAGCGGCGCCCGCTGACCGGCTCCACCACCGCCCCCGCCACCGAGTCGCCGTCGACCTGCGCGGCGACCGAGACGGCGTACCAGGGGTGGCCGTAGAGGTAGTTCACGGTGCCGTCGATCGGGTCGACCACCCAGGTGACGCCCGCGCCCTCGGTCATCCCGGCCTCCTCGCCGAGCACCGCGTCCCCGGGGCGCAGCTCGGCGAGCCGGGAGCGGATCAGCTCCTCGGCGGCGGTGTCGGCCGCGGTCACGACGTCGGTCACGCCCGACTTGGTGCCGAACTCCCGGACCGCCCTGGCGCGCAGCGCGCGGGCCAGCTCAGCAGCTTCTCCGGCGACCGTCAACGCGATGTCCGCGAGTTCCAGTTCTGTGGTTCCCACCTGGCCATAGGACCACACAAGGCGCGCGGCGGCTAATGTCTGCGGCACGTGGTTCTGAATCGAATAGGAAGGACCAGCGGCATGGCAGCAGCAGCCCGCGGCTTCGGAGTGGATGTCGGCGGGTCCGGCATCAAGGGCGGCGTTGTCGACCTGGCGGCGGGCAGGCTCGTCGGCGACCGACTGCGCATCGACACCCCGCAGCCCTCGACCCCGGACGCGGTGGCCGACGTGATCGCCGAGATCGTGACCGAGTTCGGCTGGGACGGTCCGCTCGGGGTGACGCTTCCCTCGGTGGTCAAGAGCGGGGTCGCCCACACCGCGGCGAACATCGACAAGGCGTGGATCGGCACCGACGCGGCCACGCTGTTCGCCAAGCGGCTGGACCGCGGGCCCGGCGAGGTCGTGGTGCTCAACGACGCCGACGCGGCGGGCATGGCCGAGATCCGCTACGGCTGGCCGGGCGACCGCTCCGGCGTCGTCGTGCTGCTGACCTTCGGCACCGGCATCGGCAGCGCGCTGTTCCTCGACGGGCAGCTGGTGCCCAACACCGAGTTCGGCCACCTCGAGGTCGACGGGCACGACGCCGAGACCCGGGCGGCGGCGTCGGTGAAGGACGAGGAAGAGCTGACCTGGGACCAGTGGGCGCCGCGGGTGTCGCGCTACATCAACGCCCTGGAGAACCTGATCTGGCCGGACCTGATCATCGTCGGCGGCGGGGTCAGCAAGAAGGCCGACAAGTGGCTGCCGATGCTGGACGTGCGCACCCGCGTCGTCGCCGCGGAGCTGCGCAACGCCGCGGGGATCGTCGGGGCCGCCTCGGCCGCGGCCGCCCACGCGAGCGTCGAGACGGCCTGAAACCGTCCCCGGCCGGGGCGGCGTGGGGTCCCGCTCCGGCCGCGGGCGGGCCGGGAAGGTCGGCGCGTCCCTCTTGTCCCGTCGGCGTCGCTACAATGGAACACGGCCCGCGGCCCAGCCGGCCTCCGGGCTCTCCCCGAACTCCGACAGTGACCAGGCTTGATCAGGCATTCCTGCGTGGGACCTGTCGTGATGGACCGTTCTGAAAGGGCGTACGTGGCAGCCGCACGAACCGCAACCCGACGCTCGACGGCGTCGGCGAGCACCGCCAAGACGACCAAGGGCGCACCGGCTTCGGACGAGGAGCTGCAGGACGCCACTGGCGACAAGACAACGGCGAAAAAGGGCGCCAAGGCTCCCCGTGCCCCCAAGAAGCCCGCCGCCCCCAAGGCCGCGGGGTCGAAGAAGGGTGACGGGCCCGAGGGCGAGGAGCCCGAGGACCCGGACAACCCCGACCTCTCCGACCTCGAAGAGGTCGAGGTCGACCCGGTCGACGAGGCCGTGGAGCCCGTCGAGGTGGTCAAGGAAGAGGAGAAGCCGAGCAAGGACGGCGACTTCGTCTGGGACGAGGAGGAGTCCGAGGCGCTGCGGCAGGCCCGCAAGGACGCCGAGCTCACCGCCTCCGCCGACTCCGTCCGCGCCTACCTCAAGCAGATCGGCAAGGTCGCGCTCCTCAACGCCGAGGAGGAGGTGGAGCTGGCCAAGCGCATCGAGGCCGGGCTCTACGCCGCCGAGCGCGTCCGCAAGGCCGAGGACGACAACGAGAAGCTCCAGCCGCAGATGCGCCGCGACCTGCGCTGGATCGTCCGTGACGGCGAGCGCGCCAAGAACCACCTGCTGGAGGCCAACCTCCGCCTGGTCGTCTCCCTCGCCAAGCGCTACACCGGCCGCGGCATGGCGTTCCTGGACCTGATCCAGGAGGGCAACCTCGGCCTGATCCGCGCGGTGGAGAAGTTCGACTACACCAAGGGCTACAAGTTCTCGACCTACGCGACGTGGTGGATCCGCCAGGCCATCACCCGCGCGATGGCCGACCAGGCCCGCACCATCCGCATCCCGGTGCACATGGTCGAGGTCATCAACAAGCTCGGCCGCATACAGCGTGAGCTGCTCCAGGACCTGGGCCGTGAGCCCACCCCGGAGGAACTGGCCAAGGAAATGGACATCACCCCGGAGAAGGTGCTGGAGATCCAGCAGTACGCCCGGGAGCCCATCTCGCTCGACCAGACCATCGGCGACGAGGGCGACAGCCAGCTCGGCGACTTCATCGAGGACTCCGAGGCCGTCGTGGCCGTGGACGCGGTGTCGTTCACCCTGCTGCAGGACCAGCTCCAGTCGGTCCTGGCCACGCTGTCCGAGCGCGAGGCTGGCGTCGTCCGGCTGCGCTTCGGCCTGACCGACGGGCAGCCGCGGACCCTGGACGAGATCGGCCAGGTCTACGGGGTCACCCGCGAGCGCATCCGCCAGATCGAGTCCAAGACGATGTCCAAGCTGCGCCACCCGTCGCGGTCCCAGGTGCTGCGGGACTACCTCGAGTAGCCGCTCGATTTCGGTGAGGGGCCGTCCGCGCGTCGAGCGGGCGGCCCTTCGTCGTGTGGTCAAGCAGACGTTTGAGTGAACGACCAGTCGGATGTGCGGTCGACCACCGTTCGCCCGTGGTGAACAAGGGTGGGCGCCCAGGTGGCCGATGTTGCCCTTCTGCGCGGAGTTTCCGCTGGACCTGGGCTTTTGTGTGTGTTCGAGGTTGCGTTAAGCAGCCGTGACCACATCATGTCCAGACATTGGGAACACTGCCATCCGCCCGTGCGTCTGTAAGAGTAGGAAGCGCGAGCACGGCGGCAACCGTGACCGCAGCCGAAGGGCACCGGAGCCACCCGGTGCCGGGACGGAGGGAGAACTCCCATGACGACCACGACGCTCACCCGCCCCGAGCTGACTGCTGCCGACCGTTGCGACCGCTGCGGCGCAGCCGCAAAGGTTCGCGCCGTTCTCCCCTCTGGGGGCGAGCTGCTGTTCTGCAACCACCACGCGCGCGCCCACCAGGACCGCCTGCGTGAGCTGTCGGCTCAGCTCGAGGCCTGAAACTCACATCCCTTTGTCCCCGAACGGGCGGCACCCAGCATGGGTGCCGCCCGTTCGGCATTCCGGGGTTCCCGCACTGACCTTCCCGCGCCGCCCTGACCGGTGGCGGCCACCCGGCTGACCGGCTACCGGTGGCGGCCACCGGCTGACTGGCTGACTGGCTGACTGGCAGCGGCCACTCGGCTGACCGCAAGCGGCTACACCGCCCCCAGCACCGGCTCGAAGGCCAGTTCCGCGGCGCCGATCAGCTTGACGTCGGCGCCCATCGTCGACGGCAGGATGCGGGTGCCGCCGATGGCCCTGCTGACCAGGCTGCGCCGCCCGACCTCCGCGCCCGCCCGCGCCACCAGCGGCAGCGGCAGCGAGGTGAACAGGTCGCCCAGCACCACCAGCTCGGGGCTGAACGCGTTGACGATGTTGACCAGCCCCAGGATCAGCCACTCGCTGAAGTCGGCCAGTTTGCGGTCGGCCTCCGCGGGCACCGCGCCGAGGGCCCGCAGCTCGGCGACCACGGCCCCGCGCGGGGAGCCCTCGGGCAGCCCCAGGGCCCGGCACAGGGCGATCTCGCCGACCTCGGTCTCCCAGCACCCGCGGCTGCCGCAGTAGCAGGCCCTGCCGGTCGGGTTGACCACCATGTGCCCCAGCTCGCCGATGTAGCCCGCGGTGCCGCGCAGCGCCGAGCCGTCGGAGATGACCCCGCCGCCCACCCCGATGTCGGCCGAGACGTACACCGCGTCCAGCGAGCCCCGCGCGACGCCGCGCAGGTGCTCGGCGAGCGCGGCGATCTCGGCGTCGTTGCCGACCCTGATGGGGATGCCCAGCGCCGCGCCCAGGCGGTCGCCGAGGGGAATGCCGGTCCACTGCAGGTTCGGGGCCTCGTGGACGAAGCCGTCGGAGCGGCGCACGACGCCGGGGACGGAGACGCCCGCGGCGATCGTGCGCACGCCCAGCTCGTCGGCGAGCACCCGCACCGACTCGATGATGTGGGTGATCACCTCGTCGGGCTCGCGGGCCCTGCCGCGCAGGTTCCAGCTGTTGCGGCCGAGCATCTCCCCGCCGAGCCCGACCAGCGCCATGGCGACCTGCTCGACGCGGATGTCCACGGCCAGCACAACCGCTGCCAGCGGCTGCGGCAGCACCAGCAGGGACGGGCGGCCCGCGCCGGAGCGGGCCCTCGGCACCCGCTCCTCCACCACCCCGGTCTCGGCGAGGCCGTCGACCAGGGCCTTGATGGTGCTGCGGTTGAGCCCCAGCTCGGTGGCCAGGGCGGCGCGGGTGGTCGGGCCCTCGATGTGCAGGCGCCGCAGCAGCGCCGTGCGGTTGTGCCTGCGCACCTCGTCGGGTCGCGCGCCCGCCGTCGGTGTGCTGGTCACGTCGTTCTCCTCCTGCTACCTGCCCGCCACCGCCGCCCGCCTGCGGGAAAGCGCGTCCACGGTCGCCGCGAGCAACAGTACGAGCCCGGTGACGATGTTGACCACCGCCGCGGGCTGCTCCATCAGGCCCAGCCCGTTCTCCACGGTGGCGAGGACCAGTCCGCCGACGACGGCGTGGAACACCTTGCCGCGCCCGCCGAACAGCGACGTGCCGCCGATGACCGCGGCGCCCACGGCGAACAGCAGGGTGTTGAGCCCACCGGCCTGCGGGTCGACCGATCCGACCTTGGACGAGTACACGATCGCACCGATCGCCGCCGCGGCGGACGCGACCACGAAAACACTCGCCCGGATCTTGCTCACATTGATGCCCGCGCGCCGCGCGGCCTCGGCGTTGCCGCCCACGGCGTAGATGTGGCGGCCGTAGCGGGTGCGGTTGAGCACGTAGGTGCCGATGACCAGCAGCGCGAGGACGATCGGCACGACGTAGGGAACGCCCTCGATGACCACCGCGTCATTGGGCGAGCGGTTGAGGCACAGCGCCCAGGTGGCCAGGGCGCCGATGACGGCGACCGCGGCGGCCTTGGCGACCACGACCGGCGTCGGCGGGGTGACCAGTCCCCGGCTGGAGCGCAGGAAGTGCTCGCCGAGGAGGACCCCGGCGTAGCCGCCCGCGGCGACCACGAACAGCAGCCAGCTGCCCCAGACCGGCAGGTTGCCGTTGGCCACGGCGAACAGCGTGGGCTGGGTGCCGATGCCGAACACGCCGCCCTCGCCGATGAACTGCAGGATCACGCCCTGCCAGGTGATGAACAGCGCGAGCGTCACCACGAAGGACGGCATGCCGATCTTCGAGACCAGGAACCCGGTGATCACACCGATCGCCGCGCCGACCGAGACCGCCAGCAGCATCTCGATCCACGGGTTCGGCGGCGCGCCGACCGCGGCGATGGCCAGGGCGATCGCGGCGAACCCCGCGCCCGCCCAGATCCGCATGAACACCGCCAGCGCGATGGCCACGACCAGGCCGCTCGCGAAGACGTAGAAGACCATGCTGCCCATGCCGCCGAGCAGGTTGCCGGAGCGGACGTAGTGCATTGCCATCACCGCCGCGCACACGCCGGAGGCGGTGCCCGCGGACAGGTCGATCTCGCCGAGCAGCAGGACGAACACCAGCCCCATGGCGATGATCATTTTGCCTGCGCCCTGGGCGAGCAGGTTCGCGACGTTGTCCAGGGTGAGGAAGTAGTCCGACAGCGCGGCGAACACGATCACCAGCGCGACCAGGCCGAGCACGGCGGGCAGCGACCCGAGGTCGCCGCCGCGCAGCCGGGCGGTGTAGTCGCGCACGGCCTCGCCGGTGGACTGCTTGGTGGTGTCGATGCCGAAGTCGGAGATGGCGCCGCCGGAGTCCCGGTTGGCCACAGGAGTGTCAGTCATGGGGATACCTCGGCTCAGACGGTCGCGGACTCGGGGCGGGCGAGGCCCAGGTCCCCGGAGCGGCCCGCGGTGATCAGCTCGACGACCTGGGCGTGGGTGACGTCCCTGGTCGGCACCTCGGCGACCATGCGCCCGAGGTAGAGGGTGGCGATGCGGTCGGCGACCTCGAAGACGTCGGCCATGTTGTGGCTGATCAGGACCACGCCGAGGCCCTGCTCGGCCAGCCTGCGCACGAGGTCGAGCACCTGGCGGGTCTGCGCGACGCCGAGGGCGGCGGTCGGCTCGTCGAGCAGCACGACCTTGCTCTCCCAGAGGACGGCCTTGGCGATGGCCACGGTCTGGCGCTGCCCGCCGGACAGCGACGCGACGGGCGTGCGGACGGACTTGACCGTGCGCACGGACAGGGAGGCCAGGGTCTCCCGCGCGGCCTTCTCCATGGCGGCCTCGTCCAGCAGCCAGGCCCCGCCGCGCTCGCGGCCGAGGAACATGTTCTGCACGATGTCGAGGTTGTCGGCCAGCGCGAGGTCCTGGTAGACGACCTCGATACCGAGGTCGGAGGCCTCGCGCGGGCCGTGGATGTGCACCGGCTCGCCCGCGAAGCGGACCTCTCCGGAGTCCGTCGGGTAGATGCCCGCGACGCACTTGACCAAGGTGGACTTGCCCGCGCCGTTGTCACCGACGAGAGCGGTCACCTCGCCCGCGCGGACGGTGAAGTCGACGTCGTGCAGCACGTGGACGGGACCGAAGCTCTTGTTCAGCCCGCTGATCTCAAGGATGGGTTCGCTCATGGCCGGATCTCCTGGAAGGAGCCGTCCCCGGCGCGTCGGGACGCGCCGGGGACGGCGGGCTGGGTCAGCTGATGCCGAGTTCCGTGCAGACCTCGGCCAGGTCGCCGCCACAGATGTCGGCGGCGGGCACGTAGCCCTCGGAGACGACCTGCTTGACGCCGTCCTTGGTGATCATGATCGGCTCCAGGAGCACCGACTTGACCTGGCGGCCCGCCTTGGTGTCCTCGATCGAGTCGGTGGCGATCGCGTCGGCGGCGGCGGTGTCGCCCTTGGCCAGCGCGGCGGCCAGCTTGGCGGTGGCCTCCGCCTCCTGCTTGATCGGCTTGAAGACGGTCATGTACTGGTCGCCGCGCAGGATGGCCATGAGGCCGTCCGGGGTGGCGTCCTGGCCGGTCACGGGGACCTTGCCGTTGAGGCCGTTCTTGCGCAGCACGTTGATGACCGCGCCCGCGAGCCCGTCGTTGGCGGCGACGACGCCGTCGACCTTGCCGCCGTTGCCGGTCAGGATCTGCTCGAAGGTGGTGCCGCCCTTCTGGTTGTCCCAGCCGTCGATGGGCTGGTTGCGGACCAGCTTGAGGGCGCCGGAGTCGTAGAGGGGCTGCAGGACCTTCATCTGGCCCTCGGTGAAGAGGGTGGCGTTGTTGTCGGTCGGGGCGCCCTCGATCTGGATGACCTGCGCGCCCTTCTTGCCGTCGAGGGCCGTGGCCAGGCCCTGGCCCTGCAGCTCGCCGACCTTCACGTTGTCGAAGGAGACGTAGTAGTCCGACGACCCGCCGAGGTTGAGGCGGTCGTAGTCGATGGTCGGGATGCCGCGGGCCTTGGCCTTGGCGGCGACCGCGCTGCCGACCTCGCTGTTGATGGCGGCGATCACCAGCACCTTGACGCCCTGGCTGATCATGCCGTCGGCGAGGGTGGTGAACTTCTGCACGTCACCCTGGGCGTTCTGCACGTCGGCCTGAAGGCCCTCGGCCTTCATGGCCGCCTCGATCATGGGCTTGTCGAAGCCCTCCCAGCGGGCGGAGGAGGCGGTCTCGGGCAGGATCACGCCCACCTTGACGCCGTCGCCGCTCGGGGCCTGCGTCTCCGAGCCACTCGGGGCAGTGGGGGTCTCCTGGTTGGCCCCACAAGCGGTGACGGCCAGGGAGACCCCCAGTCCCGCCGCCAACAGCGCCAGTTTCCTGCTGCGCATCGATGTCCCTTTCGCACTGGTCACGAAAATGTTGTGCGGCACAACATATGTCGCGGACCACGGTGACCGGAACCATACTTGCTCGATTCAGACACCTCCGCGTGGACACGGTTTGGCAACGACCAGGTCATCTTCGGGTAATTGTCATCGAATCCGCCACCGCTCCACTACGCACCGCGAACGGGCGACGCCGGTGAGGCGGGCGCACCCGAGGACCGAACGGCGGCCGGGCGCCGAGGTCGTCCGAGCGTCCTCTGGAGCCGGGTCCTACCAGGACCGAAGGGTGGCGATGCGTTCTTCCAGCTGCTCCACCGTGGCCATCGCCGTCGGCGGGCCGCCGCACACCCGGCGCAGCTCGTTGTGCAGCGCGCCGTGCGACTTGCCGGTGCGGTGGTGGGCCATGCCGACCAGCGCGTTCAGCTCCTTGCGCAGGGTCGCCAGGCGCTCGGCCACGTTCTGCGGCCGACGCGGCGGCGGGGGCGCGGCGGGGGCGTCGGCCGCCGACTGCGAGCGCGCGGCCACCTGGGTCTCCTGCCGCTTGCGCAGCAGCGCCCGCACCTGGTCCGGCTCCAGCAGCCCCGGCAGCCCCAGGTACTCCTGCTCCTCGTCGGACCCGGAGAACGCCGAGGTGCCGAAGGACGACCCGTCGTAGATCACCTGGTCCAGTTCGGCGGAGGCGCTCAGGGAGGTGAAGGCCTTCTCCTCCTCGCCCAACTCGTCCTTGGTCCGGTTGGCGTCGGCGAGCAGCTGGTCCTCCCAGCCGTCGTTCTCCCGGTGCGGCTTGCCGAGCACGTGGTCGCGCTCCGCCTCCAGCTGGCTGGCCAAGTCCAGCAGCACCGGCACCGACGGCAGGAACACGCTCGCGGTCTCCCCCGGGCGCCGCGCCCGCACGTAGCGCCCGATCGCCTGGGCGAAGAACAGTGGCGTCGACGCGCTCGTCGCGTACACCCCGACCGCCAGCCGAGGGACGTCCACGCCCTCGGAGACCATCCGCACCGCCACCAGCCACCGCGACGTCGACGCGCCGAACTCGGCGATCCGCCCGGAGGCCTTCGGGTCGTCGGAGAGCACCAGGGTCGGCTCCTCGCCGGTGACCGTGGCCAGGATCTTGGCGTAGGCCCGCGCCGACTCGTGGTCGGAGGCGATCACCAGCCCGCCCGCGTCCGGCATTCCCTGCCGCACCTGGGACAGCCGCAGGTCCGCCGCCCCCAGGACCGCGGGCACCCACTCCCCCGACGGGTCCAGCGCCGTGCGCCAGGCCCGCGCGGTCTGCTCGGCCGTCATCGGCTCGCCGAGGCGCGCGGTGAACTCCTCCCCCGCGCTGGTCCGCCACGACGCCTCGCCGGAGTACGCCAGGAAGATCACCGGGCGCACCACGCCGTCGCGCAGCGCGTCGGCGTAGCCGTAGGTGTGGTCGGCCCTGCTGCGCAGGAAGCCCGCGCCGTCGGGCTCGTAGTCGACGAACGGGATCGGCGAGTCGTCGCTGCGGAACGGCGTCCCGGTCAGCGCCAGGCGCCGCACCGCGGGGGTGAACGCCTCGCGGACCGCCTCGCCCCAGCTCTTGGCGTCGCCGCCGTGGTGGACCTCGTCGAGGATGACCATGGTCTTGAACTGCTCGGTGCGCACCCGGTGCAGCGAGGGGTGGGCGGCCACCTGGGCGTAGGTCACGGCGACGCCGTGGAAGTCGCGGGAGGTCGCGCCCATGGCGTTGGTGAAGTTCGCGTCGATCGGGATGCCCGCCAGCGCGGCCGACTCGGCCCACTGGTACTTCAGGTGCTCGGTCGGGGCCACGATCACCAGGCGCTCGACGGTGCGGTCGGCCAGCAGCTCGGCGGCCACGCGCAGGCCGAACACGGTCTTGCCCGCGCCGGGCGTCGCGACGGCGAGGAAGTCCTTGGGCTTGCGGGTGAGGTACTTCGTCAGCGCCCGGCGCTGCCAGTCGCGCAGTGGGCGGGCGGCCGGGGCCGCCTGGGTGTCCGGTTCCGCTTCCGCCCGGGTCACGCCCAGCTCCTCTCCGGTGTGCCCAGACCCCCCGGACACGACAACGCCCTCAGCGGAGACCGACGAGGGCTCCGACGAGGATACCCGCCGCGCACCGCGCCGCCGGACACGCGGACCCGGATTTCGGTGTCAGTCCGGCCGACCAGCCCCGAATGGGACATGCTTGTCCTCGCGATGACCACCGAGGACAGCAGCCAGGGCAAGACCGCGCGGAAGCGCGGTCTTGCTCGCCTGACGCTGTCCAAGGCCTGGTCCGGCAACCTGTTCTCCGAGGCGGCCGAGGCGGCGTTCTGGCAGATCCTGTCCCTGCCGCCGCTGCTGCTCGGCCTGCTGGGCAGCCTCGGCTTCATTGCCGACTGGCTCGGCCAGGACTTCACCATCGCGGTCGAGGCCGACCTCATCGAGATCTCGCGCACGGCGTTCAGCGAGAGCGTCGTCACCCAGATCATCCAGCCGACCGTCTCCGACATCCTCACCGTCGGGCGCGGCGAGATCGTCTCCGTCGGCTTCCTGATCTCCCTGTGGGCGGGCTCGTCGGCCATGTCCTCGTTCGTCGACGCGATCACCGTGGCGCACGGGCAGTACGGCGTCCGCGGCGACGTGTGGCAGCGGGTGTTCGCGCTGTTGCTCTACGTGCTGAGCCTGGTGCTGCTGGTCGGCGGCCTGCCGGTGCTGGCCCTGGGCCCGGACGTGCTGCCGAACCTGTTCCCGACGTCCTGGCGGCCGACGATCACCCAGTGGCTGGACATCGCCTACTACCCGGCGATCGGCGTCGTCCTCGTGCTGGCGCTGGCCACGCTCTACAAGGTGGCACTGCCGCGGAAGCTGCCCTGGCACCGCGGCCTGCCCGGCGCGGTGCTGGCGATGGCGGTGTTCGTGCTCTCCAGCATCATCCTGCGCCTCTACATCAGCTGGATCACCACCACCGGCTACACCTACGGCGCGCTGGCCACCCCGATCGCGTTCCTGCTGTTCGCGTTCTTCATCGGCCTGGCGATCATCCTGGGCGCGTACTTCAACGCCGCCATCCAGGACACGCGGCCCGCGAAGATGACCAGGCGCCAGCGCCGCAAGTGGCGCCGCCTGGAGATGGACCGCGCCAACGAGCGCCGCAGGGCCGAGGAGTCCACCCGCGCGTGGCAGCCCGGCGACGACGCCCCCGCGGGCGCCAACGGCGGCACCCCGGCGGGGCCGCCGGTCGGCCCGGAAACACAGGTCAGCCCCGAAACGGGGGTCAGCCCAGAAACGCAGGCTGGCCAAGGGACGCAGGTCGGCCCGGAAACGCAGGTCAGGCGGGAGACGCAGATCAGGCAGGAGACCCCGGCCGACCGGGAGCCCTAGGCCTTCATGCGCTCGTAGACCTTCTTGCACTCCGGGCACACTGGGGAGCCGGGCTTGGGTGACCGGGTCACCGGGAAGACCTCGCCGCACAGGGCCACGACCATGTTGCCCATGACGGCGCTCTCCACGACCTTGTCCTTGCGGACGTAGTGGAACATCTTCGGCGTGTCGTCGCCGGTGCTGTCGGTGCCCTCCGGCCGGGAGTCGACCTCGGGGAGGGTCTGGGTGGGTGCGCTCACCCCTCAATGATGCACCAGTGCGCCGCGTGTCCGATGATGACCGGTCGTGAGCATCGAACTGGCCGACGAGGTCGCCGCCGCCCTGGCCGACGGGCTGCCCGTGGTCGCACTGGAGAGCACGCTGCTGGCGCACGGCCTGCCGCCGGGACGCAACCACGAGGTGGGCGTCCGGCTTGAGGCCCTGGTCAGGGCAGCGGGCGCGGTCCCGGCCACGATCGCCGTCCTGGGCGGCAGGGCCCGCGTCGGCCTCTCGGCGCGGGAGCTGGCGCGGGTGTGCGAGGGGAACATGCTGAAGCTGTCCCTGCGCGACCTCGGCCCCGCCATCGCCCTGGGACGCGACGGCGCCACGACCGTGGCGAGCACCGCGGCGCTGGCCCACCGGGCGGGCATCGGCGTCTTCGCCACCGGCGGCCTCGGCGGGGTGCACCTGGCCATGCCCGGCGAGCAGGCGTGGGACATCTCCGCCGACCTCGACGTCCTCGCCGCCACCCCGGTCACCGTCGTCTGCTCGGGGGTCAAGTCCGTCCTGGACATCGCAGCGACGGTGGAGGTCCTGGAGACCCGCTCGGTCCCGGTGCTCGGCTACCGGACCGACCGCTTCCCCGCCTTCTACCGCCGCGAGTCCGTCTTCTCCGTGCCGTGGCGGGTCGAGACCCCGGAGGAGGTCGCGGCCGTCATCGCCGCCCATCAGGGGCCCGGCGGCGTGCTGCTGCTCAACCCCGTGCCCGCCGAGTACGAGATGGACGCCGACCTGCACCACCGCCTGCTCACCGACGGCATGGCGCTGCTGCGGGAGCGGGGCGTGCGCGGCAAGGACGTCACCCCGGTGCTGCTGGAGCACTTCCACAGCGCCAGCGGCGGGGTGAGCCTGACGGCCAACATCGAGCTGGTCGCGGCGAACACCCGGCTGGCGGCGGCGGTCGCGGTGGCTCAGTCGCGGCGGTAGAGGCGGGCGATCACGTCCTCGATCTCCGGCTCCTGCACCGACAGGTCGCGCAGCGGCACCGCGTGGGCGAGGGCGGCGACGACCTCGCCCGCGGTGGCGCCGTCGAGCCTCAGCCGGACCCGCCGCCCGTCGTTCTCCACGGCGGCGACCTGCGCGCCGGGCAGCAGCAGGCCGTCCGGCCACGGGGCGTCGAGGTCGGCGACGATTTCGCGGCGCGACCCGTAGCGGGTGTGGAGTTCCTCCAGGCTGCCGTCGTGGACGACGCGGCCGTGGTCGATGACCACCAGGCGCTTGCACAGCTTCTCGATGTCGGCGAGGTCGTGGGTGGTGAGCACGATGGTGGCGTCGCCGCCCGCGTGGATCTCGGCGAGGAACCCGCGCACGGCCTGCTTGCTCAGCACGTCCAGGCCGATGGTCGGCTCGTCCAGGAAGAGCACCTCGGGCCCGTGCAGCAGGGCCGCGGTGAGCTCGCCGCGCATCCGCTGGCCGAGGGAGAGCTGGCGGACCGGGGTGTCGGTGAACTCGTCGAGGCCCAGCAGCGCGGTGCAGCGGGCCAGCCGGGCGGCGTGGTCGGCCCGCGGAACGCGGTAGATGTGGCGCAGCAGGGAGAACGACTCGGCCAGCGGCAGGTCCCACCACAGCTGTGAGCGCTGCCCGAACACCACGCCGACGCGCCGGGCCAGGGTCACCCGCTGCGCCACCGGCTCCAGCCCGCACACCCGCACGGCGCCCGCGCTGGGCGTGAGCACCCCGGTGAGCATCTTGAGTGTGGTGGACTTCCCCGCGCCGTTGGGTCCGATGTAGCCGAGCAGCTCGCCCCGCCCGACCGCGAGGTCGACACCGTCCACAGCGGACACCGTGTGGCGTTCGCTGCGCACGCGGCTGATCTTGCGCCGCACGGTGAAGTCCTTGCGCAGACCCGATGCCTCGATAATCACGATCCGGTGCTCCGATAGTGGCGGACCCCGACGCGCCACATGGCGGCGGCGGCCAGGGCGGCGAGCAGGGCGGTGAGCGGGGAACACCAGCGCAGCCATTCCGGCACGCCGATCGGGTCGGGCAGGTCCAGCAGCGCCAGCGCGGGCAGGTAGGCCACGAAGGCGAACCCGAGGCCGAAGGAGAACACGCCGCCGAACAGGCCGCCGAACATGGTGATCGGGTAGGAGGTGAAGTCGCGGCCGCCGTAGGTGAAGGAGTTGGCCACCTCGCCGGACTCGACCCACCAGAAGGCGACCGTGGCCCCGGCGGTGAACAGGCTGCCGAACATCACCGTGCCCGCCAGCGGCGCGACCACCGCCAGCAGGACGCGCGGGAGGTCCCAGTCGATGTCGCCGACCACGAGCCCTGCGGTGTACACCCCGAGGCCCTGGACGGCGCGACCCACCCTGCGGATGGCGAAATTGCCCGCGAGCAGCTGGGCCAGCGCGGACAGCGGGCGCAGCAGGACGACGTCGAACTCGCCGGTGCGCACCAGCGCGCGGAGCCGCTCGGCGTTGCCGAACACCATGTCGGCCAGGGAGAAGGCGGCGGCCGAGAGCCCGGCGATCAGCAGCACGGCCTCGCCGCCGAAGCCGCCGAGCCCCCCGGTGACGGAGAACAGGACGAACACCGTGACGATGTCGAGCGCGCTGATCAGCGTGCTGAAAAACATATCGATGACGAACGACGCCCGGTACTGCGTCTGGCTGCGGACCTGCGCCTTCACGACCTTCCAGTAGACGCCCGCGTCACCCACCCTGCACCACCAGCTTGCGCACGGCCCGCCGCTGCACGACCTCGCACAGCGCCAGCAGCACCGCGGCCCAGGCGACCTGGCCCGCGAGCAGGAGCAGGCCGTGGCCAGGGCCGCCGCGCTCGACGGCGATGTCCACGGTGGCCTGGAGCAGGGAGGGGAACGGCGTGCCCACCCACAGCCCGGCGTAGAGCCAGTCCGGCAGGATCGGCAGCGGGAAGTACAGGCCGCTGGCCACGGTCGAGAGCACGCTCCAGGCCATCATCGCGCCGCGGACGTCGAGCAGCCAGAACGCGGTCAGGCCCACCAGGTAGCGCCCGGCGAAGCCGAGCACGACGGCGGCGGCGATGGAGCAGGCGACGAGCAGGTAGGTTTGCGGCCTGCGGGGCAGGTACAGCTCGAAGAACACCAGACCGGCGGCCAGCGGCACGACGAACCGGGTCAGCATGGCGAAACCGGCCCGGCCGATGTCGGTCCACAAGTACGTCCACAGTGGATTGATCGGCCGGAGCAGGTCGGCGACGACGTCGCCGGTGCGCACCCGCTCGGCGAGGTCGAGGCTCACCCACATGTTGACCACCGACAGCATTCCCTGGCCCAGCCAGACGTAGGTCGCCAGCTGCGCGCCGTCGTACCCGCGCAGCACGCCGCCCGCGCTCGCGGCGACGGCGAGCATCACGTAGCAGCGCAGGAACCCGAAGACGATGTTGGTGAAGGCGCCTGCCAGCGTGGCCTGCCGGTAGGTGGCGTAGCGGCGGAAGCCCGCGACGACCAGGGCCCAAGGCGCGCGCGACACAGCGGGGGCCTCCTCGGCGGGGTGGTGGGATCGGCCCGGGAACGAGGGGGCCGGATAGGTTTCTACCGCATGTCCGGTGGGCACGCGAGCGGTTTGGAGGACTCGGACATGGCGGTCAGGGTGGTCGTCGTCGGGGACACCGCGCTGGACGTCGTCGCCCGGCCGGACGGCCCGGTGCGGCACGGCCACGACACGCGGGCCACCATCGCGCTCACCGTGGGCGGCGCGGCGGCGAACACCGCGTCGTGGCTGGCGCACCTGGGCGGCGAGATCACCCTGGTGTCCCGGGTCGGCGCGGACGCCGCCGCGGCCACGGCCCGCGCCCAGCTGGCCCGCCTCGGGGTGCGGTGCGCCTTCACCGAGGACGCCACGGCCAACACCGGCTGTGTCGTCGTCCTGGTCGACGGCGATGGGCAGCGCAGCATGCTGCCCGACCGGGGCGCCAACGCCCGCCTGCTGCCCGGCGACCTGGACCCGCGCGTGCTGGCCGGGGCCGCGCACCTGCACCTGTCCGGCTACGTGCTGCTCGACGCGTCCTCGCGCCCCGCTGGGCTGCACGCGCTGGCCGCCGCGCGCGCGGCCGGGCTGACCACGTCGGTGGACCCGCAGGCAGGCGCCCTGATCACCGACCCGGCCGCGTTCCTCGACTGGGTGCGCGGGGTCGACCTGCTGCTGCCCAACGCCGACGAGCTGGCGGCGCTGACCGGGTCAGCGGACCCGGCGAGCGCCGCGGAACTGCTGCCCGCGGTGCGCGCGGTGGCGGTGACCGCGGGCGCGGGCGGCGCGAGCTGGGTGGACCCGGCGGGGACGGTGACGGCGCCCGCGGCGGCCGCCGAGCGCGTGGACACCACCGGCGCGGGCGACGCCTTCAACGCGGGCGTGCTCACCGCGTGGCTGGGCGGCGCGAGCCCGACCGCGGCGCTGGCCGCGGGGGTGGCGGCGGGCGCGCTGGCTGTCGGGCAGCTCGGCGCGCAGCCGCTCAGCCCTCGATGACCTGGCGCTTCCCGTCGTCGATCGCCGTCGCCTCGCGCTGGTAGCGGTTGACGTGCTCCGCCTTGCGCGGGGGCCGGTCGTTGGCGACGAGCACCGCCATCCACGGCAGCGGGATGGACAGGGCGACGAAGCCCAGCGCCAGCCACCACGTCTCGTGGAAGACCCCGGCGAGGATCAGGCAGGGCAGCCGCAGCGACATCATGATCAGGTACTTGCGCTTGCGCGCGGCGAACTGGTCCTCGTACGACGGCTCGGCCTCGGTGATCAGTACCGGGGTGTCGTCCCGTTCGGGAGTCTTCACGACACCACCTCCTCGACCATCCTCCCACCGCGAGAGCCCAGTTGGGCCATCCGGGTACAGATATATGGGGAATCACTTGAGCGCCGGTACAAAGAAGGACATGACGCTCGACACGGTCGAGACGCGCCCGAGGGCGCTGCTCCCGCGTCCGGACAGCCCGCTGGTGACCCTTCGCCACCGGGTCACCGAGGCGAACCTGATGCGCCACGCCTCCGGTCCGCAGCGCGTGCTGGACGCCGCGGGCGGCGGCGGGACCGAGGCGGTCCGGCTGGCGCTGGCGGGCCACGAGGTCACCGTGCTCGACCCGGCGGGCGCCATGCTGGCATCGGCCAAGGCGCACGCGGAGGTGCACGGCGTCGCCGACCGGGTGCACGTCGTGCAGGCCGCCGCCGAGGACGCCCCCGAGCTGTTCGGCGAGCACGACTTCGACATCGCGCTGTGCCACAACCTCGTGCACTTCGCCGACGACCGGGTGGCCCTGCTGCGCGCGCTGGTCGCGCCGGTACGCGAGGGCGGGCTGCTGTCGGTGCTGGCCCCCAACCCGGCCTCCACCCCCTTGCACGCGGCGCTGCGCAGGCGCGACCCGGAGCGCGCGCTGCGGGAGCTGGACGCCGGGCCGGTCCCGATCGACACGCCCTCCTGCACGGTCGAGGAGGTGCGCTCCGACCTGGTGACGGTCGGCACACCGGTCGACGCCCACTACGGCGTGTGCTGCGTCGTGGGGTACCTGCCCTCCGACGAGCCCGCCGACATCGAGGCGTACACCCGGTTGGAGCTGGCGCTCTCGGTCCGGACCCCGTACTCGCTCACCGCCCGGTACTTCCACCTGGTCGCCCGCGTGTGAGCATTCCGGGATGCTGATCATCCCTGTGGCCCGCTCGTGAGGGCCGTCGCCGCCCGGGTGACCCGGGCCGCCGTCGTCGTGGACGGTGAGACCGTCGGCCGTATCGACGAGCCTGGCCTCCTTGTATTGCTCGGAGTGCATGTGGAGGACACCGCAGAGAAAGCCGACACCATGGCCCGCAAACTGCACGAGCTGCGCGTCCTGCGGGACGAGGAGTCCTGTGCCTCAACGGGCGCCCCGCTTCTGGTGGTGAGCCAGTTCACCCTTTACGGCGAGACGCGCAAGGGCAGGCGGCCTTCGTGGACCGCGGCGGCCCGCCCCGAGCAGGCCGAGCCACTGGTGGACGCCGTCGTCGCCGCGCTGCGTGCGCGCGGCGCCCGGGTGGAGACCGGGCGGTTCGGCGCCATGATGGCGGTGGAGAGCGTCAACGACGGCCCCTTCACCGTCCTGGTGGAGATTTGACCGGTTTCCCCTGTCCGGGATGGACGGTCGTTCATTCTCAGCGAAACCTCAGCTAAACCTGAACAACCCCCTGGTCGCGGGGAGCGTCATCACACATGGGGCCGGGAACGTTTCCGCGCCCTAGCACGTTGGGAGTGTCAGAACCACCGCGACAGGGGGAGGAGCACCATGACGATCCCGCACCAGCGCGAGCCGGAATTGTCCTACGAGGCGGACCTCGACGCACAGAGCCCGGCCGCCGACTTGGTCCGCGTGTACCTCAACGGGATCGGCCGCACCGCGCTGCTCAGTGCCGAGGAGGAGGTCGAGCTGGCCAAGCGCATCGAGGCGGGGGTCTTCGCGCAGCACATGCTCGACACCGCCCCGGAGCTGGCCGCCGGGCGCCGGGGCGAGCTGCGCTCGCTCGTGCGCGACGGCCACCGGGCCAAGAACCACCTGCTGGAGGCCAACCTGCGGCTCGTCGTGTCGCTGGCCAAGCGCTACACCGGCCGGGGCATGCCGCTGCTCGACCTCATCCAGGAGGGCAACCTCGGGCTGATCCGCGCGGTGGAGAAGTTCGACTACACCAAGGGCTTCAAGTTCTCCACCTACGCCACGTGGTGGATTCGCCAGGCCATCACCAGGGGCATGGCCGACCAGGGCCGCACCATCCGCCTGCCCGTCCACCTGGTGGAGCAGGTCAACAAGCTCGCCCGCATCAAGCGCGACCTGCACCAGCAGCTCGGGCGGGACGCGACGACCGAGGAGCTGGCCCGCGAGGCGGGCATCGCCCCCGAGAAGGTGTCCGACCTGCTGGACCACGCCCGCGACCCGGTGAGCCTGGACATGCCGGTGGGCGCCGAGGAGGACGCCCCGCTCGGCGACTTCATCGAGGACGGCGAGGCCACCGACGCCGAGACCGTGGTGATCTCCGGCCTGCTGCAGGAGGACATGCGCCGCGTGCTGGGGACGCTGGACGAGCGGGAGCAGTCGGTGATCCGGCTGCGCTACGGCCTCGACGACGGGCAGCCGCGGACGCTGGACCAGATCGGCAAGCGGTTCGGGCTGTCCCGGGAGCGGGTGCGCCAGATCGAGCGCGAGGTCATGTCCAAGCTGCGGCAGGGCGAGCGCGCGGAGAAGCTGCGGGCGTACGCGTCCTGATGTTACATCACGGCTGGTCAGTACCTCGGGATGGGCGAACTCGGGAAGAAAATCCGAGGCATGGGGCAACCCTTCCGGGTATTGCTACGTCACTCATATAGACGCGTTGACATGTGACCGGCATCACGGCACTGTCTACCAGACCAGCGCAGGGCGCTGGGGAGCTTCGCGGGGTGGGCCGGTGGTCCGCGCCCGCTGTCGACGGGAGGTCGGGGCGGCCGGGGGCCGCCTCGGCCTTCCGGCTTTTCCGGGTCCGGAATCACACCGGGACGGCGGTGGCGCGCCTTCTCGGTGGGGGTACTTTCAGGGGCATTTCCCGGACGCGCGCAAGGGAGCCGCTGGACCGTGACCGCCACCCCGAGTTTCGACTACACCGACGTCCTGCCCCTGGGGCCGGACAACACCACCGAGTACCGGCTGGTCACCCCCGACGGGGTGCGGGTGGTCGAGGCGGCGGGGAGGCGGTTCCTCGAAGTCGAGCCCGCGGCGCTGACCGCGCTCGCCAAAGAAGCCGTCAAGGACATCCAGCACCTGCTGCGCACCAGCCACCTGGCCCAGCTGCGCGCCATCGTCGACGATCCCGAGGCCAGCGGCAACGACCGGTTCGTGGCGATGGACCTGCTGCGCAACGCCTGCATCGCGGCGGGCGGTGTGCTGCCGATGTGCCAGGACACCGGCACCGCGATCATCATGGGCAAGCGGACCGAGTCGGTGCTGACCGGCGGGACCGACGAGCAGGCGCTCGCGCGCGGGGTGTACGAGGCGTACCAGGAGCTGAACCTGCGGTATTCGCAGATGGCGCCGGTGTCGTTCTGGGACGAGAAGAACACCGGGACCAACCTCCCCGCGCAGATCGAGATCCACACCAAGCCGGGGACGGACCCGGTCTACGAGTTCCTGTTCATGGCCAAGGGCGGCGGGTCCGCCAACAAGACCTTCCTCTACCAGGAGACGAAAGCGGTCCTGAACCCCAAGCGGCTGGCCACGTTCCTCGACGAGAAGCTCCGCGGCCTGGGCACGGCCGCCTGCCCGCCGTACCACCTGGCGATCGTCGTCGGGGGCCTGTCGGCGGAGCAGAACCTCAAGGTGGCCAAGCTGGCCTCCGCCCGCTACCTCGACACCCTGCCCACCCAGGGCTCCGCGCTGGGCCACGGCTTCCGCGACGTCGACCTTGAGCAGCAGGTGCTCGCGATGACCAGGGAGTTCGGCATCGGCGCCCAGTTCGGCGGCAAGTACTTCTGCCACGACGTGCGCGTCATCCGGCTCCCCCGCCACGGCGCGTCCTGCCCGGTGGGCATCGCGGTGTCCTGCTCGGCCGACCGGCAGGCCAAGGCGAAGATCACCCCGGACGGCATCTACCTGGAGCAGCTCGAACGCGACCCGGCCCACTTCCTGCCGGACATCCACGGCGAGGAGCTCTCCGACGAGGTCGTGCGCATCGATCTCACCCGGCCGATGCCGGAGGTCCTGGCGACGCTGTCCGCGCTGCCGGTGAAGACGCGGCTGTCGCTGTCCGGGCCGCTGGTCGTGGCCCGCGACATCGCCCACGCCAAGATCAAGGAGCGGCTGGACGCGGGCGAGCCCATGCCGCAGTACCTGCGTGATCACCCCGTCTACTACGCGGGCCCGGCGAAGACCCCCGACGGCTACGCCTCGGGCTCCTTCGGCCCCACCACGGCCGGGCGCATGGACTCCTACGTCGAGCAGTTCCAGGCCGCGGGCGGGTCGATGGTGATGCTGGCCAAGGGCAACCGCTCCAAGCAGGTCACCGATTCCTGCCAGGCCCACGGCGGCTTCTACCTGGGCTCCATCGGCGGGCCCGCCGCCCGGCTCGCGCAGGACTGCATCAAGAAGGTCGACGTCCTGGAGTACGCCGAGCTGGGCATGGAGGCGGTCTGGCGGATCGAGGTCGAGGACTTCCCCGCCTTCGTCGTGGTCGACGACAAGGGCAACGACTTCTTCGCGGGCACCTCCCAGCCCACCCTGCAGATCTCGTTCCGCCGCTGAACAGCGCGAAGCCCGCTCGGCGGCGTACCTCCGAGCGGGCTTTCGCACGTGCCTAGGTCAGCGGAGCGCCGCGGGCGGCCATCCACGGGACCGGGTTGACCTTGCGGCCGCCGTCCGCCCACACCTCGAAGTGCAGGTGCGGACCGGTGGACTGGCCGCGGTTGCCCATGGTCGCGATCTGCTGGCCCGCGGTGACCCTGGTGCCGTTGCCGACCAGGATCTCGTTGACGTGGCCGTAGACGGTGATCGAGCCGTCGTTGTGGCGGACCCGCACCCACAGGCCGAACCCGCTCGCCGGACCGGCGTCGATCACGGTGCCGGAGGCGGCGGCCAGGATCGGCGTGCCGATGGAGTTGGCGATGTCGACGCCGTAGTGCGTGGTGCCCCAGCGGGCGCCGAACCCGGAGGTGAAGCGGCCGACGGTGGGCTTGACCCAGCCGCTGGTCCGCTTCTGCGTGGCCGCCTTGCGGGCGACGGTCTTGCGCTCGGCCGAGGCTTTCCGCTCAGCCGACGCCTTGCGCTCGGCCGCCGCCTTGCGCTCGGCCGCCGCCTTGCGCTCAGCGGCCGCCTTGCGCTCGACCTCGGCCTTGCGCTTGTTCTCGGCGACGCGGGCGCGCTCGGCCTCCAGGGCCTTGTGCTGGCGCTCGCGCAGCTCGGTGACCTTGTCCAGCTGCTTGATCTCGGTCAGCGGGTTCGCGACGGGGGTGCGGGTGGGGATGAGCGTCGGGTACGAGCGCACCTTCTCGGCCACGGGCTCGGTGGTGAAAGCCATCGTGAGCACGTCGCTCACGGCCGAGTCGGGCCGGGAGGCCGCGGGCGCGCCGATCAGGGACTGTCCAACAGCGGCGACGACGCCCGCGGCCACCACGGTGGTTGCCACGTGTCCGCCGGGGAATGCGGACTTCTTGCGGTGCTTGCCCCGGGCGCGACGCGCTGGGGGCAAGCTGCGGCCCTCTGTGGGCATGGGTGGTGCCTTCCGTCTCGGGGAGGTCCGGATGAGCGACCGGGCGGGGGATCCCGGGTGGCACGCGGCGGGGGAACCACGAACCACAAGCTCGTAACCGAACCGTGACGAAGGCCGAACGCTAACCATGCGCAACCGATTAGGCAAACAGTGTGTGCTGCCGCTCAATTTTCGCAGCTCAAGGATGAATCGGACACCGAGATCGCTTACTCAGCGTGTTCTCAGGAATGAGCAGAGATCATCCGGCCGAAGGGCCGGTGCGCGAGACGCAGGGTGACCTGGTATGAAACCGCCCCCGTAAGCAGTCCGCTACAGCGGCGCCAACGGGGGCGGGGCGAATCGGGAGTCGACAGGCGACAGTCCAGTCAGGTCGAACGTCTGGTGATCAGGGTCACAGTTTCACGGACCCTCGGTGAGGACAACCTTCCTGTCCCCCAAGACGTCCGCGAGGCGCACCGACACCGGTTTCGGCGTCACCACCGTCGCGCACACCTGCCCCTCCGGACCGCCGAGCGGGTGCGGCACCGGGCTCAACGCCAGGGTCACCACGTCCGCGCCCGCGCTCTCCACGGTCGCCCGCACCTCGGTGCACGGGTCCGGGGCGACGGCGAACAGCTGCAGGGACCGCCCGTCCGGCGCCGCCCACACCCGACGGTCGGTGTAGACGTCCGCGGGCAGCGCCTTGGCGTCGACCTGCCCGGCGGGCAGCTCGGTGTACCCGGACGGGACCACGACCCCGGACGGCCCCAGGCTCACGCTCGGCCCGGTCGGGTCGACGGTGTCGGTGGGCGGTGCGACCGGCACGCTCGGCTTGGTGGGCATCGTCAGCGAGAGCGACGCCCCGCCCGGGATCTCCGGGACGGCGTCGGGCCGCTCACCACACGCGCCCGCGGTCGCCAGAACCAGCAGAGCGGCGGGGATCAGGAAACGCTTCATGGGTGAAGGACGGTACCGCCGCGCCGCCGCGTTGCACTTCGGTGAAAAGCAATCGACCGAGCGGGTGATGACAGGGCGGTGCCCCGGTCGGTGGGGCAGGCCGACCGGGGCACGGGACAACGGGACATGGGACAACGGGAGATCAGGACCAGAGCGGTGTCAGGACTGGCGCTGCTCGGACTTCAGGACGACCTCGCGGTCACCGAGCGGCTGGTCGAGTTCGACGGTCAGCTTCTGGTAGCGGATGTCCATGGTGCACATCTCCGCCTTCTTCGGCGTGGTCTCGACCAGGGTGATCACCACCTGCTCACCGGACTGCCCGGTCACCTCGGCGCTGGCCTTGCCACAGCCGCCTTCTTGAGCGACGGCGCCGACGGTGGTGCCGTCATCGGCGGTCCAGACGGTGACGGGGTAGCCCTCGGGGAGGGCTTCGGTCACCACCTGGGCCGCGGGCACCGGGTCGGAACCGGCCGGTGGGGTGCGGCCGGACTGGTCCTCCGGCTCGGCCGCGGGCGCGGACTGGGCTGGCGCGGACTGGGCTGGCGGGACAGGCGCCTGCTCGGGCGCGGACTGCGGTTCGGCGCAAGCCGTTGCGACCGCGAGCAGGGCGGTCCCGACGAGGATTCCAAGACGTCGGGTCATCATGTGCTCAGGACGGAACGGCTCCGTGGCGGGGTTGCACGGCCGCGCCCGGAACCACGGCGATCTCCCGGCCCGCGAGCACGCCCAGGCACTCCGAACAGCGCAGCATCACCGAGAACGGGTGGTCGGAGTCGCGGTGGCGAAACGTCACCGCGGGCCCCTCGGGGGCGAGGAACCAGCGCTGGCCCCACTCGATCGCCGACATCACCACCGGGAAGAACGCCCGGCCCTTGTCGGTGAGCCGGTACTCCGAGCGGTCCGGCCGCACCTCCCCGCCGACCGCGCGCAGCACGCCGATGTCCTGGAAGCGGCGCAGCCGGTCGGCGATGACCGTCGCGGGGGCGCCGAGGCGGCGCTGGAACTCCGAGAACCGGTGCGCGCCAAGGTAGGCCGCGCCCATCATGGCCGCCGACCAGCGGTTGCCGACCAGCACGCGGGTGTGGGGGAAGAAGCCGGGCCCCAGCGCCGAGGACCCGCTGGACCGCCGCCGCATCGTGGTGTTGGGCGCCGAACGGGGCCACGACCCGCTGGGGCCGAACTCGCCGGTGACGTGGCGCGGCTCGACGATGGCCCCGCAGGTCCAGCACGCCAGCACGGGGTCGAACCGGCGGCCGCAGGCGCGGTGCACGAGGATCGGGACCGGCTCGGCCTGGCCGTGTGCCCAGGTGCCCTCCCAGCCGCAGATCGCCACCATCATCGGCCACAGCGACGCCCCGCGCGGGGTCAGCCGGTACTCGTGGCGCAGCGGCTTCTCCGCGTAGGCCACCAGTTCGAGGATGCCGACCTCGCAGATGCGCCGCAGCCGGGAGGTCAGCACCGCGCTGGCGATCGGCAGCAGCTCCTGCCACTGCTGGAACCGGGTGACGCCGTCGCTGAGGGCGTGGCGCAGGATCAGCAGGGTCCACTCGTCCGCGGTGATGCCGATGGACCACGCGATGGCGTTGTCGCCGCCCGCGCCGAGCCTGGTCGGCTCATCCGGCGGATGGATCATGACAGCCCGAGCGCCGCGGCCGGGTCGTCGGCCGTGCCCCATCCCGGCAGGGTCGATCCCGGCGCCCACGTGCTGTGGGTGCCGCTGCTGACCCGCTCGGGCAACCGCACGCGCGCCACCGGCCCGTCGGCGAGGCGCGCGGCGTCGAACACCAGGCACTCGGAGCGGTCGGCGGTCATGTCCGTGGTCATCGTGATCAGGTATCCGTCATCTTCGTCGCGGGCCCCCGTCCGGGGCGCGACGGCGGTCTCGCTGCCGAACACCCCGGCGCCGTAGTGGTAGCGGTCCTCAGCGCCACCGCGCAGATCGTGGCGGACCAGGCCGTTGAACAGGAACCAGCCCGGCTCTCCGGTGGACGCGTAGGCGTAGCGGTAGGACTTGCCCGCGAACCCCGGGTTGATCATACCGAATTCGGTGATGGACTCGCTGAGCCGTTCCTCCTTCACGGTGCCGGTGGCCAGGTTGAGCCGCCAACGGTGCAGCTGGGTCCGCATTCCGTCCAGGGAGAGCATCCGGAACGCGCGGGCATAGCGCTGCTCACCGGGGAAGGTGCCGCCGCGGCCTTCCGGGTCGCCCTGGAAGAACCCGTCGAGCACGATCTCGTCGCCGTCCTCGTAGGCGTTGGCCCAGTGCAGGACGTAGGTGGACTCGGCCTCGAACCACCGCACCTCGGTGCCCCGCCGGGGGATGACACCCAGGCGCAGCGGCATGTCGCGGTGGAAGCGAGCCGAGTGCGCGCCCTTGGCCAGCGCGGCCGGGTCCCAGAACAGGGGGCAGTCGTTGAGGATGGCGTAATTCTCGGTATAGGCCATGTCGTGGGGCAGGCGCGGACCGGGCAGCTCGACGTCGGTGTAGTGCATGAGGCGGTTGTCGGCGTCAATGACGCCGTAACGTAAGTAAGGTTCGTCTTTTCCGTAGTCGAAGAACAGCATCTCGCCGGTGTCGCCGTCGACCTTGGGGTGCGCGGAGACCCCGCGCGCCGGGAAGTCACCGTGCCAAGTGGACTTCCCGAGGGTGTCCAGGGTCAGCGGGTCCAGCCGGTAGAGCTCGCCGCACTGGTAGAAGCTGGTGAGGGCCACGCCCGCGTGCACGACGATGTCGGTGCTCGACGCGTCCTTCATCCGGCCGCGCGCACCCCAGCCGTCCGGGCGAATGGCGGACTCGGGCTTCTCGGCGACCCCCGCCCACAGCGAGCGCCCGTCCTCCTGCTCGGCGACGAAGCCGTCGGTGCGCACGAAGCGGTTGCGGTAGAACGCCTTTCCCTCCCGAAAGCCAACCAGATGGACCATTGCGTCGCCGTCGAAGGGATGGTAGTTGGCGATGGCCGGGTGAACCGGGTTCTCGGTGTTGCGCAAGTACACCCCGTCGAGGTCGGCCGGGATCTCGCCGACCACCTCAAGGTCGACCGCGGCCCGCTCGACCGTCTGCGGCCGCCAGGGGCCACTGCGGTAGGGGTGATCGTCGTCGTCGGGCAGGGTGCTGAGCACCCGGCCGAGGATCTCCACGTCCACTCAGGACTCCTCCGTTCGGGGTGGGAGGCCCCTGCTTGCGGGTATCCGGATTCCGAGACTACAACTGACGAAGTGAGCAGGCCAGGCTCACGTGAGGGGGCGTCATGAACCAGGCCTACGTCCTGGACTACGTGCGGACGGCCCGCGGCAGGGCCACCCCGCGCGGCGGCCTGCACCACCTGGGCCCGCTGGAGCTGGTCACCGGGCTGCTGCGCGCCCTGGCCGCGCGCGTCCCCGCCCTGGCCGAGGGGGCGGCGCAGGACGTGGTGCTCGGCTGCGCCTCCCCGGTCGGCGAGCAGGGCGCCAACCCCGCTCGCACCGCAACCCTGCTGGCCGGGTGGGGTGACCGCGTCCCCGGGATGATGGTGAACCGGTTCTGCGCGTCGGGCCTGGACGCGGTGGCCCTCGCCGCCGCCAGGGTGCGCGCGGGCGAGGTGAGCCTGGTGGTGGCGGGCGGCGTCGAGAGCATGTCGCGGGTGCCCACCGACCGCGGCCCCCTCTGGACCGATGTGGCCGTGGTCCACCACGTCGGCGCCGTGCACATGGGGGTCGCCGCCGACCTCAACGCCACCATCGACGGCTTCACCCGCCCCGGCCTCGACGCCTATGCCGTCGAGTCCCACCACAAGGCCGCGGCGGCGAGCCGGGCAGGCGCCTTCGCCCGCTCGCTGGTCCCGGTCGGCGGCCTGACCCACGACGAGCTGATCCGGCCCGACACGACGGCCACCACCCTGGCCGCCCTGCCGCCCGCCTTCGCCTGCGTGGGCGCCGACGGCCAGGACGACCTCGCCCTGGCCACCCGAGCCTGGCCGGAGCACGTCGACCACTGCCACACCGCGGGCACCTCACCGGCGCCCGCCGACGCCGCGGCCCTCCTCCTGATCGGCGACGCGCGCGCGGCGCAGAGCCTGGGCCTGGGCCCCCGCGCCCGGGTCGCCGCGAGCGCGGTCACCGCCCGCGACCCGGTGACCATGCTGACCGCGGGCCAGGAGGCCATGTCCGAGGCCATGCGCCGCGCCGGGGTCCGCGCCGCCGAGATCGACGTGTTCGAGTTCGCCGAGTCCTTCGCCGCCCTCTGCCTGCGCCTGCGCCGGGACTTCGACGCGGGCCCGGAGCGCCTCAACCCGGCGGGCGGCACCATCGCCACCGGCCACCCCATGGGAGCCACCGGCGCCATCACCGTCGGCGACTGCCTGGAGAACCTCGAACGCTGCGCGGGCGGGCTCGGCGTGGCAGGCGTCAGCACCACCGCGGGGCTCGGGGCCGCACTCCTCCTCGACCGCACCGGGTAACGCCGCGGCAGCCGACGACCGCGGTGGCGCCGATGCCGGTCGCGAGTGCGGGGTTCGGCGTCATGAGCCCAGTTCGGCCTGCGACCGGGTGGGGCGCGTCGGGCTGTGGAGCGGCTCTTCGGCTGAGCCCCACACCGTACGACCTGCGGGTTTCTACGTTGCCCGGCGTACGGATTCGAGCCTGGTGACGAACGAGAAGCGGTCGCCGCGGAACAGGGAGCGGGCGCGCTCGATCGGGACGCCGTCGGGGTCGTTGGAGAGGCGGTTGAGCAGCAGCATCGGCAGCGCCGGGTTGGTGCCGATCAGCAGGGCCTCGCGCGGGGTCGCCAGCACCGTCTCCAAGCGCTCCTCGGCCGCGGCGAACTCCACGCCGTAGTGGTCGCGCAAGTGCGCGTAGAGCGAGGTGGCCGGGTCGAAACGGTCGACGAGACCGGGGAAGCGGGACTCCGCCAGGTAGATCGACTCCAGGCCGACCCGCTCGCCGTCGGCCAGCAGCACCCGCTCCAGGTGCACCACCATCGCCCCCGGGCGAACGCCCAGCTCACCGGCGATGTCCACCGACGCGGGCAGGTGCTCGACGGTGACCGGGCTGCGGCCGGGCTCGAAACCGCGGTTGCGCAGGTCCTCGGTGTAGCTGACCAGGGCCAGCGGCTGCACCAGCTTCGGCGGCGCGACATACGTGCCCGCGCCCGGCCTGCGCTGGAGCCTGCCCTCCAGCACCAGCTCCCCCACCGCCTGGCGCACCGTCATCCTGGACACGCCCGAGCGTTCGGCCAGCTCCCGCTCCGGCGGCAGCACCGCCCCCACGCCGAGGCTGTCGATCAGGGCCAGCAGGTCGATCTTGACCGGGTAGTAGCGCGGTACCCGGCCGTGCTCGGGAATCCCGGCGCGCACAGGGTCACCCGCGCGGAAGGTGGGCAGATCGGCGGGCATGGTCAGCCAGCATAGGGGTCAGAGACCGGGGGCGCGCAGCCTGCGCGGTCCGGTGTCGTGGCGCGACGGCGGTGGGCCGACGGTCACCCGGCCGCCGGTCACGTACGCGCCCGCCGCCGAGGCCAGCACCGGTTCCAGGGTCAGCGCCCGCACCTCGGGCACGTCCTCGGCCAGCGCGGCGACCCGCAGCACCAGGTCGGCCAGCGCGCCGAGGTCGGCGGGCTCGCCACCGCCGTAACCCGCCAGCAGCGGAGCCGCTTTCGGGGCGCGGACCACGGCGGCGGCGTCGGTGTCGGTGAGGGGCAGCGCGCGGTAGGCGCGGTCGCCCAGCAGGTCGCTGATCAGCCCGGCCAGTCCGAAAGAGACCAAGGTGCCGAACGAGGGGTCGTCTTGCACACCGATGGTGCAGGAGGTTCCCTTGGGCGCCATGCGCTGCACATAGACACCGTCCACACCGGACACAGAACGCAGCTCGGCGTACGCGTTGCAGATCGCGTCGTCAGTGGACAGGTCCAGCCGTACGCCGATCATGTCGCTGCGCCCGCGGAACTGGCGGCCTGCCGTCTTCATCACCACGGGCAGCCCCAGCTCCGCCGCGGCGGCGACCGCGCCCTCGGCGTCGTCCACCACCCGGAACGGCATGACGTGGATGCCGTACGCGGCCAGCAGGTCCCGCACCTGGGGATCGGCCAGCTCCACCTCGGTGTTGCCCGATTCGGACAGTGCGGCGCCGACCACCGCCATCGCCGCGCTCCGGTCGATCCCGGACGGCCGCGCCAAATGCCCCGGCGGGGTCGAGCGCCACCGCGCGTAGTTCGTCGCCCGCACCAGCGCCAGCACCGCCCGCTCCGGACTGGGATAGCTGGGGATGGAGCCCTGGCCGGGCGCGCCGTCGGGACCGGGCACGGCGAGTTCGGCGGGGATGCCCTCCGCGGCCAGGAACGTCGAGACGATCGGCTTGGCCTCCGCGACCGTGGCGGCGGCCTCGCGCAGCGCGCGGGCGTAGGCGGTCCCGGGGATGGCCAGCGGGGGCACGAAGACCACGACCAGCGCGTCGACGTCGTCGCGGCGCAGGGTCCGGGTGACCGCCTCGGCGAAGGCGTCCGGCCCGGCCTGCGCGCCGATGTCCACCGGGTCGTCGGCCAGGGTCAGGCCGAGGGACAGGGCCGCGTCGGCGGCCAGCACGCCGATCGCCGTGGAGTTGCCGACCACCGCGACCCGCTCCCCCGGCGGCAGCGGCTGGTGCGCGAGCAGCAGCGCGGTGTCGAACAGCTGCGCGATCGAGTCCACCCGGATGACCCCGGCCTGCTCGAACAGCGCCTGCACGCTCGCGTCGTCCACCGCGACGCCGGTCGCGGCCAGCGCGGGCAGCACCGCGTTGCGGCCGGACTTGACCGCCACGATCGGCTTGGCGCGCCCCAGCCGCCTGGCCAGCCGGGCGAACTTGCGCGGGTTGCCGAAGGACTCCAGGTACAGCAGGACGACGTCGGTCGACTGGTCGGTCTCCCAGTACTGGAGCAGGTCGTTGCCCGAGACGTCGGCGCGGTTGCCCGCGCTGACGAACGTCGAGAGCCCGAGCCCGCGCGTGGCGGCGTCGGCGAGGATCGCGGTGCCCAGCGCCCCGGACTGGCAGAAGAAGCCGGTGCGGCCGCGGCCGGGCAGGGTGGGCGCCAGGGTGGCGTTGAGGCGGACGGCCGGGTCGAGGTTCACCACGCCGAGGGCGTTCGGGCCGACGACCCGCATGCCGTGCGCGCGGGCCTCGTCGACCAGCCTGCGCTCGGCGCCGCGCCCGTCCGGACCGGTCTCGCCGAACCCGGAGGACACCACGACGAGTGCCTTGACGCCCTTGGCCAGGCAGGCGTCCATGACCTCGTCCACCCCCGCGGCGGGCACGGCGACCACGGCCAGGTCCACCGGGTCGGGGATGTCGAGCACCGAGGGGTAGGCGCGCACGCCGCGCACCGACGGGTGCTCGGCGTTGACCGGGAACACCGGACCGGCGAAGTCGGCGGCCAGCAGGTTGGAGAACACCGCGTAGCCGATCTTGGTCGGGTCGGTCGACGCGCCGATCACCGCGATCGAGCGCGGGTGCAGCAGGTTGTGCACGCTGCGCGCCTCGGCCGCCTGCTCGCGGGCCCTGGCCACCTCCACCGACGCCTCGGTCGGGTCGATGGCGAACTCCAGGTGCAGCTGGCCCCCGTCGAACTCGCGGCTGACCTGGTACCCGGCGTCGCGGAAGACCCGCACCATCTGGGCGTTCTCGGCCAGCACCTCGGCCTCGAACTTGGCCAGCCCGCGCTCGCGCGCCGCGGCGGCCAGGTGCTCGAGCAGGATCGATCCCAGGCCGCGGCCCTGGTGGGCGTCCTCCACCACGAAGGCGACCTCGGCGGAGTCCTGCCCGGGATAGCGGTCGTAGCGGCCCACGGCGATGATGTCGTCGCCCAGCAGCGCGACGAAGGCCACGCGGTCGTGGTGGTCGACGGTGCTGAACCGCTGGAGGTCCTTCGGCGGGATGCGGGGGTACGGGCCGAAGTAGCGGAAGTACCGGGTGCGCGCGGAGAGCCTGCCGTGGAAGGCCAGCAGCGCGTCGGCGTCGGTGGGCAGGATGGGGCGCAGGTGCACTGTCCCGCCGTCGGAGAGCACCACGTCGGCGTCCCAGCGGCGCGGGTAGTCGAAGGGGTCCATGCCCCGCCTCCTTCAGTCGCGCGGATCGTCCGGGTCGAGGCCGTGCAGGGGGAACACCGCGCGGCGCACGTCGCGCACGATGGTGTCCACCGGGTCGGCGATGCCGCCCTCCCACGGCTCGAACGCGGTGTCGGCGCCGTCGCCCATGCTCAGCGGCAGCTCGGCGTGCGGGGCGACCTTGCGCACGGTCTGCAGCCACTCGGTCGGCACCCGGGTCGCGGGGGCGACGTCGCGGGCGAGCACGGCGGCGAGCAGGTGGGTCCACGAGCGCGGCACGACGCGCAGCAACTGGTAGCCGCCGCCACCGGTGGCCAGCCACTTCCCGCCCGCGTACCGGTCGGCGAGGTCGCGCAGGGCCAGGTAGGTGGCGCGGTGGCCGTCGACGGACAGGGACAGGTCGGCCAGCGGGTCCTCGGCGTGAGTGTCCACTCCGCACTGGGTGACCAGCACCTGGGGCGCGAATGCCTTGAGCAGGGAGGGCACGACGGCGTGGAAGGCTCGCTGCCAGGCGGGGTCCCTGGTGCCCGGGGGGAGCGGGATGTTCACCGAGGTGCCCTGCGCGGGGCCGCTTCCCAGCTCGTTGACGAAACCGGTGCCCGGCCAGAGCGTGGCCGGGTGCTGGTGCAGCGACACTGTCAGCACGCGCGGGTCGTCGTAGAAGGCCGCCTGGACGCCGTCGCCGTGGTGGACGTCGACATCGATGTAGGCGACGCGGTCGAAACCGTTGTCCAGCAGCCAGGAGATGGCGACGGAGCAATCGTTGTACACGCAGAAGCCCGCGGCGTGGTCGCGCATGGCGTGGTGCAGGCCGCCCGCGATGGTCACCGCGCGGTCGGCGGCGCCCTCGGCGATGGTCCTGGCCGCCAGCAGGGAGCCGCCGACGACGAGCGCGGAGGCGGCGTGCATGTGATCGAACACCGGGTTGTCCGGGGTGCCCAGCCCGTGCCCGACGTCCCAGCCGACGCTGGGCGCCTGCCGCACGGCATCGACGTAGGACACGTCGTGCGCGCGGGCGAGGTCGGCGTCCTCGGCCGCGGCGGGCACCAGCAGGTCGACACCGTCGAGGACGCCCAGGGCGCGGGCGAGGCGCATGGTCAGTTCGAGGCGGATGGGGTTGAACGGGTGCTCGCCCCCCATGTCGTACCCGAGCAGAGCGGCGTCCCAGACAACGGCGGCGGCGCGTTCACCCATGAACGCACCCTAGTGGCTCAAGGAAAACAACGTGGTCAACAGCCATGCGGGCGCATTCCTCCGGGTGTGACGCGGGCGGGCCTCCTGAGCTTTCAGGGCCCCGGACTTCCCAGGCCCGGGACTTCTCAGGCCCCGGACTTAAGGCTCCGCGCCGGTGGCCACCGGGCGCTCGGGGTCGACGCACCAGTGCGACCACGAGCCCGCGTAGAGCGCGGCGTGCCTGCCGGGGCCGGTGACCCCGGCGACCTCCAGCGCGAGGACCACCGACGCCGCCGACACCCCCGACCCGCAGTAGGCGCCGACGGTCGCGCCCGCGGGCACCCCGAGCGCGGTGAAGCGCGCGGCCAGGGCGTCCGGGGACAGCCAGCGGCCGTTGGCGTCGGTGTTGCCCGCGAACGGCGCGTTGAGCGCGCCGGGGATGTGCCCCGCGCGCGGGTCCACCGGCTCGACCTCGCCGCGGTAGCGCTCCGGGGCGCGGGCGTCGAGCAGGATGCCGGTGCGGGCCAGGGCGGCGGCGTCCTCCGCGTCGAGGACGGGCATGGCGCCGGGGCGTACGGTGATGTCACCGGGCTCGGGCGCGGGGTCGTCGGCGCTGACCGGCAGGCCCGCGGTGGTCCAGGCCGCGTAGCCGCCGTCGAGCACGGCCACGCGGTCGTGGCCCGCCCAGCGCAGCAGCCACCAGGCCCGGGCGGCGGCCATGCCGTTGTCGGCGTCGTAGACCACGACAGGGCGGTCGGTCCGCACTCCGGCCGCCCGCAGGGTCCGCTGCAGCGCGGCGGGCTCGGGCAGCGGGTGGCGGCCGCCATCGCCGGGTGGGGCGGCCAGCTCGCTGTCCAGATCGACGAACACCGCACCGGGAAGGTGGCCCGCGGCGTGGTCCGGCCGACAAGAAGGCCCGCCAAGGCGCCATCGGACGTCGAGCAGCGCGGGCGCTAGTGGACCGTCCAGCAGGGACGCGATGTCGGCCGGGGACACCAGGGCACGGGTGGTCTCAGTCACCTGCCCATCCTGCCCGAGCGCGGCCCGTGACCGGGCCGCCTGCGGGTTATGCCAACGATTAGGATGTAAGGGGACGAAGGGGAACCGGCCGTGAACGAGCTCATCGACACCACCGAGATGTACCTCCGGACCATCTATGAGCTGGAGGAAGAAGGCGTGGTCCCCCTGCGCGCCCGGATCGCCGAGCGGCTGGGCCAGAGCGGCCCGACGGTCAGCCAGACGGTGGGGCGCATGGAGCGCGACGGGCTGGTCATCGTCGCCGGTGACCGGCACTTGGAGCTGACCGACCACGGGCGGTCCCTGGCCATCGCCGTCATGCGCAAGCACCGCCTCGCCGAACGCCTGCTGGTCGACGTGATCGGCCTGGAGTGGGAGCAGGTGCACGCCGAGGCGTGCCGCTGGGAGCACGTGATGAGCGAGGCCGTGGAGCGCAAGCTGGTCAAGCTCCTCGGGTACCCGACCACGTCCCCGTACGGCAACCCGATCCCCGGCCTGGACGAACTGGGCGAGGGCGAGCCCGCCCCGCCGGTGGAGGCCGGTCTCGTCCGCCTCGACGAGGTGGCCAGGCGCGGCGGCGGCAACGTCGTGGTGCGCCGCATCGCCGAGCACATCCAGCCCGACTCCGACCTGATGTCCGACCTCAAGCGGGCCGGGATCACCCCGGGCCAGGTGGTCCGCGTCTCCGCCGCGCGCGGCGAGGGGCACGTCATCGAGGTCACCGGCGACGACGGGTCGGCGATGTTCCCGCCCGCGGTCCTGCACGCCGTGCTGGCCATGCCTCGGTGACCCGCTTGGACGACGCGATCACCGACCAGGCCGACCGCGCCGCCGCGGCGTTCGCCGAGCGCTGCGGGCGGACCCCGGCGGGCGTCTGGTCGGCGCCGGGCCGGGTGAACCTGGTCGGCGAGCACACCGACTACAACGACGGCTTCGTCCTGCCGTTCGCGCTGCCGTTCCGCTGCGCGGTGGCCGCCTCGCCGCGCGCCGACGGCGTCCTCACCGTGACCACCATCGGCGATGACGGCACCGCCCACAGCGCGGGACCGATCGCGGTGGCCGCCCTCGAACCCGGCCGGGTATCGGGCTGGGCGGCGTTTCCCAGCGGCGTCGCCTGGGCGCTGCGCCACGAAGGCATCACCGGCGGGGCTGACCTCGTGGTGGCGGGCGACGTCCCCAGCGGCGCGGGGCTCTCGTCCTCGCACGCGCTGCAGTGCGCGGTCGCGCTGGCCCTGCTGGGCCTCGCCGACCGCTCCCCCGGCGCGGGCGGCCCGACGCTGGACGAGATCGCCCGGTGGGTGCAGCGCTCGGAGAACGACTTCGTCGGCGCGCCGACCGGCCTGCTCGACCAGACGGCCTCGCTGCGCTGCGTCGCCGCGCACGCGCTGTTCCTCGACGTGCGCTCCGGCGAGGGCGAGCAGGTGCCCTTCGACGCCGCCGCCAGCGGTCTTGAGGTGCTGGTGGTCGACACCCGCGCCAAGCACTCCCTGGCCGACTCCGCCTACGGCGAGCGGCGGGCGGGCTGCGAGCGCGCCGCGGGCCTGCTCGGCGTGCCCGCGCTGCGCGATGCCACCCTCGCCGATGCCGAGCGGGTGCCCGAGGACCTGCGCCCGCTGGTCCGGCACGTGGTGACCGAGAACGAGCGGGTGCTGCGGACGGTCGACGCGCTGCGCGCGGGCGATCTCGCCGGGATCGGGCCGCACCTGACCGCCTCGCACGTGAGCCTGCGGGATGACTACCGGGTGTCCTGCCTGGAGCTGGACGTCGCGGTCGACGCCGCGCTGGCCGCCGGGGCGCTGGGTGCGAGGATGACCGGCGGCGGCTTCGGCGGGTCCGCCATCGCCCTCGTCCCGATCGAGCGCGGCGACGGCGTGCGCGCGGCGGTGCGCGCGGCCTACGCCGAGCGCTCGCTGCCCGAGCCCCGGCTGTTCACCGCGGCCCCGTCCGCGGGCGCGGGCCGCGACCGCTGAGCCGGTCCAGACCAGGGCGATCCAGACCACGGCGACCCAGTACAGGGCGATCCAGTACAGGGCGACCCGGAACAGGAAGGCAAGGACCACGGTGAAGTTGCTCGTGACCGGTGGAGCCGGATATGTCGGCAGCGTGTGCGCCGCGCGCTTGGTCGAGGCGGGGCACGAGGTCGTCGTCGTCGACGACCTGTCGACCGGGCACGAGGACGCCGTGCCCGACGGCGCCCGCTTCGTGCGCGCCGACATCGCCGTGTCGGCCCGGGAACTGCTCGCCGAGGGCTTCGACGGCGTGCTGCACTTCGCCGCGAAGTCCCTTGTCGGGGAGTCCATGCAGGACCCCGGCAAGTACTGGTCGGGCAACGTGGTCACCTCCTTGCGTCTGCTGGATGCCATGCGTGCCACGGAAACCCCGCGGCTGGTGTTCTCCTCCACGGCGGCGACCTACGGCGAGCCGGAGGCGGTCCCGATCACCGAGACCGCCCCCACCCGGCCGACGAACACCTACGGCGCCACCAAACTGGCGATCGACCACGCGATCACCTCGTACGCCTCCGCCCACGGCCTGGCCGCGGTGAGCCTGCGCTACTTCAACGTCGCGGGCGCCTACGGCCGCTTCGGCGAACGCCACACGACCGAGACCCACCTGATCCCCATCGTCCTGCAGGTCGCCGCGGGCCGCCGCGACAAGCTGGCCATCTACGGCGAGGACTACCCCACCGCCGACGGCACCTGCGTGCGCGACTACATCCACGTGGTGGACCTGGCCGACGCCCACCAGTTGGCCTTGGACCACGCGGCGGCGGGCAGGCACCAGATCTACAACCTGGGCAGCGGAACGGGTTTCTCCAACCGCGAGGTCGTCCAGACCTGCCGCGACATCACCGGCCACCCCATCCCGGCGGAGTTCGCGCCCCGCAGGCCGGGCGACCCGGCGGTGCTGATCGCCTCCTCCGCCGCCGCGACGGAGAACCTGGGCTGGAAGCCCAGCCGCACCGACCTCCCCACCATCGTCGGCGACGCCTGGGAGTTCACCCAGACCCACCTGACCGGCTGACGTTGAGGGCCCGGCTACATCTCGCCCGCCTGGCCCAGGATGTCGCGGAGTTCCAGCGGGGTCATCGCCCCGTCCAGCGCCGCGGTCAGCAAGCCCGCCAAGTGGTGGCCCGGGCTGGCCGACAACGCCACGTCCAGGGCGACCCGGGCCAACGGGCCATTGCCCCGCATGTACGCCGACACCGCCAGGAAACACGCGGGTTCGGCCCGGTCGGGCGTCGGCAGCGAGCGGACCAAGTAGGTCCACAGCCGCTCCGCCGCCGCTGCACTGGGTGTCAGGGCGAGCGTCTGGCAGTAACCCCGGACGTCGGCCTCGTACAGGGCGAACGCCAGATCAGCCAGCTCCTCCTCCGGCAGGGACGGCAACTCCTCCGGAGGAGGGGTGTGCGCGTGGTACAGGTCCAGCACGACGTCGTCATACAGTTCCTGCTCGGCGTCCGCCGGGACAGTGAAGACGGTCAGCGCACTGTCGACAATGGAGCGGTCAGCCGCAGAGGAGCCCGCGCGGCTATCGATCAGCGCGGCTAGCCGGTCCACGACCTCCGGCGGGTCAGGGGCCAGGGTGGCGGCCAGCTCGGCCCGGCTGGAGTACTTCACCGCTCCCCGCACCAGCATCGCCACGCCCAGCGCCGAGGTCTCCGGGTCCGGCACCTTTCCCGAGCACCGGTGGTGGTTGTAGCACCACCACGTGGCCCCCCGCTCGATCGCGGGCACCCACACCGTGTGGTCCATGGGGATCGTCACCGCGGCGAAGGCCCGGATCACGTCGGTGACCAGCCGCCGGTGCGGCAGGCTGTGCGGCGGGCTGCCGGACCCGGCCACGACCACCGCCAGCGCCCGCTCGGCTCCGTGGGTGACGGCCAGCCCGGCCAGGTGTCCCGCGAGCGAGGCCCGATGTCGCTCAGGCGGCAGGTCGACGCGGAACACCGCCCCCACCTGGAGCTCGTCGGCTTCCACCAGCGTGATCACGATCAGGGATTCGCTCGGGTGGAAGCCGAGCAGGTGCGGGATCGCGGCCACCAGGTCGCCGCCGTCGTCCAGGGAGAGGGTCGAATCGAGTGCTGTCGTCATGCGTCCACTGTCGCGGATGGACGAACCAGCCGGAAAGGACCCGATCGGTCCCCTGTGGACAAGTCAACGCCTGTGGACAGGTCGGCCCGGCGAACCGGGCCGACCTGCTACCCTGCTCAGCCGCAGTGTTCGAACGCGCTGGTGTAGGAAGCCGACCCGACCGAGCCGCCCCACTTCACGCAGTCCCCTGGCGCCGACTTGGTGACCGGGCCCGCGTAGTAGGCGAACGAGCCCGAGTCGGTGCTCCGGGTTCCGCCTTGGACCTCAAGGAAGGCCGACACCGCCGACGGCGTCCCGACCGAGACGCTCTTGATCGTCGCGACGCAGTTGGTGCCGGAGTTGTACAGCAGGTAGACGCGGCCCGAGGTGCCTAGGGCGGCGGAGTCGATGACGGAGTAGCCGCTGCCGCAGACCTCTTCCGGGGTGTAGGGATTCCCGCCCCCGCCGCAGTTCTGGCTGGTGTAGTTGCGCGTGCCCCAGTAGAGCGCCTGCGACCCGTTGAACACGACGCGCTGGGCGGAGCCGTTGAGCAGCTGCTCGAAGTGCAGGTGCGGGCCCGATGACCCGCCGGTCGTGCCGACGGTGCCGATGGTCTGGCCGCGCGAGACCGTCTGGCCGACGGAGACGCGCTGGCTGGACAGGTGGGCGTAGCGGCTGCGCCAACCCGACCCGTGGTCGATCTCGACCCACCGGCCGTAGCTGGTCGACCCGGTGTTCTCCACCCGGCTGACCCGCCCGCCCGCGCTGGCGACCACCGGGTCGCCGTCGTCGTTGGTGCGGTTGAAGTCGATGGCGTTGGCCGGGCTGTGGTTGGTGCGGGTCTGCCCCGACCACACCTGGCCACAGGGGAAGGGCACCTGGAACGCGGGCGCCGCAGCGGCGGCGTTCGCCCCGGTGAGGAGGAACGCCGCCGCGAGGGTCACGGTGCCCGCGATGGATAAGAAGCTGCGCATTCAGCCACCTCCGTTGTGACAAGAAGACAGCTGATGTCACCACGGACACCCCGACCAGTGGAAGACTTTCCGGCAAATCCACTGGTCAAATCATTTCCAACCGCAGGTTTAACCCACGGCGTCGGCCAAGGCGGCGCGCCCGCCCACGACCGGCAGGGTGATGTCGCTCTTGGCCAGGTCGACGGTCACGCCAGCGCCGGGAGCGGGCCGCAGCGTGTAGTCGTGGTCGCTGGACAGCACGACGACGCCGAGGTGGTGCCCGGCGGCGAGCACGTAGTCATCCGGCTCCAAGTTCACCCGGATGTCGTAGGCGTGCCCCGGCTTGACCGGCATCGAGCGCCAGTGGCTGTTCCGGTTCTGCGGGTCGGCCCAGCCGCGGGTGATCACCTTGGTGGTGCCGTCCGGTGCGCGGTCGACCAGCAGCACGGTCACGTTCGCCGCCGGTCGGCTGAAGGACAGGCGCAGGTCCGCGCGCACGGTCCCGCTGACGCGCAGCGGCGTGTCCGAGGCCCGGGTGACGTAGGAGAGCCGATGCGGTGAGGCCGCCGCGGCGGCCAGGTCCTCGGCGCGCTTGGTCGCGTCGTCGGTCAGCGACTCGCGGCCCGACCCGCCCTTGCGCGTCTGGAGCCCGCCGGTGGTCTCGCCGCCCGCCCTCGGGTACAGCGTCGCGGGCGCCGCGCCGGGAGCGGGCCACTCGGCCTCGTCCGACCACGTGCGGTCCTCGCGCTGGATCGTGGACTTGGCCTCCCGCTCGACGCCGTTGTCGACGTCGTAGAGGTAGTGCGACATCCACCGGTTCAGCAGCACCAGCCAGGCGTCGCGGCGCACGTTGAAGGGGTCGCTGTGACCGCCCTGGTGCAGCCAGATCCGGTGCTCGACGCCGTGCCGCTTCAGCGCCTCGTACCACTGGGCGACGTGGCGCATCTTCACGTTCCAGTCGTTGAGGCCGTGCACCGCCAGCACGGAGGCGTCCACGCGGTGCGCGTCGTCGAGGTAGTTGCGCTCGTCCCAGAAGCGGCTGTAGTCGCCGGTGACCCGGTCCTGCTCGGCCAGCAGCTCATCGATCACCGGTCGGCACACCGCCCGGTCGGCGCGGGTGTGGACGTAGTCGGCCAGCACGTCGGCGTCCTCGCCCTGGTACCCGCCGGGCGCCACGACCGCGCCGTCGGACCGGTAGTAGTCGTACCAGCTGGAGATGGCCGCGATCGGCACGATGGTCTCCAGCCCGTCCACGCCGGTGGAGGCCACGGCGTTGGGCAGGGTGCCGTTGTAGGACACGCCCATCATGCCGACCTTGCCGGTGCTCCACCCGGCCCCGACGCCCGCGCCCGCGGCGTCGCTGCCCGCCGCGCGCCCGTTGAGCCAGTCCACGACGGACCGCGCGCCGATGGTCTCGTTGAGCCCGCCCGTGGTCGGGCAGCCGGTCGACTTGCCGGTGCCCAGCGACTCGCCGTAGACGACGGCGAAGCCCCGGGCGGTGAAGTACTGCTCGTAGCGCCACGTGATCGCGGGCTTGGGCCCGACGGAGGAGTGCAGGGGCCCGCGGCCCGCGTGGGCGCCGGGGCGGCCGGGGACGTGCAGCTCGACGTCGACGTTGTGGTTGGCCACGTCGTTGCCGCCGGAGAAGTACGGGCTGGCCTGGTAGACCACCGGGACCTTCATCCCGGCCTCGGTCGCGCGGGGCCGGACGACCTCGACGTAGACCTTGTCGTCGAGCCCGTCGCGGTCGCTGTCGACGGGCGCGGTGACCCACAGCGACTCGCGGACGACGTCGGCGGGGTCGAACACGGGCTGTGCCTGCCCGTCGACGAACACCGGAGCGGGTGGATCGGCCTGGGCCACTCCAGGCATGACCGGCAGGGACACCACTGCGGCCAGGGCAATGACGGCGGATCGCGCACGTCTCATGAACCACTCCAAGTCGGCGGGGGTTTTCGACAGGGCCGAGTGCACCCTCACCTCCCTGACCACCGCTGTCAAGAGTCGGCCGGATGGTCCACAGAGGACCGCGGCGGAACGGGGTAATCTCGCGGCGTGACCAGCATCGACGCACCGATCACGGCCGTGACCGTCTATCCGGGACAGGCCAGGGTGACCAGGCGCGGACGCGTGCGCCTGACGGCCGGGGACACCCAGGTGCTGGTCACCGGCCTGCCCGCCGCCCTGCACCCGGACTCGGTGCGGGTCGCGGGGACGGGCGCGGCCACGGTGCTGGGCGTGGACGTCATGCCGGAGCGGCACCCGCTCAGCATCGACCCCGTGGCGGTCGAGCTGCGCGAGCGGCAGGAGTCGCTGGACACCGCGATGCTCGAGGTCGAGGACACCGACGCCGTGCTGGCCACCCGGATCGAGCTGCTGAGCGGGGTGTCGCGGCGGGCGGCGGGGACGCTGGCGCAGGCACTGGCCCGCGGCGAGGTGGACGCCGCCCGGATCGCCGCGGCGGGCGAGGGCCTGGCGGGCGAGCTGGCCCGGGTGCTCGGCGAACGCCGCGAGGTGGCGGTGGCCCGCGAGCGGGTGCTGGCCGAGCGCGCCGAGGTGACCCGGCTGCTGAACGACCGCGCCGGGCAGGCCGAGCCGGACCGGGTGGCGGTCGCGGTCGACCTGCGCGGCGAGGGCGAGATTGAGCTGGAGGTGTCCTACGTCGTCGATGGCGCGGGCTGGGAGTCCCGCTACGACGTGCGGCTGGCGGGCGAGCGGCTGACGGTGAGCTGGTACGCCCTGCTCACCCAGCACACCGGCGAGGACTGGCCCGCCTGCGAGCTGGCGCTGTCCACCGCGCGCCCGGCGGCCGGGGTCGCGGTGCCCGAGCTGGACCCGTGGTACCTGGACGTGCTCAGCCCGGTGGTGCCGATGGCGCCGAGCGCGGCGATGCCCCGGCTCGCGGCCACCGCGGGCAGGCCGATGCCGGAGATGGCGGTGGACACCGCTGCGGTCGAGCACGGCACGACGGCCAGCACGTACCGGCCGCGGCGCCCGGTCGCGGTCTCGGCCGACGGCTCCGCGCACCGGGCCACGGTCGCGGTGCTGGAGCTCTCCGCCCAGGTCGACCACGTGACCGCGCCGATCCAGGGCCCGGAGGTGTACCTGCGCGCGACGGTGGCCAACACCACCGAGCACACGCTGCGGCCGGGCCGGGCGGCGCTGTTCCACGACGCGGAGTACGTCGGGGTCACGGACCTGGCGGTGTGGGCTCCGGGCGAGGAACTGGAGCTGGCGCTGGGGGTGGACGACCGGGTGCGGGTGGAGCGCGAGCTGGTGCGCCGCTCGGCGGGCAAGGCGGTGCTGGGCGGTTCCCGCAGGCTGGAGGCCGGGTACAAGATCACCGTCGTCAACCACGGGCCGCGCCGGGCCAGGATCGCGGTGATCGACCAGCTGCCGGTCTCGCGGCACGAGTCGGTGGTGGTGCGCGAGGTGACGCTGCGCCCGGACCCCGCCGAGCGCGACGACCTCGGCCGGGTCACCTGGCGCCTCGACCTGGCTCCGGGTGGCCGCGCCGAACTCGACCTCGGCGTGCGGGTGGACGTCGCCAAGGGCGCCCACCTGGCGGGATGGCGGGACTAGGCCGCGTTTCAGATGTGGGGTGCGGGAGAGTCGTGATCAGTCCGGCCGCCTGCGGTGCGGCGGGATCGCCTAATACCGGTGTCGTATTCGGGCGCATCCGGCCGTGCCGCCAGCGGCCAGACTGGCGCGGCTATGCCGTGCTCCACACCTGAAACACGGCCTTGTCCCCCTCAGCAGTCGAGGCTGCCCAGCGAGGCCCGGCAGGTGATCGAGGCCGAGTCGTTGGCCGCGTTGGCGTCGGTCGGGGTGGAACTCACCCTGCTGACCGTGACGGCGCCGGTGCCGCTGGAGAGGAATCCCGTGGACAGGCGCACCGTGCGGGTCGCCGTCGTGCCGCGCGGGATGGCGCCGAGGTCACAGGTCACCGTCCGCGCGGAGGTATCGATAGCGCAGCCGGAGGCGACCGGCGAGCGCAGGAACGACGGGTAGGTCAGGCGCAGCCGGGCGGCGGTGAAGCCCCCCTCCGCCGTGGCCGACAGGGTGAAGGTGACCGACCCGCTCGCGGCCAGCCCGACCCGCAGGTCCGCGCGCGGCTCGTTGGTGCTGCGCAGCACCGACACGTGGTTGGCCGAGGAGTTCGCGGTCACGATGTCGGGGTTTCCGTCGTCGGTCAGGTCGACGGCCCGCACGCCCTGGGCGCCGGGGCCCACCGCGAGGTCGGCACGACCGGTGAAGGTGCCGTCGCCGACGCCGAGCAGCACCGACACCGACGCGCCCCACGTGTTGGCGACGACCAGGTCGGGCGTGTCGTCGGCGTTGACGTCGGCGACCTCGACCCCGCGCGGTGACTCCCCCACCGGGTAGGCCACGCGGGCGGTGAACGTGCCGTCGCCCCGGCCGCGCAGCACCGAGACGGCGTTCGCGGCGGCGTCGGCGGTCACCAGGTCGGTCCGGCCGTCGCCGTCGAGGTCGGCCGCGGCCACGGCGAACGGCTGCGCGCCCACCCCGGCGGCGCCGAAGCGGGCGAACGTCCCGCCACCGGTCCCGCGCAGCACCGACACCGTGCCGGTGCCGACGTTGACGGCCACGATGTCCGGCGTGGAGTCGGCGTCGACCCTGGCGACGGCCACGCCGAACGCCGCCCCCGCCACCGGGTGGTGCGCGGGCGCGGCGAAGGTGCCGTCGCCGCGGCCCGCCAGCACGGACACGGTGGCCGCGCCGACGTTGGCGGTGACCGCGTCGACGCGGCCGTCGCCGGTCACGTCGCCCACCGCGAGCCCCTGCGGGATGCGCCCGGTGGGCCACTCCCGGCGCGGCGCCAGCGTGCCGTCGCCGTTGCCGCGCAGCACGACGACGGAGTCCGCCGCGTTGTCGGTGACCAGCACGTCGAGGCGGCCGTCGCCGCTCACCTCGGCGACGGCGATGTCGGTGGGGCTCCTGCCCGCGCTGTAGGAGACCGCGGCGGCGAAGCCCGTGCCGGTGTTGAGCAGGACCGACACCGTGCCCGCGCTGGCGTCGGCGGTGACCGCGTCGAGGTCGCGGTCACCGTCGAGGTCGCCGAGCGCCACCCGGAACGGGTTGCTGCCCGTGCGGTGGTCGTCGGCCGGGGCGTACCGGGCGGGCGACGGCGCCGCCGACGCCGAGGGCCCGACGACGGCGGACACCACCACTCCGGACAACAGCAGGAAAACTCCGCGCCGCATCAAGGTCCTCCCACTGAGATTCCCTGGGGGAGTCGATCAACCGCCGGTTTTTGTTTCTAGTCCGATCAGGTACTCATGGCGCGAGCGCGGTCAGCGCGTCCTCCGCGCGGCGCATCGACTCGGCGGGGTCGGCGTCGGGTGAGCCGATGGCCGGGTCGAAGTTGAGGTCGACGAACAGCTCGGTGATGCCCTGCTCGGCGAGCCTGCCCAGGTCGCCGCGGATCTGCTCGAGCGAGCCGGTCAGCGGCCGCCGCTCGGCCTCGGCCGGGCCCACCCGCACCACGCCCCGGCAGACCATCCGCAGCGCGTCGGCGTCGCGGCCCGCCTCGACCGCGGCGGCCTTCACCACGGCGACGGACTCGCCGATCTCGGCCAGGTCGGCGCGGCTGCTGCTCACCCAGCCGTCGGCCAGGCGGCCCGCGCGGCGCAGGGCGGGCGCGGCGGCCCCGCCCAGCAGGATCGGCGGGCCGCCGGCCTGCACCGGCCGCGGGTCCATGCTGGTCGCGGGCACGCGGTAGAACTCGCCGGTGTGCTCGACCACGCGGTCGGTCCAGAACCGGCGCAGCAGCGGCAGGTACTCCTCCGCGCGCCTGCCCCTGGCCCGCCGGTCGGCGCCGACGGCCACGTACTCCTCGTCGGCCCAGCCGATGCCGAGGCCCGCGTCCAGCCGACCGCCGCTGAGCACGTCGAGGGTGCCCAGCTGCTTGGCCAGCAGCGGCGGGGCGAAGAACGGCAGGTTGAGCACCGCGATGCCCAGCCGGACCCGGCTGGTGCGCGCGGCGAGGAACGCCGTGGCCGCCACCGGGTCGAGCACGCTGCGGTACATCGGCCCCCAGTCGCCGCCGGGCGGGGACAGCAGCCGCTGGAAGCTCCACAGCGAGTGATATCCCAGCTCCTCGGCGCGGACCCCGATCCGCACGAGGTTGTCGGGGGTGGCCCAGGAGCCCGAGACGGGCGCGGCGAATCCGATGTGCACGGCGGCAACGCTACCGTCGAGCAGGCCAGGGTGCCTGTCCCCGATGGCACACTGGCGCCATGACGAACACCGACGACCCGTACCTGTGGCTGGAGGGCGTCACCGACGAGGACGCGCTGGGATGGGTCCGCGAGCGCAACGCCGAGACCACGGCGGTGCTCACCGGCGGCGGGCGGTTCACCGAGATCGAGCGGGAGATCCTGGAAGTCCTCGACGCCGACGACCGCGTGCCCTACCCGCGCAGGCGCGGGGACTTCCTCTACAACTTCTGGCAGGACGCGAACAACCCGCGCGGGGTGTGGCGCCGCACGACGCTCGATCAGTTCCGCACCGACTCCCCGGAGTGGGACGTCCTGCTCGACGTGGACGCGCTCGGCGCCCAGGAGGGCGAGAACTGGGTGTGGAAGGGCGCGGCCGTGCTGCGCCCCGACTACCACCTCGCCCTGGTGGAGCTGTCCCGCGGCGGGGCGGACGCCACCGTGGTGCGCGAGTTCGACCTGCGGACGCGGGAGTTCGTCACCGACGGGTTCACCCTGCCCGAGGCCAAGACCAAGGTCGGCTGGATCGACGCCGACCACGTCTACGTCGGCACCGACTTCGGCGAGGGCTCGCTGACCACCTCCGGCTACGCCAGGGTGATGAAGCGCTGGCGCCGCGGCACGCCGGTCACCGAGGCCGTGACGGTGTTCGAGGGCAAGCCCGAGGACGTCACCGTCACCGCCTACCGGGACCACACCCCCGGCTACGAGCGCGACTTCGTCGGCCGCTACCCGGACTTCTTCACCAGCGAGGACTACCTGCTCACGCCGACCGGCGACCTGGTGCGCATCGAGGTCCCCGACGACGCGACGACCTCGGTGCACCGGCAGTGGCTGCTGGTGCACCCGCGCACCGCGTGGACCGTCGGCGAGACCACCTACCCCGCCGGTTCGCTGCTCGCCGCGGACTTCGACGCCTACCTGGCGGGCTCGCGCGAGCTGACCATGGTCTTCGAGCCGGACGCCCACACCTCGCTGCAGAGCTGGTCCTGGACGCTCAACCACCTGATCCTCAGCGAGCTGCGCGACGTCAAGAGCAGGCTGGAGGTCCTCACCCCGGGGACGTGGACCCGCGCGGAGCTGCCCGGCGCGCCCGAGGTCGGCTCCGCGCACGTCATCGACACCGATCCCGACCGCGACGACGAGTACTTCCTCGACTCCAGCGGCTACCTGCAGCCCACGACCCTGGTGCACGGGACGGTCGGCGGCGCGACCGAGGTCGTCAAGTCCGCGCCCGCGCTGTTCGACACCGACGGGCTCAGCGTCGAGCAGCACTTCGCCACCTCGGACGACGGCACGAGGGTGCCCTACTTCGTCGTCTCCGACGGCACCCCGGGCCCGACCCTGCTCTACGGCTACGGCGGGTTCGAGATCGCGCTGACCCCGGCGTACAACGCGGCGATGGGCCGGGCGTGGCTGGCCCGCGGCGGGACGTACGTGGTGGCCAACATCCGCGGCGGCGGCGAGTACGGGCCCGAGTGGCACCGGGCGGCGCTGCGGGAGAACCGGCCGCGCGCGTACGAGGACTTCGCCGCGGTCGCGCGCGACCTGGTGGCCCGCGGGGTGACCCCGCCGGGCAAGCTGGGCGTGCAGGGCGGCAGCAATGGCGGGCTGCTGGCCGGGGTGATGCTGACCCGCTACCCGGAGCTGTTCGGCGCGGTGGTCAGCCAGGTCCCGCTGCTGGACATGCGCCGCTACCACCTGCTGCTGGCGGGCGCGTCGTGGATGGCCGAGTGGGGCGACCCGGACGAGCCCGCGGACTGGGCCTACCTGCAGCAGTACTCGCCCTACCACCTGGTCCAGAGTGGACGAACCTATCCGCCGGTGCTGTTCGCGACCTCCACCCGCGACGACCGGGTGCACCCCGGGCACGCGCGGAAGATGGCCGCCCGGATGCGCGAGCAGGGGCACACCCCGATGTACTACGAGAACATCGAAGGCGGGCACGGCGCGGCGGCCGACAACGCCCAGCGCGCCTTCATGTCCGCGCTCGCCTGGGAGTTCCTGCTGCGTTCACTGTCGTAGGCGCTGGGTACAGTCACCGTCGTGTTGGCGTTGCACTGCCTGGGCACGGCCGACGGGAAGGTCGTGCTCTGGGCCGAGGACTCCGCGCGCCCCGACCGCAGAGCAGGCAAGGCGGCGCGCGCCGTCGTCGAGCACCCGTTCGCCGTGCCCGCCGACGAGCTGGCCCGGCGGCTGGGCGTCGAGGGGAGCGCGCTGACCGTGCGCGCCCTGCTGCCCTCGCACCCCTCCGCGCCGGTGGCCTCCCCGGAGCTGGCCCGCGACCCGCTGACGGAGGCGGCCGCCCCGCGCGGCGCGGTCCGGCTGCGGCCGTGGCTGGTCACCGGGCTGGCCACCACCGCGGCCGTGCCCGAGCCCGAGGACGTCCGCCTCGGCGCCAGCGCCCGCTACCTGGTCCAACTGCGGGAGTTCGCCGAGGACCTGGTCGCCCGGGGGCGGGTGCTGCCCGCGCTGACGGCGTCGGGCCAGGCCCGGTGGCGGCCCGCGCCGACGGGCGCGGACTCCGCGCGGCTGGCCCGGTTGCGCGAGTCCATGCCGCCCGCTCTGCGCGCGCAGCAGGTCGGCGAGGACGCGCTGACCCCGGCGACGGTTCTCGGCTCGGTGCTCAACACCCTGGTCGACGCCATCGCCCGGCAGCGCGCGGGCGACCTCGACCTCGCCCCCGGCGGGCTGGCGAACGACCAGGCGGCCTGCGCCCTGCTCGACGCGCTGACCGGCGACCCGACCGTGGACGCCCCGGCCCCGGCCACCGAGCGCCTCGCCGCCACCCTGGACAAGTGGCGGGCCAGCGCCTCCCACGACGGCCCGGTGCGCGCCTGCTTCCGCCTGCACTCCCCCGACGGCGGCGAGGACTGGTCGGTGGAGTTCCTGCTCCAGGCCGCCGACGACCCGAGCGTGCTGGTCCCAGCTGGCCAGGTGTGGGACGGCGGGGAGAACGTGCTGCGCCGCTGGGTCGCCCAGCCCGCCGAGCTGCTGCTGGCCGAGCTGGGCCGGGCGGGCCGGGTCATCGGCGAGATCGACGACGCCCTGCGCGAGACCCACCCGACCGGGCTGACCCTCGACACCGCGGGCGCGCACCAATTCCTGACCCGCGCCGGGGAACTGGACCAGGCCGGGTTCGGCGTGCTGCTGCCGTCGTGGTGGCAGAGCGCGGCGACCGAGGTCGGGCTCAAGCTGACCACCAGCAGTCCCGGCGCGCCCGGCGTGGTGTCCGGGACCAGCGGCGGCATGGGCAAGGACGAGCTGGTCGACTACCGCTGGGACATGGCCGTCGGCGACACCACGCTGACCGCCGCCGAGCTCGACGCCCTCGCCGCGGCGAAGGTGCCGCTGGTGCGGGTGCGCGGGCAGTGGGTGCTCCTCGACCAGCGCAGGCTCGCCGCGGGCCTGGCCTTCCTGCGGCAGTCCGCCGTGGGCAGCACGAGCGCGGGCAACGTGCTGGCGCTGGCCGCGCTGCCGCCGGACGACCCGCTGCTGCCCGCCCCCGTCGTCGGCATCGGCGGCGACGGCTGGCTGGCCGACCTGCTCAACGGCCGGATGGAGAGCAGGCTGGAGCCGGTGGAGGCGCCGCCCGGGTTCGGCGCGGACCTGCGGCCGTACCAGAAGCGCGGGCTGGCCTGGATGGCGTTCCTGGACCGCCTGGGCCTGGGCGCGTGCCTGGCCGACGACATGGGCCTGGGCAAGACGGTGCAGCTGCTGGCCCTGGAGGCCCTGTCGCGCCAGACCCCGGGCCGCGCGCCGACGCTGCTGGTCTGCCCGATGTCGCTGGTCGGCAACTGGCAGCGGGAGGCGGCCAAGTTCACCCCCGCGCTGCGCGTCCACGTCCACCACGGCAGCGAGCGCCGCACCGGCGCCGAACTGGCCGCGGCACTGGACGACGCCGACCTGGTGATCACCACCTACGGCCTGCTCGCCCGCGACTCCGGCGCGCTGGCCGAGCGCGAGTGGGACCGCGTGGTGCTCGACGAGGCGCAGAACATCAAGAACAGCGCGTCGCGGCAGTCGCGGGCCGTGCGCGCGGTGTCCGCCCGGCACCGGATCGCGCTGACGGGGACCCCGGTGGAGAACCGGCTCGCCGAGCTGTGGTCCATCATGGACTTCGCCAACCCCGGCCTGCTCGGCTCGGTGCACCGCTTCCGCGCCCGCTTCGCCGTGCCCATCGAGCGCTACGGGGACGAGGACGCCGCCACCCGGCTGCGGCGCGTCACCGGCCCGTTCGTGCTGCGCCGGGTCAAGACCGACCCGACGATCATCGACGACCTGCCCGACAAGTTCGAGATGAAGCAGCTGTGCAACCTGACCGCGGAGCAGGCCTCGCTCTACCAGGCCGTCGTCGACGACATGATGGGCAAGGTCGACGACTCCGAAGGTGTGCAGCGCAAGGGTTTGGTGCTCGCCACGATCACCAGGCTCAAGCAGGTGTGCAACCACCCGGCGCAGTACCTCGGCGACGGCTCGCGCATCGCCGGGCGCTCGGGCAAGCTGCTGCGCCTGGAGGAGACGCTGGAGGAAGTGCTCGCCGACGGGGACCGGGCGCTGGTGTTCACCCAGTTCGCCGCGTTCGGCGGGATGCTCGTGCCGCACCTGGCGGCCCGCTTCGACACCGAGGTGATGTTCCTGCACGGCGGCACGCCCAAGGCCCGCCGCGACGCCATGGTCGAGCGGTTCCAGTCCGGCGACGGGCCCTCGATCTTCCTGCTCTCGCTCAAGGCGGGCGGCACCGGGCTGACGCTCACCGCGGCCAACCACGTCATCCACCTGGACCGCTGGTGGAACCCCGCGGTGGAGGACCAGGCCACCGACCGGGCCTTCCGCATCGGCCAGCGGCGCGACGTGCAGGTCCGCAAGCTCATGTGCATCGGCACGCTGGAGGAGAAGATCGACGCCATGATCGAGCGCAAGAAGGCGCTCGCCCGGCTCGCGGTCGGCGCGGGCGAGGACTGGCTGACCCAACTGTCCACTGAGGAGTTGCGCGAGGTCGTCTCGCTGTCCGCGGAGGCCGTCGGTGAGTGAGGACGAGTGGTGGCGCGAGGCGCCCAACCGCACGATCAAGGTGGAGAACGGGCTGCGGGCGCGCAGCACCCGCGGCGAGATCGCGCGCACTTGGTGGTCGCGCCGGTTCATCGAGGTGCTGGAGGAACTCGGGATGGGCGGGCGCCTCGCCCGCGGGCGGCAGTACGCGCGAGCCGGGCAGGTGGTCAGCCTGTCGCTGTCGACCAGCATCGTCGTGGCCACCGTGCAGGGCTCGCGGTCGGCGCCGTACCGGGTGCGGATCGGGGTCAAGGCGTTCACCGCGGACCAGTGGCGGTCGGTGGAGCAGGCGCTGGCCGGGCAGGCGCTGTACATGGCCAAGCTGCTCGCGGGCGAGATGCCCACCGGCATCGAGGAGGTCTTCGAGGGGATCGGGCTGCGGCTGTTCCCGAACTCGCTGACCGAGCTGTCGATGGACTGCTCGTGCCCGGACTGGGAAGTGCCGTGCAAGCACCTCGCGGCGACGTGCTACCTGCTGGCCGAGTCCTTCGACGCCGACCCGTTCGAGATCCTGTCCTGGCGCGGGCGGGCGCGCCAAGAGCTGCTCGACGGGCTGCGCGCGCGGCGTGGACACGCCACGGTCGCCGCCGAGCCGGGGCCGGACCCGCTGCCGGAGGCGCCGGAGGACTTCTGGGCGGCCGGGCCCGTGGTGCCCGCGCCGCCGCCCGCGGCCGGGAATCCCGGCGCGGTGCTCGACCGGCTGGACCCGCTGCCGGTGATCGTGCGCGGGCGTCCGCTGGTGGAGTACCTGCGGCCCGCGTACCGGGCGTTCGCGGAGGACGCGTGACGGCGCTGTCCACCCGGGTGCGGGTCGTGGCCGAGGAACTGGTGCGGCGCAAGGGAACCGTGGCGCCGGTCGACGTGCTGGCCGGGCTGGGCTGGGTCTCGCCGCGGACGGTGGAGTCGTGGCGGCAGGGCCGGGTGGAGCGGCTGTCCTCGGCCGCGTCCGTCCCGCCCGCCAAGCTGGCCGAGGCGGTGGCCCTGCTGGGAGCCTGGGCGCGCTCGCGCGGCCTTGTCGCGTCCGAAGTGGAGTACCGAGCGGCGAGCCTGGACGGGCGGGCGCTGCGCTTCGGCGACGACGACCGGCCGTTCCGCACACATTGGACCGATCCGGCCCTCTCCCCCGCCCGCAAGGCGCGGATCGCGGCGAAGGAGCGGACCCCGCCCGACCCGGTCGCCGTGCGGCCCGACAAGCGCTGGCACTGCTCGCTGTGCCGCGAGACCGGCGACCACCACTTCGTCGAGGACGAGCAGCCGGTGTGCCTGTCCTGCGCGGACATGGACCACCTGGTGTTCCTGCCCTCCGGCGACGCCGCCCTCACCCGGCGCGCCCGGCGCGCGAGCGGGCTGGCCGCCGTGGTGATGACCTGGCACAAGCCCCGCAAGCGCTTCATCCGCTGCGGCACGCTCGTCGAGCGGGCCGCGCTGGACGCCGCCGAGGAGCAGTGCCTGGCCGACGAGGACGCCCGCGAGCGCCGCCGGGCCCGCGACCGGGTCCGGCGCGCCGATCAGGACGTCGCCTTCGCCGAGGCGTTCGCCTCGCGCATCGCGGTGCTGTTCCCCGGACTCGCCCGCGAGCGCGCGGCCGCCATCGCCGAGCACGCCAGTGTGCGCAGCAGCGGCCGGGTCGGGCGGTCGGCGGCCGGGCAGGCGCTCGACGAGCAGGCCGTCACCCTCGCCGTCGTCGCGGCGATCCGGCACGAGGAGACCGACTACGACGCCATGCTCATGGCCGGGGTCCCGCGGGCCGTCGCCCGCGAGCGCATCAGGGGGGACGTCGACCGGGTGCTGGCGCGCTGGCGTCAGGAGATCTCGGACGGGGGCGCGGACCAGGTGTCGCAGTCGGCGGTGGTTTCGCCCTCGTAGCCCGCCTTCGCCCAGCTGTGCTGGTTGTCGGCGCTGCCGTGGCTGTCGCTGTCGTCGACGTAGGCGAAGCCGTCGATGGCCTCCTGGGCCAGCTCAGCGCTGATGTCCCCGCGGTCCTGGGCGGCGGCGAGGAACAGCCCGGCGAAGCAGTTCGCCTGCAGCTCGACCCGCCGGGAGAGCTCCAGCACCTCGGACTCGTCGGCGTCCCGCTCGCGCCGCTCGGCCGTGCCGAGGATGCCGGAGAGCGCCTGGACGTGGTGGCCGTACTCGTGGGCCAGCACGGCCAGGTGGATTCCGGCGTCGTCGCCCGCGTCGGTCACCAGCCGGGTGCGCGGCATCGAGATCACTTCGTCGCGGTCGCAGTAGAAGGCGACGGCGTCCTCCTCGTCGGGAGCGAACCCGCACTTCCCGACCGCGCTGTCCTCGACGGTGAGCTTCGGCGACCGAGCGGGCTTGCCCGCCGCCCTCAACGGCGCGGTCCACGCCTGGTCAAGACACGCGAGGGCGTCGCGGTAGTAGGCGTCGAGCCCGGCGGGGTCGGTGACGAGCCGCGGCAACTCACAGGCGACGTCGTCGAGCGCGGACCCCGGGTCCATCAACCGGTTGCCCGCGTTCTCCTCCAACGCCGCCTTCGCCCGTTGCTCCAGCGGAACGACCTTGCCCCCCTCGGCCACCGCGACCCCCGGCAGCACGGTGGTGAACCCCCCGGAAAAAGCCCGCCCCACCAGCGCGATCGCCAACACCCCAACCAGCACCACCCCGAAAATCGCCACCAACACGAACGGCGAGTTGCGCTGCTCCTCGACCCCAAACCCCGGCCGGTAGCCCGGTTCGCTCATTCCTCCACCCCCACGCTGAGTGGGGATCGTACAGGTCAGCAGCAGCTCTCTGGCCTGCCCGTCAGCCCACTAACCGCGTCCAGATGTCCGACGCGCTAACGGTCTCCTCGATCATGCGCAGCAACCTACCCACCCACTCACACGCGCCGCTGTCACTTGATCAGCTGCCCTCAGTCCAGAAGCGCTGGAGCCTGGCGATCGCCTCGTCCTTGCTCATCGCGGCTACCTCGGACTCGTCGAGGCCAACACTAGAGATCAACAAGTGCACCCAGGTGGCCGTGTCAGAGCCGGGGCTGCAAATCGCCGACCCCGGCTCTGACACGGTAGTTCGACCTAGCTGCAGCCTGAGGTGGAGCCGCAGCCCTCGCAGACGTAGCAGGAGCCCGCGGGGCGCATCTTCGTTCCGCAGGTCATGCACAGGGGGGCGTCGGCGGCCTTGCCGAGGTGGAGTTCCAGCAGTTCGGTCGAGCTGTGGGCCTCCGGGGCGGACTCGATCTGGGCGCGGGGGGTGGCGTCGACCGAGGTGCGCAGGCCCTCCAGGTCCACATCGGACTGGCCGGTGTAGTCGGTCGCGACCTGGGCCGAGCGTTCGGCGGCGGTGAAGATGCCCAGTTGGGCGCGCTTCTCGTACGGCAGGTAGTCCAGGGCCAGCCTGCGGAACAGGTAGTCCAGCACGCTGGTCGCGATGCGGACGTCCGGGTCGTCGGTCATGCCCGCGGGCTCGAAGCGCAGGTTCTGGAACTTGGAGACGTAGAACTCCAGGGGGATGCCGTACTGCAGGCCGACCGAGATCGACATGGAGAAGGCGTCCATCACCCCGGCCAGGGTCGAGCCCTGCTTGCCCAGCTTGACGAAGATCTCGCCGAGGCCGTCGTCGGGGTACGAGCCCGCGTGCAGGTAGCCCTCCGCGCCGCCGACGGTGAACGACACCGTCTGCGACGGGCGCTTCTTCGGCAGGCGCTTGCGCACCGGCCGGTACTCCACGACCTTCTCCGGCTCCGCCGCGCCGCCCTTGTTGGCGCCCTTGCCCGCGGACAGGGGCTGGCCGACCTTGCAGTTGTCGCGGTAGATCGCCAGCGCCTTGAGACCCATCTTCCAGCCCTGGAAGTAGATCTCCTCGACCTCCTCGACGGTCGCCGCCTCCGGCATGTTCACCGTCTTGGAGATCGCCCCGGAGATGAACGGCTGCACCGCGGCCATCATCCGCACGTGGCCCATGGGCGCGATCGAGCGCTCGCCCATCGCGCAGTCGAACACCTCGTAGTGCTCGGTCCGCAGACCGGGCGCGTCGACGACGTGGCCGTGCTCGGCGATGTACTCCACGATCGCCTCGACCTGCTCGGGCTGGTAGCCCAGCGAGGACAGCGCGCGCGGCACCGTCTGGTTGACGATCTGCATGGAGCCGCCGCCGACCAGCTTCTTGAACTTGACCAGCGCGAGGTCGGGCTCGATGCCAGTGGTGTCGCAGTCCATCATCAGGCCGATGGTGCCGGTCGGGGCGAGCACGCTGGCCTGGGCGTTGCGCCAGCCCGCGCGCGCGCCGACCTCCAGCGCGGCCTGCCATTCCCGGGTCGCCACGCGGTGCACCGCGGAGTCGGTCTTGTGATAGGTGCGCACCAGGTCGTTCGCCGCGGCGTGCTTGCGCATGACGCGCTGGTGGGCGTCGGCGTTGCGGGCGTAGCCCTCGTACGGGCCGACGACGCCCGCCAGCTCGGCGGAGCGCCGGTAGGCGGTGCCGGTCATCAGCGAGGTGATGGCCGCGGCGAGGGCGCGGCCGCCGTCGGAGTCGTAGGCGTGGCCGGTGGCCATCAGCAGCGCGCCGATGTTGGCGTAGCCGATGCCCAGCTGGCGGAACCGGCGGGTGGTCTCGGCGATCGGCTCGGTCGGGAAGTCGGCGAAGCAGATGGAGATGTCCATCGCGGTGATGACCAGCTCGACGGCCTTGACGAAGGTCTCGGCGTCGAACTGCCCGCCGTCGCCGAGGAACTTCATCAGGTTCAGCGACGCCAGGTTGCAGCTGGAGTTGTCCAGGTGCATGTACTCGCTGCACGGGTTGGACGCGGTGATGCGGCCGGACTCCGGGCAGGTGTGCCAGTCGTTGATGACGTCGTCGTACTGGATGCCCGGGTCGGCGCAGCCCCACGCGGCCTTGGCCAACTTGCCGAACAGGCCCTTGGCGTCGACCCGCTCGATGGTCTCGCCGGTGGTCCGCGACCGCAGCCCGAACTTGCCGCCCTGCTCCACCGCGCGCATGAACTCATCCGACACGCGGATGGAGTTGTTGGCGTTCTGGTACTGCACCGAGGTGATGTCGGACCCGCCGAGGTCCATGTCGAAGCCCGCGTCGCGCAGGACGCGGATCTTCGCCTCCTCGCGGGCCTTGGTCTCGATGAACTCCTCGACATCGGGGTGGTCCACGTCGAGCACGACCATCTTCGCCGCGCGCCGGGTGGCGCCGCCGGACTTGATGGTGCCCGCGGAGGCGTCCGCGCCGCGCATGAACGACACGGGGCCGGAGGCGGTGCCGCCGGAGGAGAGCAGCTCCTTGGACGAGCGGATGCGGGAGAGGTTCAGCCCCGCCCCGGAGCCGCCCTTGAAGATCAGCCCCTCCTCCTTGTACCAGTTGAGGATCGAGTCCATCGTGTCGTCGACGGCGAGGATGAAGCACGCGCTGACCTGCTGGGGGGAGCTGGTGCCGACGTTGAACCACACCGGGGAGTTGAAGCTGAACACCTGGTGCAGCAGCATCCAGGTCAGCTCGTGCTCGAAGACCTCGGCGTCGGCGGGGTCGGCGAAGTACCCGTGCTTGGCGCCCGCGGCGGTGTAGGACTTCACGACGCGGTCGATGAGCTGGCGCAGGGAGTGCTCGCGGACCGGGGTGCCGACGGCGCCGCGGAAGTACTTGCTGGTGACGATGTTCGCGGCGTTGATGGACCAGAAGTCGGGGAACTCGACGCCGCGCTGCTCGAAGTTGACCGAGCCGTCGCGCCAGTTGGTCATGACGACGTCGCGGTGCTCCCACGTCACCTCGTCATATGGGTGCACACCTTCCGTGGTGTACACGCGCTGCATACGCAGCCCCCGGCGTGCTGTGTCCGCAGGCGTCCCCACGGTCTCGGTCATGACGTCTCCCTCGTGAGCTGGTGCGGCCACGTCCGGGCTCCCCGTCCGATGCGGCCTGGTCTGCTTGTGTGCCCCGTGCTGGGGCCGTCGACGCTTACTCGTCATCACGACGTGCCGCCTCGCGGGCCACCGCGGCCCGGAGGTCGGCTATCTCCTTCTCGAAGTCAGCAACCGAGGAGAACGACCTGTAGACCGAGGCGAACCGCAGGTAGGCCACCTCGTCGAGGTCCCGCAGCGGGCCCAGGATGGCCAGGCCGACCTCGTTGCTGGGCACCTCGGCCGGTCCGGTCGCCCGGATCGTCTCCTCCACCCGCTGGGCCAACTGCTGCAGCTGGTCCTCGTCCACCGGTCTGCCCTGGCATGCCCGCCGCACCCCGCGCACGACCTTCTCGCGGCTGAACGGCTCGGTCACCCCGGAGCGCTTGACCACGGCGAGGACGGCTTCCTCGACGGTGGTGAACCGGCGGGCGCACAGCGCGCACGACCGCCGCCTGCGGATGACCTGGCCCTCGTCGACCTCACGCGAGTCGACGACTCGGGAGTCTGGGTGTCGACAGAACGGGCACCGCATCGCTGACTCCTCTGTGGGCGGCCCGACCACGCATGGTGATCAATCTGTGGACAGAACCGGGTGCCGAGGTGGATAACCCACCCCAACCTGTGGACAAACTACAAGCGTGTAACCCCTAGATGTTGGGGTGAAACCTATGCCCAGACCGCAGATGTTGGCAACTCGACTGGCCCAGCGGCTGAGTCGCCCGCGCCCATGGCGCTGTACCAGGGGAAACGCGGACGCGCAGATTCAAGCAACCAGGTGAACACGCACTGTCACACCATTGGGTGTGGCAGACCTGAAGAACGTGCTATAAGCACAACGCGTCAGACCGCGCAAAACATGCCATGACCGGCAAGATCAGTGAGGGCGTCTCAACGGCGCGCCGCGCCGGAGTCCGCCCTGGCTGTCCGACTTCCCCAAGAGCTGTGATTGTCGTAACACTCAGCCGCGCGCGACCGGCACGGTCAGCGGCTGACCTGGGACCAGGTCGGCGCCCACCAGCCCGTTCAGCTCCATGATCCGGTCGACGACGGCGCTCACATCGCTGCCCGGGGCAGAGCGCGCGGCCAGTTCGGACAACGACTCCCCCGGCGCCACCCGCACCACCGCCGTCTCGCCCGGCACGGTCGACTCCGCCATCGACCCGACGTAGCTGCCGAGGCCGAACACCGTCGCCGCCACCGAGGCGGCCACGCCGACCAGCGCCGCCAGCGGGATCGGCGAGCGGCGCGGCGCGCAGTCGGGCGCGACGACCGCGTGCGCGGCCCCCACCGGCCGCCGCCGGTTGGGCGGGCGCAGCCTGCCCTCCCCGCCCCGCCGCAGCGCGCGCCCGGGCACCACGTGCCGTGTCGAAGACCTGGTGGTCAGGGCCGTCGCCATGGCAACCTCCTCGAACTCGCGTTCGATCGAACGTCCGTGCGAATGTCTACCATCCGAGGCGGGGAAAATCGAGAGTTCCTCGGCGTGTCGCTCGAACAGGTGTTTGATCTCCGCAGGTCATCGGACTACCGTCGACACTGGACATGATCGACGCGGAAGACCCGGGCCCGCCCGGTTCGCATCTGGAGGACAGCGCAGTGGCAGGCACGAACGGTCGCACCCCCGCAGACACCCCGAAGCGCAAGCCCGCGGTGCGCGGCACCGTGCGCAAGTTCCCCGAGCCCGCCCACGAGGCCGTTGAGCTTCCACTCAGGCAGCGCCAGGTGCTGGAGGTGATCCGGTCCTGGGTGCAGCGCTTCGGCTACCCCCCCAGCGTGCGCGAGATCGGCGAGGCCGTGGGCCTGACCTCGACCTCGTCGGTGGCCTACCAGCTGCGCGCGCTGGAGGAGAAGGGCTACCTGCGCCGCGACCCGAACCGCCCGCGCGCGATCGGCGTGCTGCCCGCCGACGCCTCCCCCGCCCAGCTCACCCCGGAGCCGGAGCAGGGCCCGAGCCCGACGTACGTGCCGATGCTCGGCCGCATCGCCGCCGGTGGCCCGATCCTGGCCGAGCAGGCGGTCGAGGAAGTGTTCCCGCTGCCCAAGGAGCTCGTCGGCGAGGGCGCGCTGTTCATGCTGAAGGTCGCGGGCGACTCGATGATCAACGCCGCGATCGCCAACGACGACTGGGTGGTCGTGCGCCAGCAGCCGACGGCGGAGAACGGCGACATCGTGGCCGCGATGATCGACAACGAGGCCACCGTGAAGACCTTCAAGCGCCGCGACGGCCACGCCTGGCTGCTGCCGCAGAACGACGCCTACGAGCCCATCCCGGGTGACGAGGCGACCATCCTGGGCAAGGTCGTGGCGGTGCTGCGGCGGCTCTAGGCCGTGTTTCCGTTGTGGCGGCTGCCCTCCTGATCCCGACTCTCATCGGCCGGGTTGGAGGACAGGTCCTAGCGCTTGCGGGTGGCCCTGCGGTGCATGACGAACAGCAGGGCCCCCACCGCGACGGCGGTGAAGCCGATGGCGGGAATGGTGGCCAGGCCGTCGTCCTTGCTGACGGGCGCGTCCTTGCCCGCGGCGAGGTCGCCCTCGGCGGGCGGGTCGGTCGTGGTGGCCGTCGGCTCCGCCGCGACTGGAGCCACGCCTCTGACCAGCCGGACCGGGGTGCCGCGGCCTTCCGACACCGAGACCAGGGTGCCGTCCGGCTCGATGGCGATGGACTCGCCCTGGGGCTCGTTGGGCAGCGGCACGCGCACGGGCTCGCGGCCGAGAGCGGCCACGATGTCGCCGTCGGGGGCCGGGTAGAGGTATGCCTCGGTGTAGGTGCGCAGCGCGACGACCGTCCCGTCCGGACTGACCGCTCCCCCGGTCACCACGACCGAGCCGACCGACGGCGGCACCGGGCCGCCCTGGGTGTCGGTGGGTCGCAGCGTGACCGAGCCGACGTGCTCCAGCCTGGTCGGTCCGGGGCTGGCCAGTTTCCCGGCGGGGCGGTAGATCCCGGCGGTGCCGAAAGGACTCTTGGTCACCAGGTGCGGGACGCCGGAGCGGTCGAGCAGCAGCGCCTCCGTGTCATGTGGACCGTCCGGATAGGTCAGCCGGTGCACGGCTGACTTGCCCGCCGGGGTCAGCGAGATGAGGGCGGCGGTTTTGCGGTCCTTGTCGTTGTCCCCGGTGTCGGACAACCACAGCGTGCCGTCGGCGGCGCGGGCGAGGTCTTCGACGTCGTAGGGGTCGGTGGGACCGCTGATCACGTCCTGGACCGCGCAGTCACGGGACAGGACGTAGACCGTCGCGGCCCGACCGCCGTCGTTGACCAGGTACCAGCGCTCGCCGTCAGAGGCCACACCGGACACCTCGGTCAAGCGCTTGTCGTTGAGCCTGCACTGGTCCTTCGGCGCGTTCCCCTGGGCGAGCGCGCCGGGCGCGCCCAACACGGCCACCAGCGCCAGGGTCACCCAAGCCCGCACCGCCACCTCCCCGTGTCCACTCCACGGTAGCCGAGGCCGCTCACCCGGGACGGAGTCCCGTCCCGGGTGAGCCTCAGACGGTGGAGCGGTCCACGACGTAGGCGGCGAGCACGCCCGCGAGGTCGGGGTTGACCCGGGCGTGCACGTGCGTGCCGACCTCGACGTGCTCCTCGGACAGCACCTCGCCCTCGCGGTGGATGCGGGCCACCAGCTCGCCGCGCTCGTAGGGCACGAGCACGTCCAGCTCGCGGTTCGGCCTCGGCAGGACGTCGCCGATGCGCTCGCGCAGCTCCTCGATGCCCACCCCGGTGTGCGCGGAGACGAACACCGCGCCCGGGATCAGGTGCCGCAGCCTGGCCAGCGCCAGATCGCCCGCCGCGTCGATCTTGTTGACCACGACCAGCTCCGGCGGCATCGGCGTGTCGCGGTGCTCGCCGATGTCGTTGAGCACCTCGCGCACGGCGTTGATCTGCCACTCCGGCATCGGGTCGGAGCCGTCGACCACGTGCACGACCAGGTCGGCGTCGGCCACCTCGTCGAGCGTGGTGCGGAACGCCTCCACCAGCTGGTGCGGCAGGTGACGCACGAAACCGACGGTGTCGGTCAGCGTGTACAGGCGCCCGTCGGTGGTCTCGGCGCGGCGGGTGGTCGCGTCGAGGGTGGCGAACAGCGCGTCGTCGACGAGCACGCCCGCGTCGGTCAGCACGTTGAGCAGGCTCGACTTGCCCGCGTTGGTGTAGCCGGCGATGGCCACGCTGGGCACGGCGTTGGCGACGCGCCTGCCGCGCTTGGTGGCCCGGACGGTGCCCATGGCCTTGATCTCGCGGCGGAGCTTGGCGATGCGGGCGTGGATGCGCCTGCGGTCGGTCTCCAGCTTGGTCTCACCCGGCCCGCGCAGGCCCACGCCGCCGCCCTGGCCGCCCGCGCGACCACCGGTCTGCCGGGACAGCGTCTGGCCCCAGCCGCGCAGCCTGGGCAGCAGGTACTGCAACTGGGCGAGCTCGACCTGGGTCTTGCCCTCCTTCGACCGGGCGTGCTGGGCGAAGATGTCCAGGATGAGCGCGGTGCGGTCGATGACCTTGACCTTGAGCCGCGACTCCAGCTGCTGCAACTGGCTCGGCGATAGCTCGCCGTCGCAGATCACGGTGTCGGCGCCGGTCGCCACGACGATGTCGGCCAGCTCCTTGACCTTGCCCGAGCCGATGTAGGTGGCCGAGTCCGGCCGGTCGCGGCGCTGCACGAGCCCTTCGAGCACCTCGGAGCCCGCGGTCTCGGCGAGGCGGGCCAGCTCGGCCAGCGACGCCTCCGACTCGTGGGCGGCGCCCTCGGTCCACACCCCGACGAGCACGACCCGCTCCAGGCGGAGCTGCCGGTACTCGACCTCGGTGATGTCCTCGAGCTCGGTGGACAGTCCGGCGATACGCCGCAGGGAGGACCGCTCCTCTAGTTCCATTTCACCGAGGGAGAGGTCAGCCGGACCGTTCGGGATGCCGCTGTCGTCTGGCTGAATCAATTCCTCTGTCACCTGGTGAACACGTCCTTCGCGGTCGGGGCCGGGGCGTTCCGGCCGTCTTTCCATGGTTGCACGACTTTGCCGGTTGTACGACCGGTTATTGCCCCGGATAGAACGAGACATAGATGGCGGTACGCGGTTCAGCGGGGTCCACCGGGCGTTTCTGGAACTCGTCGAGCACCTCGCCGATGCGTCGTACCAGCTCGTCGCGGCCCTCGCTGTCGACCTGGACGACCAGGCGGGTTTGCAGCAGCTCGGCGAAGTCGATCTCACCGACTTCGCCCAGGTACGCCTGCAGCATGGCCTCGGCAACGTCCCGGTTGCCGCGGGCGGGGTCGTCGAGCTGCCAGCTGCGGCCGGTCGAGCGGTAGGGGATCTCCCGGGCTCCGCGGTTGCCGCGTCGCTCGGGCAGCGCTTCCAGGAAACCCGCGTCGACCAGTTTCCGCACGTGGTGCAGGGTGGTGGCCGGATCGCGGTCCAGTTGGGCGGCGATCTCCTTGTTGGTCAGCGGCCGCTGGTGGGTCAGGCGGATGATCCGCAGTCGGACCGCCGAGCCGAGCACCGCCACCTCGACCGGCGACGCGGGCCTGCGGGCCGGGTTCTGTTCGCTCACGGCCCAACTCTACGGCGCGCCGCAAAAGCGATTGACACTTCCCAATCACTTCCGCCATCCTCTCCCGCATGGCCACGACCCTGCGTCACCACGTCGACTTCCGGCGCCTCTGGGTGGGCGACTCGATCGCCCAGGTCGGGTTCGCGCTCGGTCATGTCGTGCTGCCCCTGCTCGCGGTGGGGCTGCTGAACGTGTCGGCGTGGCAGATGGGGGTGCTGACCGCGGCGGAGACGGCGGCGTTCCTGCTGATCGGCCTGCCCGCGGGCGCCTGGGTGGACCGGATGCGGCGGCGTCCCCTGATGATCCGCATGGACCTGGCCAGGGCGGCCCTGCTGGCCACGGTGCCCGCCGCGTGGTGGCTGGAGGCGCTCACGTTCACCCATCTGGTGGTGGTCGCGCTCCTCGTGGGCACCTGCACGGTGTTCTTCGACGTGGGCTACCAGTCGTACCTGCCGTCGCTGGTCGGGCGGGTGCACCTGGTCGAGGGCAACGCCAAGCTCCAGGCCAGCCACTCCGTCGCCCAGACGGCGGGCCCGGCGCTCGGCGGCGGCTTAGCCCAGGCCGTGGGCGCGGCGTCGGCCCTGGTGGTCACCAGTGCCGGCTACCTCGCCTCGGCCTTGTTCCTGAGCCGGATCACCGCCGTCGAGCCGGAGCCCGTCCGGCCCGCGGTCCGGGACCTGCGCGCGGAGGTGATGGAGGGCCTGCGGTTCGTCCTGGGCAACCGGTACCTGCGCTCGATCGTCGCGTGCATGTCGACGTGGCTGCTGTTCGCGGGTGTCAACAACGCGGTGTTCGTGTTGTTCCTGGTCAAGGAGGTGGGGCTGACCGAGGGCGGTGTCGGCCTGGTCGTCGGCGCGGCCGGGGCGGGCGGGATCGTCGGGGCGCTCGTGGCCTCCAGGGTCAACCGGGCGATCGGGCAGGTCCGGGCCATCTGGGTGTCACAGGTGGTCGGCGCGCCGTTCGGCCTGCTGATCCCGCTGGCGGCCCCGGGCTGGCCGCTGGTCGTCGCGGTGGCGGGTTACGTGATGGTCCTGCTGTGCGTGGTGGTCTTCAACGTCGCGCAGGTCAGCTTCCGCCAGACCATCTGCCCCGACCACCTGCTGGGCCGGATGAACGCCAGCGTCCGGTTCATCGTCTGGGGCGCCCTGCCGCTGGGCGGGCTCTTGGGCGGGGGGCTGGGTGAGTGGCTGGGCATCCGCACGACCGTCTGGATCGCCGTCAGCGGGTGGGCCCTGGCGTCGCTGTGGCTCGTGCTGTCCCCCTTGCGCAAGCTCCGCGACGTGCCGGAGCACGAGGAGGTGTGAGTCCGGCGGGGACGGCACAGGCCCCCGATCCGGTGCGGACCAGGGGCCTGTGCGATCGGCTGGCTAGCGGCTGGCGACGGCCTGCTCGGCGGCGGCGAGCCATTCGCGCCACTGGGCCGCCTGGGCCTCGGCCTGCTCGGCGCGGCGCTTGTCGCCCGTGGCGCGGGCCTTGGCGGCCTGGGCCTCGAACTGCTCGACGCGCTCGCGGAACTGGGCGGCGCGGGCCTCGGCCTCGGGGTCGGAGCGGCGCCACTGGGCGTCGGCGGCGGTGCGCACCTTCTCCTCGACGGCGCGGAGCCTGCCCTCGAGGTCGCGGATGCGCTCGCGCGGGACCTTGCCGACCTGCTCCCAGCGCTCCTGGATGCGGTGCAGCTGGTTGCGCGCACCCTCCAGGTCGCCCTTGACGTTGATCTTCTCCGCCTCGGCGAGGAGTTCTTCCTTGCGCTTGGCGTTGTCGGCGAACTCGGCGTCGCGCTCGTCGAAGACCGCCGAGCGGCGGGAGAAGAACTTGTCCTGCGCGGCGCGGAAACGCTGCCAGAGGGCGTCGTCAGCGTCCTTGGGGGCGCGGCCCGCGGCCTTCCACTCCACCATCAGGTCCTTGAACCGGCCCGCGGTGGGGCCCCAGTCGTCGGACTCGGAGAGCGTCTCGGCCTCGTCGACCAGCTCCTGCTTGCGGGTCTTCGCCGTGGTCCGCTGGCGGTCCAGGTCGGCGAAGTGCGACCCGCGGCGGCGGCTGAAGGTGTCACGGGCCTTGGCGAAGCGGCGCCACAGCTGCTCGTCGGTCTTGCGGTCGACGCCCTTGATCGTCTTCCACTCGTCGAGGATGGCGCGCAGGCGGTCACCCGCGGCCTTCCACTGGGTGGACTCCTCGGCGATCTGCTCGGCCTCGCCGACCAGCTCCTGCTTGCGGGCCACGGCCTCGCCGCGGGCCGCGTCACGGGCGACCTTGGCCTGCTCGACGGCCACCCCGGCGCGCTCGATCACGTAGTCGACCCGGGCGGCCAGGCCGACCAGGTCACCCACCACGTGCGCCTCGGCGAGGCTGTCCTTGAGGTGGCGGGCCGAGGCGGCGGACTGCTTCGGGTCACCGGAGCCCGACGCCAGCCGCGCGGCCAGCAACTCCACCTCGGTGCGGATGTCGTCGAACCGGCGGGCGAAGTGCGCCAAGCCCTCGACCGGCTCACCGGCCTGCCAGGAACCGACCGAGCGCTCGCCGTCGGCGGTGCGCACGTACACGGTGCCCTCGGCGTCGACCCGGCCCCACTTGTCGGGGTCGTCCGAGGCGAGCGCCGGGGCCTGCACCTCATCGCCCCCGGTCAGCGCGGGCGGGTGCACGATCGCCGCCACCACGTCCGGAGCGGGCGCGTGCTGCGTGGGCCCAGAGGTCGAGGTCAGCACGGCCGGGGTCGGCGGCGGCGCCGGGGCGGCGGACACGGCCGAACTCGACACCGCCACCGCGTTCGCCGACGCGCCCGGAGCGGGAACGGCGAACGACGTGACCGGGGCCGACTCAGCCGGAGCACTCGCGGCCGGAGCCGCGCTCTCAGCGGGAGCGTTCTGGGCGGGCTCGGACGGGGTCGCGGCGCTGTCGGCAGACGCCTCAGCCGGGTCCGCGTTCTCAGCGGGGGCATCCGAGGCGGACTCGGCCGGAGCGGCGACGCTGTCGGCGGACGCCTCAGCCGCACTCTCGGCGGGCTCACTCTGGGCGGGCTCGCTCGGGGCCGCACCGTTGTCGGTGGACACCGGGTCCGCGTTCTCAGCCGGAGCGTCCGAGGCGGGCTCGGACGGGGCGGCGCTGTCGGCAGGGGCGTCCGGGGCGGGCTCGGACGGGGTCACGGCGCTGTCGGCGGGGGCCTCGGAGGGGTCCGCGAGGGCGACGGCCGAGGTGGGGGTGGCCGCCTCGGGGGCGGAGTTCGGGGTGGGGTCCGGTGTCACCGGGGCGGGAGTGGCCTGGGCCTGGTCCGGTGTTGCCGAGTCCGTGGCCGGTGCGGACACCTCGGGGGTGTCCGTCGCGCTCTGGTGACCGCGCTCCGTCACGGCCTTGGCGTAGTCCTGCTCGTCGGTCATGTTGGCCGGCTCCTCCCGCCTGCGTTGCCCGCTGCTTCCACGGGCGCCCCGCTCGCGCGGGGCCCAGCACTGTGCGTACGACCATCTCTCGGCCGTCGGGCACCTTTCTACCTGCGCGTATTCAAACAGGTCAGGTGCCACCTGGGTATCCCGAGGGCCGCACTGCACAACATCGTGCCGCAAACTCCGCGCCATGTGGGGCGCGAACGCCGAGAATGTGCGGCGGACGTACGCTCGGGCCGTGATCTCGCGCGTCGCGGTGCTCCCCCAGCCGCCGCTGCTGGTGCCCGAACTGATCGGTGGCGACGATCCCGACGCCGCCGCGGTCCGGGCCGCCTGCCTGGCCGTGGCGGGCAGCCTGGCGGCCGCCGCGTCCCGCTGGGTCGCCGTCGGTGTGGGCGAGCCGGGGTCCGGGACGGCGGGGACGTTCCTCGGCTACGGCGTCGACGTCCGGGTCACCCTCCGCGACCAGGATTCCCCCGCCAGCCCGAACCCGTCGTGGCCCCTGCCGAGCCTGGTGGCGGGCTGGCTGCGCGGGCAGGTCGGGGCCGAGTCCGTGGATGTGCGCCTGGTGCCCGCCGACCTGGACCCGCACGCCTGCGCGGCCCTCGGACACGCCATCGCCGCCGAACCCGACCCCGTCGGCCTGCTGATCCTCGGCGACGGCTCGCACCGCCACGGCGCGCGGGCGGTCGGCCGCCCGGACGAGCGGGCCGCGGCCTTCGACAGCGGGGTCGCCGCCGCCCTCGCCGGCGTGGACACCGGCGCCCTGCTCGGCCTGGAGCCCGCGCCCGCCGACGAGCTGGGCGCCGTGGGCCGGGCGCCGTGGCAGGTCCTGGCGGGCGCGGTCGACGCCGACGGACGCCGCTGGCACGCCACCCACGCGGCCACCTTCGTCCCCTTCGGCGTCGCCTACCACCTGGCCCTGTGGGAACCGGTGTGACCGTCGCCGTCGTGGGGCCGACCGCGACCGGCAAGTCCGACCTCGGCGTCGCCCTCGCCGAACGCCTGGGCGGCGAGGTGGTCAACGCCGACGCCATGCAGCTCTACCGGGGCATGGACATCGGCACCGCCAAGATCACTCCCGCCGAGCGCCGGGGCATCCCGCACCACCAGCTCGACGTGCTCGACGTGCGGGAGACCGCCTCGGTCGCCGCCTACCAGCGCCATGCCCGCGCCGCCGTGGAGGACATCCGCGGCCGCGGCAGGACGCCCATCCTGGTCGGCGGTTCGGGCCTCTACGTCCAGGCCGTGCTCGACGACCTGGAGTTCCCCGGCACCGACCCGCGGCTGCGCGGCGAGCTCGAAACCGAGCTGGCCCACGTCGGCGCCCCCACCCTGCACGAGCGCCTGAGCAGGCTCGACCCGGTCGCCGCCGCCGCGATCCTGCCCAGCAACGGCCGCAGGCTCGTGCGGGCCCTGGAGGTCATCGAGCTGACCGGCCGCCCCTTCTCCGCGACCATGCCCCGCCCCGGGCCGCCGCGCTACGGCGCCGTCCTGCTCGGTCTCGACCGCGACGCCGCGACTTTGGACGCCCGGGTGGACGCCCGGGTCGAGCACATGTTCGCGGGTGGTCTGGTCGAGGAGGTCCGCGCCCTGGAGGCCCGCGGCCTGCGGGAGGGCCGCACCGCCGCCCGCGCCCTGGGCTACCAGCAGGTCCTCACCGCAATAGATGGGGACAGCGACCTGGCCGCCGCGGCCGCCGAGACCGCGCGCGCCACCCGCCGCTTCGTGCGCCGCCAGCGCTCCTGGTTCCGCCGCGACGCCCGCGTCACCTGGCTCGACGCCGCCCGCCCCGACTTGGTCGACGCCGCCCTGGAACTCGCCACTAAGTAGGCTGCGGGCATGCCCATCCCGTTCCGCAAGGGGCACGGCACGGAGAACGACTTCGTGCTGCTGCCCGACCCCGACGGCGAACTCGACCTCACCGTCGGGCGGGTGCGGGCCCTCTGCGACCGCCGCCGCGGCCTCGGCGCGGACGGCGTGCTGCGGGTCGTGCGGACGAAGGCGGTCGAGGACGCGCCGCCCGAGGTGGACGGCGACGTGTGGTTCATGGACTACCGCAACGCCGACGGCTCGGTCGCGGAGATGTGCGGCAACGGGGTGCGGGTCTTCGCCCGCCACCTCGCCGAGTCCGGGCTGGTCAAGTCCAGGCCGGTCAAGTCCGGGCTGGTCGAGACCGAGTTCCCCGTGGGCACCCGCTCCGGCGTGCGCGCGGCCACCGTCCACCCGGACGGCAGCGTCACCGTCGACATGGGACCGGTGCGCCTGCTGGGCGAGTCGAGCGCCACCGTCGGGGGCCGGTCCGTGACCGGCCTCGGCGTCGACGTCGGCAACCCGCACCTGGCGTGCGTGGTCCCCGACCTCGACACCCTCGACCTGACCAGGCAGCCGGACTTCGACGCGGGCGTCTTCCCGCACGGGGTCAACATCGAGTTCATCGTGCCCGCCGCCGCGAACGAGATCCGGATGCGCGTGCACGAGCGCGGCGTCGGCGAGACCCGCTCCTGCGGCACGGGGACCGTCGCCGCCGCTGCCGCCGCCCTGCACCACAGCGGCGCGCGGACCGGTGAGGTCACCGTGCACATCCCCGGCGGCACGGTCCGGGTGACGATCGGGGAGGGCACGTCCACCCTCACCGGCCCGGCCGAGTTCGTCGCGGACGGGACCCTCGATGACGCCTGGTGGTCAGCTCACGCCTAGTGGACGCGACCACGCGGTGCGGAACCACAGCGTGGCCACGACGACCATCGCGATCTCGCTGATGACCAGCCCGATCCCCGGGCCCGGCGAGTCCAGCCCGGCCGAGGACTGGCGCGTCCAGATCGCCAGCAGGCCGTCGACCGAGGCGAACCAGCCGCCCAGGGCGCAGACCCAGCTCAGCGCCCACAGCCGGGTGATCAGGGCCAGCGCGGACGCCAGCACGCCGAACAGCAGCGACGTCGCGGCGAAGAGCCGGGGCACCATGCCCGCCTTGCCCGCGGCGTCGCCCGTGCCGAAGAGCACCTGCCAGCCCGCCGCGTCGCCCATCCACGGCAGGATGTAGCCGATCATCAGCACGAACACGCCGACGGCCAGCACGACCGCGCGCCCGCCCAGCTCCACCGTGCGCACGGCGCGGCGCTCCACCGCGTCCACCTCGGCGCGCAGCGCGTCGTCGTCGGAGGTCATGGCGTGGCACATCCAGAGGTCACCGGGGCGGCGGCAGGGGCGCCGAAGCCCGGCAGGCCCAAGCCGACGCCGGTCTTGGGGCGGATGCCCGCCTCGTGGTTGTCCCCGGCGCGAGTGCGCCGGTGGGAGACCAGCGGGCCGTCGGCGACCAGGTGGTGCGGGGCGGCGTAGGTGACGACCGCCTCCACGACGTCCCCGGGCCGCTCCGTCCCGGATGGGGTGAAGTGGACCAGCCGGTTGTCCCGGGCCCGGCCGCTCATCCGCCGCGTGTCGGCGTCCTTGCGGCCCTCGCCGGTGGCGACCAGCAGCTCGACGGTCCGCCCGACGACCTGCTTGTTCTGCTCCCACGACACGGCGTCCTGCAGCTGCACCAGCCGCTCGTAGCGCTCCTGGACCACCGCCTTGGGCAGCTGGTCGGGCAGCTCGGCGGCGGGTGTGCCGGGGCGCTTGGAGTACTGGAAGGTGAACGCGCTCGCGAACCGGGCCTCGCGCACGACGTCGAGCGTCGCCTGGAAGTCGGCCTCGGTCTCGCCGGGGAAGCCGACGATGATGTCGGTGGTGATCGCCGCGTCCGGCATCGCCGCGCGGACCTCCTCCAGGATCGACAGGTAGCGCGTGGAGCGGTAGGAGCGGCGCATCCGGCGCAGCACGTCGTCGGAGCCCGACTGCAGCGGCATGTGCAGCTGGTGGCACACGTTCGGGGTCTCGGCCATGGCGGCGATGACGTCGTCGGTGAAGTCCTTGGGGTGCGGGGAGGTGAACCGGACCCGCTCCAGGCCGTCGACGTCCCCGCACGCGCGCAGCAGCTTGCCGAAGGCGAAGCGGTCGCCGAACTCCACGCCGTAGGAGTTGACGTTCTGCCCGAGCAGGGTCACCTCCAGCACGCCCTCGGCGGCCAGCGCCCGCACCTCGGCGAGCACGTCGCCGGGGCGGCGGTCCTTCTCCAGGCCCCGCAGCGACGGGACGATGCAGAACGTGCAGGTGTTGTTGCAGCCCACCGAGACCGACACCCAGCCCGCGTACGCGGAGTCGCGGCGGGCGGGCAGCGTGGAGGGGAAGGTCTCCAGCGACTCCAGGATCTCCACCTCGGCGCGCCGGTTGTGCCTGGCCCGGTCGAGCAGCACCGGCAGCGAGCCGATGTTGTGCGTGCCGAACACGACGTCGACCCACGGCGCGCGGCGGACGATCTCGCCGCGGTCCTTCTGGGCGAGGCAGCCGCCGACGGCGATCTGCATGCCCGGGTTGGCGGTCTTCACCGGCGCGAGGTGCCCGAGGTTGCCGTAGAGCTTGTTGTCGGCGTTCTCCCGCACGGCGCAGGTGTTGAGCACGACGACATCGGCGACCTGCCCGGGGACGGCCGCCGCGTAGCCAGCGTCCTCCAGCAGGCCGGAAAGCCGCTCGGAGTCGTGGACGTTCATCTGACACCCGAAGGTGCGAACTTCATAGGTGCGCATCTCGGTGCTTGAGGGTACGCGTTCGCGAAGACCCCGCCGATGCCCACCCGGATCTGGCACGATCTGCCGATGGCGCGCATCCGGCTCGGCGTGGCGCTGGTGGTCGTGGCCGCCGTCGCCGTGCTGCTGAGCGCCTGCAACACCGGCTTCGAGGGCGTGCGCCTGCGGATCGCCGCCGGGCTCGAAGGCGGGGTGTACTACAAGCTGTCGGCTCCGCTGGCCGACGCCTGCCAGGCGCGCCTGGAGATGCCCCGCCCCGAGGTGCTGGAGACCCGCGGCTCCCCGGACAACCTGAACAAGCTGGTCAACGGCGAGGTCGACGTCGCGTTCAGCACCGCGGACGTGGCGGCCGCGCCGCCGCGGGGCCCGCGCAGGCCGATGGCGCTGGCCCGGCTCTACAACGACTACCTGCACCTGGTGGTCAGGAGCAGCGACACCCAGCTGCAGACCGTGGCCGACCTCGCGGGCAAGGAGGTCGCGATCGGCGCGCCGGAGTCGGGCGTCGCGGTCATGGCGACCCGGGTGCTCGAGGTGGCCGGGCTGGCGGGCCCGGGTGCGCTCACCAAGCGCGAACTCGGCCTCGGCGACTCCATCAAGGCGTTCGAGGACGGCGATGTGGACGCGTTCTTCTGGTCCGGCGGGCTGCCGACCGACCGGATCTCCGACCTGGCCGCCGTCCTGCCGATCCGGCTGCTCGACCTCAGCGACGTGCTGCCCAAGCTGCTCATCCGGTACCCGGTCTACAACGCCGAGCTGATCCCGGCCTCGACCTACCGGCTGGCGGGCCAGGCCGTGAACACGCTGTCGGTGCCGAACTACCTGCTGACCACCGACGCGATGCCCGAGGAGCTGGCGGCCGCGCTGGTGGCGACCCTGTTCGAGGCCCAGCCCGCCCTGGTGCGGGCGAACCGGGCGGCCACCGCCATCGACATCCACTCCGCGATCGAGACCGCTCCAGTCCCCCTCCACCCAGGCGCGGTGCGCTACTACCGGGACAAAAAGATCTAGACCGGTTGCGCGGGCAGCACCACGGTGACCCGCAGGCCGCCGCCGTCGGGCAGGTCCAGGCGCAGCTCCCCGTCCGCCTTGGCGACGATGCGGCTGACGATGGCCAGCCCGAGCCCGGAGCCGGGCACGTTCTGGTGGGCGTGGCTGCGCCAGAACCGGTCGGTGGCCCGCTCCAGCTCCTCCGGCCGCAGCCCCGGCCCGTGGTCGCGCACGGCCAGCTCCACGCGGTGGTCACCGGAGGTGACGGTGACCCGCACCCGTTCCCCGGACGGGGTGAACTTCAGGGCGTTGTCCAGCAGGGCGTCGAGGATTCCCTCGACCGCGCGGGCGGGGGTGAAGGCGGTCACGTCCCCGGCCAGGCCCTCGATGTCCAGGTCGATGCCGCGCGCGATGGCCACCACGTCCCAGTCGGAGACCCGCTCGGCGACGACCTGGTCGACGTCGACCGGGACCAGGTCGCTGCCCGCCCCCTCGGCGCGGGCCATGGCCAGCAGCTCGTCGAGGATGCGCTTGAGCCGGTCGGCCTCGGCGGCCGCGGCCTCCCTGTGCACCTCGGCGGTCTCGTCGACGTGGCCTTCGAGGTTGGCCAGGCGCAGCTTGAGCGCGGTCAGCGGGTTGCGCAGCTGGTGGGAGGCGTCGGCGACGAAGGCGCGCTGGGCGGCGAGGGTGTCGGCGACGCTGGCGGCCATCTGGTCGAACGAGCGGCCGAGCTGGCGCAGCTCCGGCGGGCCGTGGGCGCTGCCGACGGGCCGGACCTCGCGCCCGCCGACGACGGAGCCGACCAGCGCCCCGGTGGCCTCGTCCAGTCGGCGCACCGGGCGCAGAATCCACTGGATCACCGGGACGGCGACCAGCAGGGCCAGCGCGAACGCGGTCACCCCGCCCGCGGCGATGAGCAGCCACCACCACAGCATCCGGGTGCGGCTCTCGCCGGTCGGGGAGACGGTGACCACCGCCCCGCGCACGTCGGCGTCGACCAGCACCGGGCCCGCCAGCACCAGCGGGCGGCTGTCCCAGGGCAGCAGCAGCGGGCCCGACTCCGGCCTGAGCCCGGCCAGCGCCTTGTTGAGCTGGGTGCGCACCTCGGGGTCGTCGAGATCGATGTCGCTCTGCCCGAACCGGCCGGAGCCGACCTGGGCCTGGCTGTCGCGGTCGACCACGACCACGTCGATGCCGTACAGCTCGTGGTATCGCCGCAGTTCCTCGCGCATGGACGCGGGCTGGTTGTCGATGAGCGGGCGCTGGGCCATCGAGGCGAAGCGGGTGGTGTCGGTGAGCCGGTCGAGGAACACGTTGCGCTGCTCGGTGCCCGCCACCGACAGCGCCAGCGGCACCCCGAGGCCGAAGACGACCAGTGCGACGAGGAACCAGACCATGCCCAGCAGCCGAGTCCGCATCGCCGCTCCCCCCTGTCTGGTCCAGGATGCCTCAGTCGGTGCGGTCGGGTTTGCGCGCCAGCCGGTAGCCCACGCCGCGCACGGTCTCGATGAGCGCTGGACGGCCGAGCTTGGTGCGCAGGTTGGCCACGTGCACGTCGAGGGTCCGGTTCTCCGCCGCGCCCGCGCGGCCCCACACCTCGGCGAGGATGTGCTCGCGCGAGCACACGGCGCCGCCCGCCCCCACGATGAGCCCGAAGACGTGGAACTCCTTGCGCGACAAGGCGATCGCCGCACCGTCCACAGTGACCTCATGGCGGTCGAAGTCGACGTGCACGCCGTCGAGCTCGGCCACCCCGCTGCCGCCCGCGCCCGTCCCCGCGGGGGCTTTGCGCCTGCGCACGGCGTGCACGCGGGCCACCAGCTCGTCGACGTCGTAGGGCTTCACCAGGTAGTCGTCGGCGCCGGCGCGCAGGCCCAGGATGCGGTCGTCGACCTCGCCGCGGGCGGACACCACGATCACGGCGACGTCACTGGCCGCGCGGATCTGTCGACACAGGACGATGCCGTCCACATCAGGCAGGCCTAGGTCCAGCAGGACCACGTCGACGTCACCGACCGTGTCGAGCACCCCGGCGCCCGAGGCCAGCCTGCGCACCGCCAGGCCGCGCCGGACCAGCGCCGGGACGAGGGCGTCGGCGACCCGGTCGTCGTCCTCCACGAGCAGCACTCGCACCGCGTGTCCTCCCGGTTAGCGCAGGTGTGACAGAGTTGAGACCCTAAGTGTTGCTCAAGCCTGCTGGACTTCGGTGGCGGCCGGAGTAAGTTTCGCGAATCCGACCGCCCACCGTCGCCGAACGCGTTCGTGGAGGACCCGCATGACCGCCCAGGACCCCGGCACTCCGATGATTCGGATGGTGTCGGTGAACAAGTTCTTCGGCCAGCTGCACGTCCTCAAGGAGATCACCCTCGACGTGCCGAGGGGCCAGGTCGTGGTCGTGCTGGGCCCCTCCGGCTCCGGCAAGTCCACCCTCTGCCGGGCCATCAACCGGCTCGAACCCATCAACTCCGGGGTCATCGAGGTCGACGGCAGGCCGCTGCCCGCCGAGGGCAAGCAGCTCGCGCAACTGCGCGCCGAGGTCGGCATGGTCTTCCAGAGCTTCAACCTCTTCGCCCACAAGACGATCCTGGAGAACGTCGCGCTCGCGCCGGTCAAGGTGCGCAAGCAGCCCGCCGCCGAGGCGCGCAAGACCGCGATGGAACTGCTGGAGCGCGTCGGCATCGCCAACCAGTCGGAGAAGTACCCCGCCCAGCTCTCCGGCGGCCAGCAGCAGCGCGCCGCCATCGCCCGCGCCCTGGCCATGCGCCCGAAGGTGATGCTCTTCGACGAGCCCACCTCCGCCCTGGACCCGGAAATGGTCCAGGAGGTGCTGGACGTCATGTCGACCCTGGCGCGCGAGGGCATGACCATGCTCGTGGTCACCCACGAGATGGGCTTCGCCCGCCAGGCCGCCAACCGGGTGATCTTCATGTCCGACGGCGAGGTCGTCGAGGACAGCACGCCCGACACGTTCTTCACCGCCCCCAAGTCCGGGCGTGCGAAGGACTTCCTTGGCAAGATCCTGACGCACTGATCGCAACCCCCCGCTCGGCAGGCCGGGACCGCCTGCCGACGACATGTAAGGAGCAGTTCATGCGACTCCGGCGCCTCCTGGTCGGCTCGGTGACCGCGGCCCTCGCGCTCACGCTGACCGCCTGCGGTGAAGGTGGCACGGAGGGCTCCGCGCCCCCGGTGGACACCGGCACCGAGTTCGAAGCGGGCACCACCATGGCCACGCTCAAGTCGGCGGGCAAGGTCAAGGTCGGCACCAAGTTCGACCAGCCGCTGTTCGGCCTCAAGGGCCTCGACGGCAAGCCCGCGGGCTTCGACGTGGAGATCGCCAAGATCATCGCGGGCAAGCTGGGCGTCTCCGCCGACAGCATCGAGTGGGTCGAGACCCCGTCGGCGGTGCGCGAGGAGTCGATCGAGCAGGGCCGCGTCGACTTCGTCGTGGCGACCTACACGATCAACGACAAGCGCAAGGACCGCATCACCTTCGCCGGGCCGTACTACCAGGCAGGCCAGGACCTGATGGTCAAGAGCGACAACACGGCGATCACCGGTCCGGACTCGCTGAAGGCCGCCAACGTCAAGGTCTGCTCGGTCACCGGCTCCACCCCGGCCGAGAAGATCAAGGAGTACGTCGACGCCGCGAACATCGTGCTGTTCGACGTGTACTCCAAGTGCGCCGACGCGCTGCGCACCGGTCAGGTGCAGGCCGTCACCACCGACAACGTCATCCTGATGGGCCTGGTCGACAACAGCAACGGCGAGTTCAAGCTGGTCGACAAGGCCTTCACCGAGGAGCCCTACGGCATCGGCGTCAAGAAGGGCGACGTCAAGTTCTGCGAGTTCATCAACGACACGCTGAAGGGCGCGGCCTCCGACGGCGGCTACGAGAAGGCGTGGAAGGACACCGCGGGCAAGGTGGCCTCCGAGGTCCCCACGCTGCCCGAGACCGACGTCTGCAAGTAACCCAACGGTGATCAGGGCGTCCGCCGCTTGGTGGACGCCCTGATCCGTAGCCGGGGCACGGAGTCCACGTGAACGTCATCATCGATAACTTCGCCCTGTACCGGGACGGGTTCTTCAAAACCCTGCTGATCTGCGGGTACGCCTTCATCGGCTCCTTGGTCCTCGGTACCGTCATGGCGGGCTTCCGCGTCTCGCCGGTCCCGCCGCTGCGGTGGATCGGGTCGGGCTGGGTGACCGTCTTCCGCAACTGCCCGCTGACCGTGGTGCTGTTCTTCTGTGCGTTCGGCCTGCCGGAGATCGGCGTCAACGGCGCGTACTTCTGGTTCGGCGTCACCGGTCTCATCCTCTACACCTCCGCCTTCGTCTGCGAGGCGGTGCGCGCGGGCATCAACTCGGTGCCCGCCGGGCAGGCCGAGGCCGCCCGCGCCATGGGCTTCACCTTCGGCCAGTCCCTGGGGACGATCATCCTGCCGCAGGCGGTGCGCACCGTGGTGCCGCCGCTGGGCAGCGTCATCATCGCGATGGTCAAGAACTCGGCGATCGTCGGCGCCTTCGGGGTCGGCGGCGAGCTGTTCTCCGTCTCGGCCACGCTCACCAGCTCGCGCGGGGAAGCCGCGCTGCCGGTCTTCATCGGCGTCATCCTCGGATACCTGATCATCACCATCCCGGGCGGCCTGGCGCTCGGTTGGCTTGAGCGGAAGGTGGCGATCGTCCGATGACGGCGTCAGTCCTCTACGACGCCCCCGGACCACGCGCCAAGCGCCGGGTGCTGATCAGCAGCGTCTTCGCGGGCGTCGTCCTGCTCGGCGTGCTCGGCTTCGTCGGGTACCGGCTCTACGAGCGGGACCAGTTCACCGAGGACAAGTGGGGCCCGCTGCTCAACCCGGGCGACAGCGTGTTCACCCAGGTGTGGACCCTGCTCGGCGAGGCACTGGCCAACACCCTGGTGGCCGCGGCGCTCGCGGTGGCCCTGTCCCTGGTGCTCGGCACGTTCCTGGCCGTCACCCGCATCACCGCCAGCCGCTGGTACCGCTGGCTGGTGGTCGGCTTCATCGAGCTGCTGCGCGGCATCCCGGTCGTGCTGACCATCTTCTTCGCCGCCCGGGTGCTGCCTGAGTTCGGTGTGGACATCCCGCTGCTGTGGTACCTGGTGATCGGCCTGACCGCCTACAACATGGTGATCATCGCCGAGATCGTGCGCGCGGGCATCAACTCCCTGCCGCGCGGTCAGCGCGAAGCGGCCGAGTCGCTGGGGATGAGCCGCGGCCAGGTGCTGACGCTGATCCTGCTCCCGCAGGCGTTCCGGGCGATGCTGCCCGCGCTGATCAGCCAGCTGGTCGTGGTCCTCAAGGACACGTCGCTGGGCTTCATCATCAGCTACGAGGAGACCGTCCGGGTCGCGGGCTTCATCATCCAGAACCTGGGCAACCCGATCCAGGTCTACTTCGTGCTGGCCGTGATCTTCATCGTGGCGAACTACGCGCTGAGCAGGCTGGCCGTCTACGTGGAGAGGCGGCTCAGCCAGAGCCGCAAGTCCACCGAGGAGGGCGTCGTGCACGCCGACGACATGGCGGGCGCGGGCGCCACCGGCGCGGGCGGCTGAACCCCACGCGAAAGGCCCCGGTCCTGGTGCGGACCGGGGCCTTTCGCGTGGGGGCTACTTCGACTCAGAGCGCTTGAACAGCTTGTTGCCCAGCCAGACGATCGGGTCGTACTTGCGGTCGGCGACCCGCTCCTTCATGGGGATGAGGGCGTTGTCGGTGATCTTGATGTGCTCCGGGCAGACCTCGGTGCAGCACTTGGTGATGTTGCACATGCCCAGGCCGTGCGCGTCCTGGGCGTCGCGGACGCGGTCGGCGCTGTCGAGGGGGTGCATCTCCAGTTCGGCGATGCGCATGAGGTAGCGGGGCCCGGAGAAGGACTCCTTGTTCTCCTCGTGGTCGCGCACCACGTGACAGGTGTTCTGGCACAGGAAGCACTCGATGCACTTGCGGAACTCCTGCGAGCGCTCCACGTCGACCTGCTTCATCCGGTACTCGCCCGGCTGCAGGTCCTTCGGCGGGGCGAACGACGGGATCTCCCGCGCCTTGGTGTAGTTGAAGGACACGTCGCACACCAGGTCGCGGATGACGGGGAAGGTCCGCATGGGGGTGACGGTGACGACCTCGTCCTCGGTGAAGGTCGACATGCGGGTCATGCACAGCAGGCGCGGGCGGCCGTTGATCTCCGCGGAGCACGAGCCGCACTTGCCCGCCTTGCAGTTCCAGCGCACGGCCAGGTCCGGGGTCTCGGTGGCCTGCAGGCGGTGGATGATGTCGAGGACCACCTCGCCCTCGTTGACCTCGATGTCGTAGTCGTGCAGGGCCCCGGCGTCCGCGTCGCCGCGCCAAACCTTGAACTTCGCGGTGTAGGCCACGTCAGGACGTCCTTCCGGGGTGCGCCGCCAGTTCGGCGTCGGTGTAGTACTTCTCCAGCTCCGGCAGCTCGAACAGGGTCAGCAGGTCCTCCCGCATCGGGTCCTGCTCCTTCCTGACGACCTCGACGTCGGGCACCGGGCCGTCACCGGAGGTCGAGCAGACCAGCAGCGTGTTGCGCCACGCGGAGTCCATCTGCGGGTAGTCGTCGCGGGTGTGGCCGCCGCGGCTCTCGGTGCGCATGAGGGCGGCGCGGGCGACGCACTCGCTGACCAGCAGCATGTTGCGCAGGTCGATGGCCAGGTGCCAGCCCGGGTTGAACTGGCGGTGCCCCTCGACGGTGACCTTGCCGACGCGCTCGCGCAGCGAGGCCAGCTTCCCCAGCGCCTGCTCGACCTCCTCGGCCTTGCGGATGATGCCGACCAGGTCGTTCATCGACTGCTGGAGCTCGTTCTGCAGCGTGTAGGGGTTCTCGGCGTTGTCGACCGGGTCGAACGGGGCCAGCGCGGTCCGCGCCGCCTCGTCCACATCGGACTGATCACAGGCGGGGCGGTCGCTGAGGCCCTGCACGTAGTCAGCGGCGCCCAGGCCCGCGCGGCGGCCGAACACCAGCAGGTCCGACAGGGAGTTGCCACCCAGGCGGTTGGAGCCGTGCATCCCGCCGGAGCACTCCCCCGCGGCGAACAGGCCGGGCACGCTCGCCGCGGCGGTGTCCGGGTCGACCTCGATGCCACCCATGACGTAGTGGCAGGTCGGCCCGACCTCCATCGGCTCGGCGGTGATGTCGACGTCGGCCAGTTCCTTGAACTGGTGGTACATCGAGGGCAGCCTGCGCCGGATCTCCTCGGCGGGCAGGCGGCTGGCGATGTCGAGGAACACCCCGCCGTGCGGTGACCCCCGGCCCGCCTTGACCTCGGAGTTGATCGCCCTGGCCACCTCGTCGCGGGGCAGCAGGTCAGGCGTGCGCCGGTTGGACTCCTGGTCGGTGTACCAGCGGTCGGCCTCCTCGGGCCCCTCGGCGTACTGTCCTTTGAAGACATCCGGGACGTACTCGAACATGAAGCGCTCGCCGTCGGAGTTCTTCAGCACCCCGCCGTCGCCGCGCACGCCCTCGGTGACCAGGATGCCCTTCACGCTGGGCGGCCAGACCATGCCGGTCGGGTGGAACTGGACGAACTCCATGTTGATCAGCGTCGCGCCCGCGCGCATGGCCAGCGCGTGCCCGTCGCCGGTGTACTCCCAGGAGTTCGACGTCACCTTGAAGCTCTTGCCGATGCCGCCGGTGGCCAGCACCACCGCGGGTGCCTCGAACAGCACGAACCGGCCGGACTCGCGCCAGTAGCCGAACGCGCCCGCGATCCGGTCGCCGTCCTTGATCAGCTCGGTGACGGTGCACTCGGCGAAGACCTTGATGCGGGCCTCGTAGTCGCCGAACTCGGCGTGGTCCTCCTGTTGCAGCGACACGATCTTCTGCTGCATCGTGCGGATCAGTTCCAGGCCCGTGCGGTCGCCGACGTGCGCCAGGCGCGGGTAGGTGTGACCGCCGAAGTTGCGCTGGCTGATGCGGCCGTCCGCGGTGCGGTCGAACAGGGCGCCGTAGGTCTCCAGCTCCCACACGCGGTCCGGGGCCTCCTGCGCGTGCAGTTCGGCCATGCGCCAGTTGTTGAGGAACTTGCCGCCGCGCATGGTGTCGCGGAAGTGGACCTGCCAGTTGTCGTTGGCGTTGGCGTTGCCCATCGACGCCGCGCAGCCGCCCTCGGCCATCACCGTGTGCGCCTTGCCGAACAGCGACTTGCACACCACCGCGACGCGCAGACCCCGCTCCCTGGCCTCGATCACCGCGCGAAGTCCCGCACCGCCGGCACCGATCACCACGACGTCGTAGGGGTGCCGTTCAACCTCGGTCATGCTTTGTTGCCTTCTCTTTGTGGTGGGGGCGTCAGAAGATGCGCAGGTCGCTGATGGCGCCGCTGGCGACGAGCATCACGTACAGGTCGGTCAGGACCAGCGTGCCCAGCGTTGTCCACGCCAACTGCATGTGGCGGACGTTGAGCTTGGAGATCGCCGTCCACAACCGGTACCGCACCGGGTGCTTGGAGAAGTTCTTGAGCCGCCCGCCCGCGATGTGCCTGCACGAGTGGCAGGACAGCGTGTACGCCCACAGCAGCACGACGTTGACCACCAGGATGATCCCGCCGACCCCGAGGCCGTTGGTCAGCGCCAGGATCGCGTCATAGGTGTTGACGACCGAGATGAGCGCGGCCACGTAGAAGAAGTAGCGGTGCGCGTTCTGGATGATCAGCGGGAACCGCGTCTCACCGGTGTAGCGCTCGTGCGGCTCGGCCACCGCGCAGGCGGTCGGCGACTGCCAGACCGAGCGGTAGTAGGCCTTGCGGTAGTAGTAGCAGGTCAGGCGGAAGCCCAACAGGAACGGCAGGGCCAGGAAGCCCAGCGGGATCCAGCCCGGCAGCTCCGGGAGCGGAGTGCCGAAGTGGCTGGACCCCGGCAGGCACGAGTCGCTCAGGCACGGCGAGTAGAACGGCGTGAGGTAGCCGTATTCCTCCACCCAGTACCACTTGCCCATGAACGAGCGGATGGTGGCGTACACGACGAAGGTCAGCAGGCCCAGGTTGGTCAGCAGTGGCGGGAGCCACCACCGGTCGGTCCGCAGGGTGCGTTCTGCGATGCGGGCCCTGGTGGGGGCGCCAACGCCTGACTTCATGCGCGTCCTCGTCGTTGAGTGGTGGGGAAAGGGCTAGCGCTGGTAGCCCCCGACACCCTCGTCGTCCGCGCCCTGCCACAGCGCGGGGTCGTAGGGCGTGTCCGGCACGACGACGATCTGGTCCGCCGCGCCCTGTCGGGGAACCGGCGCGGTGGCGGGCTGGGTGAGCTCACCCGCGTCGATGTCGAGCCGGTCGACGTCGTTGGCCAGCCTGCGCACCGCGGGGACGTCTCCGTACCGCGCGCGCAGGGCGCCAACACATTGCCGCAGCTGACCGATCGCCCGCTGCAGCTCGCTGTACTCCGTGCTCGACATGTCCGCACCTCCGTAGGCCGGTTCGATCGCGGCGCCGCACCCAGGGTTTCCCTGGACCCGGCAACCGCTCGCCGCCGACTCTGCCGTGCCGATGCCAGGTGTGACAAGTACCACAGGGTGCCCGCCGCAGCGTCGCCGAACCACCGTCGAGACGAAGTTGCAGCCTGTGATCTCACTCACAAACAGCCGCTGAGCTGCGGAAACGTCCCAGCGCCATGATCGTTAGTCGGGCTCGCCGAGACCCTCGGCGCCCAGCTCGGCGCGCACCACGCGATACGCCATGCCCTGCCCGTAGCCCTTGCGCGCCAACATGCCGACGAGCCTGCGGATCTTGGCCTGCTCGTCCACTCCGGACATCGCCCGCATCCGCTTGCGCACCAAGGCGGCGGCCCGCTCCTCCTCGGCCTCGTCGTCCACCGAGGCGACCACATCGGCCACCACGTCGCCGTCGACCCCGCGGCGCTTGAGCTCCATGGACAGCGCGCGCCTGCCCAGACCCTGGTTCTCGTGGCGGGAGCGCACCCACATCTGCGCGAAGGCGGCGTCGTCGATCAGGCCCGCGTCGTCGAACTTGCCGAGCACGGCCTCGGCGACCTCGTCGGGGATCTCCCGCCGCCGCAACGCCTGCGCCAGTTCGAGCCGGGTGTGGGCGCGCATGGCCAGCAGGCGGTAGCAGATTTCTTTGGCCTTGACCGCCGGGTCCTCGTCCTTTTGGGCCTCCGCCTTTGGGGCCCCCGCCCGCCGGGACCACCCGCCACCGCCGAACGACGACCGCCCGCGGCGGGACGGGGTGGCCTTCTCCTCGGCGCCCGCCTCGTCCGACTCCGGCGGGGCACTCGCCCGCGACTGCCCCAGCCCACGCGCGGGCTTCTTGGCCGCCCGGGACTGTCCTAAGCCACGTGCGCCCTTCCTGGCCGAACGCCCCTCATCCAGCTCAGGCGGAGCCTCCTCGGCCGCCAGCGCCTCTCCTGGCCCGCTCTGCGCACCCCCGGCGCGTGCCTTACCCAAGCCGCGAGGGGCCTTGTCGGCCGCGACCGCCTGCTCGGCCCCCTGGGCAACGTCCTCGACCGCACGCGACCGCCTGGACGCGCGCGCGGGCTTCTCGGCCGCGACAGCCTGCTCAGGCCCACGTGGGGCGTCCTCGACCGCGCGCGGCTGCCTCGACGCGCGCGCGGGCTTGTCGGCCTCCGCACGAGCCTTTCCCGGGCCGCCCGCGGCCTTCCCTGGCCCTGGCGTCTCGGCGGGCTCGCGCTCGGCGGCGGACAGAGCCGAACGGCCGCCCTGGGCCCGGATCGACTCGATCCACGCCTGGGCATCCGCCGCCGACTCGACCCGCACAGCGGCAGGCCAGCCTGGTCGCTCATCGCCCGCCCGCGGGCCCGCACGCCGTAACCGTTCTTCTTGCCCCGAACGTTCTTCGTCCCCCGAACGTTCTTCGTCCCCTGCCGGTTCTCCGGCCCCGGAGCTGTCCTCCCCGGAGCGCTCCGGGGAGGCGACCGCGTCGTCCCAGCCCACCAGCGCTTCCGGGGGCTGGGCCGGAGTGACCACCCAGTCATCGGGCCACTCCGACCGCCCCGACATCAGAAGTCGACCGGCGCCGGGGCGGTCTCCTCGGCGTCGAGCTTGGGTCCGATGCCCATCTTCTCCTTGATGCGCTTCTCGATCTCGTCGGCCACGTCCGGGTTCTCCAGCAGGAACTTGCGGGCGTTCTCCTTGCCCTGGCCCAACTGGTCGCCCTCGTAGGTGTACCAGGCGCCGGACTTGCGCAGGATGGCCTGCTCGACGCCCATGTCGATGAGCGAGCCCTCGCGGCTGATGCCCTTGCCGTAGAGGATGTCGAACTCGGCCTGCTTGAACGGCGGGGCGACCTTGTTCTTCACGACCTTGACCCGGGTGCGGTTGCCGACCGGCTCGCCGCCGTCCTTCAGGGTCTCGATGCGGCGCACGTCCAGGCGGATCGAGGCGTAGAACTTCAGCGCCTTGCCGCCGGTCGTCGTCTCCGGCGAGCCGAACATGACGCCGACCTTCTCGCGGAGCTGGTTGATGAAGACCGCGGTGGTGCCGGAGTTGCTCAGCGCGCCGGTGAGCTTGCGCAGGGCCTGGCTCATCAGCCGGGCCTGCAGGCCGACGTGGCTGTCGCCCATCTCGCCCTCGATCTCCGCGCGCGGCACCAGGGCGGCGACGGAGTCGATGACCAGGATGTCCAGCGCGCCGGAGCGGATCAGCATGTCGGCGATCTCCAGCGCCTGCTCACCGGTGTCGGGCTGGGAGACGAGCAGGGCGTCGGTGTCCACGCCCAGGTTCTTCGCGTAGTCGGGGTCCAGCGCGTGCTCGGCGTCGATGAAGGCGGCGATGCCGCCCGCGCGCTGGGCGTTGGCCACCGCGTGCAGGGCCACCGTGGTCTTACCGGATGACTCCGGGCCGTAGATCTCCACGACCCGGCCGCGCGGCAGGCCGCCGATGCCCAGCGCGACGTCGAGGGCGATGGAGCCGGTCGGGATGACCTGGATCGGCGCCCGGGTCTCCTCGCCCAGGCGCATCACCGAGCCCTTGCCGAAGTTCTTGTCGATCTGGGCCAAGGCCAGTTCGAGGGCCTTGTCCCGATCGGGAGCTGCTGGCATCGTCGTTCCACCTCGGTTTCGAGACTGCTTTGTGCTCACTCCGTTGACGCTACGGGCAGGGACCGACGATTCTCCGTAGACCTCGCCGTACCTGTGGACAACCGGGCTCGCTGTGGATGGATCGTAGCGAACAGGTGTTCGATCGCGTATACGACACGCCGTTCAGCGGCGGTCGGCGGGAACCTCGAACACTTCGCAGACGGCCTGCCAGATGTCCTTGGTCGGCAGCCCGGCGTCGATGGCCTGGTCGACGGTGCGGCCGCCGAGGGCGGCGAAGACGTGGTCGCGGGCGATGGTGTCGGCCAGCAGGGCGCCGAACTCCTGGGCCAGCCGCGAGCGGAAAGCGGTGATGCGCATCGGTGGCGAGTCTACGGACGCCTAGACTCGGCGCGTGCTGCTCCTGATCGAGGGTCCCTCCGCCACCGAGGAAATGATCCTCAACATCGCCATTGTCGCCGGGCTGCTTGCCGCTGTCGTGATGGGCCTGCTGCACCTGCGCAACCGCCGCAAGTGACCCGTTCCCCCGGCTGGGTTTCCCGCTGAGACCTGCCTGCTGAGAGACCTATCCGCTGAGGGACCTGCCCGCCGACGTGGTCAGCCCGTGCTGCCGGGCTTGACGTTCTTGGTGAAGTAGTCGGCGAGGTTGGCGCTGCCGTCGACGGGGGTCAGCAGCATGACCGAGCCCAGGATGGGCGTGCCGTCCACGCTGAACAGCAGGATGCCCGCGCCCCGCACGATCTCGACCTCGTAGTACTGGCCGGAGAGCTCCCCCCCGTTCCAGGACCCGGTCTCGGCGTCGGCCTTGGTCTTGTTCAGGCCCGCGAACACGGCGTCGATGTTCTGGTCGACCAGGTCGGGCGAGCCGAAGTGGTAGTACAGGGCGAGGTAGTCGCCGTCGAGCTTGCAGGTGGCGGTTTTCGCGCCGGGGGTCGGGATGGCCCGACCGTTGGTCACCTGGATGCCCTCCGAGCAGTCGAAGTCGGTGGCGACCGGGCCCGCGACCTCCAGCATGCAGGGGGTGAAGCCCGCGGAGTTGGTGCTCTGGTCGTCGCAGTCGGCGGCCAGGTCCCCCGACCCGCCGCCGCCGGAGGTGGCGATGATGATGCTGACGACGCTGATCACCACGACCGCGACCACGGCGGTGGCCAGGTACCACATCTTGTTGCTGGACTTCTGCGGCAGGCGCTGGGCGGGCGGGTAGTGCGGCAGCGGGGTGGGCTGCGATGGCGGGCCCTGGACGGGCACCGGGGCCGAGGGCGGACCCGCGGCGGGCCGAGGCGGCGGCACCCGCTGCGGGTACGGCTGGGCCGGGGTGGCGCCGGTCTGCGGCTGGGCGGCGAACCCGCCGGTGCGCGGCGGGACGAGCGCCTGGGTGCGCTGGACGGTCTCGATGGTGCTGCTCATGTCGCCGGTGCGCATCGTGACGCCTTCCTGCGGCACGTGGTGCGCGCCGAGGGCGACGGCGGTCTCGGGCTGGTCGAGGCTGGTCGGCACCACCCGCAGCTGCTCGGCGATCAGGGTGGCGATGAGCGGGATGCGACTGGAGCCGCCGACGAGGTAGATGCCCGCGAGCCGGTCGGCGCTCATGCCGGTGGAGCGGATGGTGCCCGCCAGCAGCTCGACGCTGCGCAGCAGGCCGGGGCGGATCAGCGCCTCCAGCTCGACCCGGGTGACCAGGACGTCCTCGAACGGCTCCGGCAGCGGCACCTCGGTCTGCGGGTGCCTCGACAGCGCTTCCTTGGCGGCCTTGACGTCCTCGCGCAGGGCGCGCTGGGCGCGGCGGTCGCCGGTGGACTCCGGGCGCAGCAGCCGCTGCCAGCTGGCCGGGTCGCGGTGGGAGACCTGCCTGCCGACGTGCTCCAGCAGCGCCTGGTCGACGTCGAGGCCGCCGAGGTCGGGCAGCCCGGCCTCGGCGAGGACGACGAACCCCTTCTGGGTGGTCCCGACGACGGCGACGTCGAAGGTGCCCGCGCCCAGGTCGTAGACGGCCAGGGCCTGTCCGGGGGCCAGCTTCTGGCCGGGGAAGGAGGCGAAGTGCGCGGCGGCGGCGACCGGCTCGGGGACGAGCACGAGGGTGGAGCCCAGGCCCGCCTGGCGGGCCGCGGACAGCAGCACGTTGCGGCGGACCGGGCCCCACTGCGCGGGGTGGGTCAGCCGGACCTCGTCGGGCTTCTTGCCCGCGAGCTGGCGGGAGGTCTCGTCCGCGACCCGGCGCAGCACGCCCGCCAGGGCGTCGGTGACGGGCACGATGGCGTCGCCGAGCAGCAGCGTCCCCTCGTCCACCCGGCGCTTGGGGTTGGGCTCGAACCGGGAGGGGTCCAGCCGCGCGCGCCGCTCGGCGTCGCGGCCGACGACCAGCCCGCCGTCCTCGGCGGCGAACACCGCCGAGGGCATCATCGACGACCCGTCGACGTCCACCACCCGCGGCGGGCGGCCGTGCGCGGACAACACGGCCACCGTGTTCGACGTGCCGAGATCCACGGACAGGACGTTCACTGCTCTCCCCTCGGTCCACCAACCCCTGGCCGCCGCGCGGCCACCCCCCGGGATGTCGGGTGTGATGCTGCCATGCCCGGCCGGGTTCGTGGTCGCGGTCCGGGCATCTGGCGGGCTGCGGTGATCATGGCAGGTCACGCCACCTCCACTCTCGCGCAGGCGGGCGCGCGCGTGGAGCCGGGCGGGGCGTCGGTCAAGCCCGACTTTTCGGACTGGGGACAGGTCCGCGGCCTGTGGACAACTTCTGACGGCCGTCGGTGGGCTGGGTGAAGATGTCGGTGTGCCCATCGACGAGCTCGACGTGTTCAGCCCGGCCACCAGGCAGTGGTTCGCCGGGGCCTTCGCCGCGCCCACCGCCGCCCAGGCGGGGGCGTGGCAGGCCGCGGCAGCGGGAGAGCACGCGTTGGTCGTCGCGCCGACCGGCTCGGGCAAGACGCTCGCGGCGTTCCTGTGGGCGCTGGACCGGCTGGCCGCCGAGGGGCCGCCCGCGGAGGCCAAGCACCGGTGCCGGGTGCTCTACGTGTCACCGCTGAAGGCGCTGGCGGTCGACGTGCAGCGGAACCTGCGGGCGCCGCTGGCGGGCATCCGGCAGGCCGCGGTCCGGCTCGGGCTGCCCGAGCCGGACATCACCGTGGGCATGCGCACCGGGGACACCCCCGCCGACGAGCGCCGGTCGTTCGCGCGGACCCCGCCCGACGTGCTGGTCACGACCCCGGAGTCGCTGTTCCTCATCCTCACCTCGGCGGCCAGGGAGTCGCTGCGCGGGGTGCGGACGGTGATCGTGGACGAGGTGCACGCGGTCGCGGGCGGCAAGCGCGGCGCGCACCTGGCGCTGTCGCTGGAGCGGCTCGACGCGCTGCTGGAGAGCCCCGCGCAGCGCATCGGGCTCTCGGCGACCGTGCGGCCGGTGGAGGAGGTCGGCGCGTTCCTGTGCGGGGGGCGCCCGGTCACCGTGGTCCGGCCGGGCACCGGCAAGACGATCGAGGTGCGGGTCGAGGTGCCGGTGCAGGACATGGCGCGCCTGGACGAGCAGCCGGAGCCGACCGAGGAGGACGGCATCCGGCCGCCGCCGCGGCCGTCGATCTGGCCGATGGTCGAGCAGCGGGTGCTCGAGCTGGTCCGCGCCCACCGCTCCACGATCGTGTTCGCCAACTCGCGGCGGCTGGCCGAGCGGATGACCGCGCGGCTCAACGAGCTGGCCGAGGAGCAGGTCCCCGACCTCGACCGGTTCCCGGCGGAGGCGATCGGGCAGTCCGGGCTGGCGCGCACCACGGTGCCGGTGGTGGCGCGGGCGCACCACGGGTCGATGTCGCGCGAGCAGCGGACGATGGTGGAGGAGGACCTGAAGGCGGGCAGGCTGCCGTGCGTGGTGGCCACCTCGTCGCTGGAGCTGGGCATCGACATGGGCGCGGTCGACCTGGTGGTGCAGGTGGAGGCGCCGCCGACGGTCGCGGCCGGGCTGCAGCGGGTGGGCCGGGCCGGGCACCAGGTCGGCGCGGTCTCGCGCGGGGTGATGTACCCGAAGTTCCGCGGCGACCTGGTCTCCTGCGCGGTGGTCGCCGAGCGGATGGCCGCGGGCGCGATCGAGGCGGTGCGGTATCCGCGCAACCCGCTGGACGTGCTGGCCCAGCACATCGTGGCCATGGTCTCGGTGCAGACGTGGTCGGTGGAGGCGCTGGCGGCGCTCGTGCGGCGGGCCGCGCCGTACGCGGCGCTGCCGGACTCGGCGCTGTACGCGGTGCTGGACATGCTCGCCGGGCGCTACCCCAGCGAGGAGTTCGGCGAGCTGCGGCCGCGCATCACCTGGGACCGGGTCAACGGGGAGCTGCGCGGGCGGCCGGGCGCGCAGCGGCTGGCGGTGACCTCCGGCGGCACGATCCCCGACCGCGGGCTGTTCACCGTGATGACCCCGGGCGACGAGCGGGGCGCCGGGTCGCGGGTCGGCGAGCTGGACGAGGAGATGGTCTACGAGTCGCGGGTGGGCGACACGTTCCTCCTGGGCACCTCGGCCTGGCGGGTCCAGGACATCACCCACGACCGGGTGATCGTCACGCCCGCTCCGGGTGAACCTGCCCGGATGCCGTTCTGGAAGGGCGACTCGCCGGGCAGGCCGCTGGAGCTGGGCCGCGCGCACGGGGCGTTCCTGCGCGAGCTGGCCGCGGCCGAGCCCGCCGCGGCGCGGGAGCGGGCCGCCGCCGCCGGGCTGGACGGCTGGGCGACCGACAACCTGCTGGCGTACCTGGATGAGCAGCGGGAGGCGACGCGGCACATCCCGGACGACAGGACGCTGCTGGTCGAGCGGTTCCGCGACGAGCTGGGCGACTGGCGGCTGGTGGTGCACTCGCCCTTCGGCGCGCAGGTCAACGCGCCGTGGGCGCTGGCGATCGGGGCCCGGCTGCGGGAGTCGCGCGGTGTGGAGGCGCAGATCGCGCACTCCGACGACGGCATCGTGATCCGGCTGCCCGACACCGTCGACGACAGCGGCCGCGAGCTGGTGGCGGGCGCCGAGGACGTGGTGCTGGACCCGGAGGAGATCGAGCAGATCGTCGTGGCCGAGGTGGGCGGCTCGGCGCTGTTCGCCTCCCGGTTCCGGGAGTGCGCCTCGCGGTCGCTGCTGCTGCCCCGGCGTGATCCGCGCAGGCGGACCCCGCTGTGGCAGCAGCGGCAGCGCTCGGCGCAGCTGCTGTCGGTGGCGGCGAAGTACGAGCAGTTCCCGGTCGTGCTGGAGGCGATGCGCGAGTGCCTGCAGGACGTGTACGACCTGGCGGGCCTGCGCGAGCTGATGGCCGACGTGCGGGCGCGGCGGGTGCGGGTGGTGGAGGTGCAGACGCAGTCGGCCTCGCCGTTCGCCCGCAGCCTGCTGTTCGGCTACATCGGGATGTTCCTCTACGGCACCGACGTCCCGCTGGCCGAGCGCCGGGCCGCCGCGCTGTCGCTGGACAGCGCGCTGCTGGCCGAACTCCTGGGGTCCGAGGCGATCCGCGAGCTGCTGGACCCGGAGATCATGGCCGAGGTCGAGCGGTCGCTGCAGCGGCTCGACCCGGCCAGGCACGCCCGCCACGCCGAGGACGCCGCCGACCTGCTGCGCTTCCTCGGCGACCTCACCGAGGCCGAGGCGGGCGCGCGCGGCGTCCGGCCGGAGTGGCTGGCCGAGCTGGAGCGGGACCGGCGGGCGCTGCGGGTGCGCATCGGCGGCGAGGAGCGGTTCATCACCATCGAGGACGCCGGGCGCGTGCGCGACGCGCTGGGCACGGCACTGCCGGTGGGGGTGCCGGAGGTGTTCACCGAGCCGGTGGCCGACCCGCTGGGCGACCTGCTGGCGCGCTACGCCCGCACGCATGGGCCGTTCCCCGCCGTCGAGGCGGCGCAGCGGTTCGGGCTGGGGGTCTCGGTGGTGACCGGGGTGCTGGAGCGGCTGGCCGGGGCGGGGCGGCTGGTGCGCGGGGAGCTGCGGCCCGGCGGCACGCACACCGAGTTCTGCGACGCCGACGTGCTGCGGCGGCTGCGGCGGGCGTCGCTGGCCCGGCTGCGCGCGGAGGTGGAGCCGGTCGAGCCCGCCGCGCTGGGCCGGTTCCTGCCGGGCTGGCACGGGATCGGCCGCAAGCAGCGGGGCCTGCCCAGCGCCGACGACGTGCTGTCGGTGGTCGAGCAGCTGGCGGGCGCGCCGCTGCCCGCCAGTGCGCTGGAGTCGCTGATCCTGCCCTCCCGGCTGCCCGGCTACAGCCCGGCGCTGCTGGACGAGCTGACCGCGGCGGGCGAGGTGACCTGGTGCGGCACCGGGTCGCTGGCCGGTGGTGACGGCTGGGTCGCGCTGGCCCCCGCCGACGTGGCCGACCTGCTGCTGCCGGAGGTGGAGGAGACGGTCCCGGACACGCCGCTGCACACGGCCGTGCTGTCCGCTTTGGACGGTGGGGCGCTGTTCTTCCGCCAGTTGACCGAGCGGGCGGGCGCGATGCTGCTCGACGGCGGCGCGGCGGCGCCCGGCGACGAGGACGTGATCGCCGCGCTGTGGGACCTGGTGTGGGGCGGTCTGGTCACCAACGACACGCTGGCGCCGTTGCGGGCGGTGGTGTCCGGCCGCGGGGCCGCGCACCGGCCGCGCCGGTCGACGCCCCGGGGCCGCTACGCCCGGATGCGGGCGACCCGGCCGTCGCTGCCGAGCCGCACGGGTCCGCCGACGGTGGCGGGGCGGTGGTCGCTGGCCCCGCGGCGGGAGTCCGAGGCCACCCGGCGGGCGCACGCGCGGGCCGAGGCGTTCCTGGAGCGCCACGGCGTCCTGACCCGGGGCGCGCTGGACACCGAGCGGGTCACCGGCGGGTTCAGCGGGGTCTACAAGGTGCTGCGGGCGATGGAGGAGTCGGGGCAGATCATCCGCGGCTACGTCGTCGAGGGTCTCGGCGCGGCCCAGTTCGCCAGCCGGGGCGCGGTCGACCGGCTGCGCGCCCTGTCGCGCTCGGACGGTCCGGCGGCCGATGCCGAGGCGGTCGTCCTCGCCGCAGCCGACCCGGCCCAGCCCTACGGCGCCGCGCTCGACTGGCCCGACGCGGTCGGCACGGGCAAGCACCGTCCGGGCCGCAAGGCCGGGGCGCTGGCCGTCTTGGTCGACGGCACACCCGCGCTGTACGTCGAGCGAGGCGGGCGGACGCTGCTGTCGTTCACCGAGGACGACGCCGCCCTGCGCGCGGCGGCGGCGGGCCTGTCGCGGGCGGTGCGCGAAGGGTGGCTGGGCGAACTGTCGGTCCAGCGCGCCGACGGCGAGGTCGCCCTCACCTCGGCCCTGGCCGAGGTCTTACGAGAGGCGGGCTTCCGCGCCACACCGAAGGGCCTGCGCCTGCGCGCCTGACGGAAACGGCCGAGGCCCGCGCTCGGCCCGTGGCCCGGTCGTCGGAAGGAGGTTCAGGAGCGCGGGCTGAGGACGCAGAACTCGCCGCCGGTCGGGTCGGCCAGGACGACCCAGGAGCTTTCGCCTTGGCCGACGTCGGCCGGGGTGGCGCCCAGGGCGTGGAGGCGGTCGACCTCGGCGCTCAGGGAGTCGTCCTCGTACGGGGCGACGTCGAGGTGCACGCGGTTCTTGACCGTCTTCGGGTCGCTGGTGGGCAGCAGTTCCAGCCACGGGCCGCGGGCGTCGGGATGGCGCAGGGAGGCGAACTCCGGGGTCTGGCGGACGAGCGTCCAGCCTGCCGCCGCGCGCCAGAAGTCGGCGGTGGCGAGGTCGGGGGTGTCCACGACGATCGCGGCGAGCGCGCCGGTGTCGGCGTACTCGGGGCGGGGTTCCAGGACGCAGAACTCGTTGCCCTCGGGGTCGGCCATGACCACCCACGGCACCTCGCCCTGGCCGATGTCGAGGCGGCGGGCGCCGAGTTCCTCAGCCCGCGCGACCGTCGCGGCCTGGGCGGCGTCGGTGGGCGTGGCGAGATCGAGGTGGACGCGGTTCTTGGCCGTCTTGGGTTCGGCCACGGGGACGAAGACCAGCTCCAGCGGGCAGCCATCCCCGGCGGGCGCCTCGACGTCGACTTCCTCGTCATCGACATACGCGAGCGACCACCCGAGCAGACCGGCCCAGAACCCGGCCAACGCCCGCGGGTCCGCCGCGTCGACGACAACGCTCACCAAACGAGTCGGCATGCCCGGCACGCTAACCCAACGACGCGCGCGACGTCGTCCGATTAAGGGCGGCCGCCGCAAGCCCGGGGTGAGCCGGACCGACACGAGAGGCCGGGCCGGCGGGAAGGATGCTGCGCCAAGCAAGGATGCTGCGCCAAGCTCAGCCCGCCCACCCCGGACCTGGCCAGACCAAGTGGGGTGGTGGGCCGGGCCCGGTCCGCCCGCGCCGGGGACCGGGACCGGCCGGTGGGGAGGACACGTGCCCTCCCCGGCGGGTGCCGCTCGCGCGGTTATCTGGTCGCCAGGCGGAGTAACGCCCAGAGTTGGGCCACGGCGTCGAAGTCGCCCGACTGGGTGATGGCGGGGTTGTAGACCGCGCGGCGGCCCCAGAGCCACAGGTACATCTCGGTGGGGTCGGCGGTGATCACCGCGGTGGCGGGGGCGGTTTCGGCGGCGTCGGCGGCTGCGGTGCGGGTCGTGTCCATTGTGGCCAGCCAGGTGCGGTGGGCGGCGCGGACGGCGACCGTGGCGGGGCGGGTGCCCGCCACGCCCAGGGTGGACAGGCGGTGGGTGAACCACAGGCGCAGGACCTCATCGATGCCGTCGAGGGCCACCTCCTCCCGGATGGGGGTGAGGTCACGGCCGAGGGCGCTCTCGACGTCCACCCGGTGCACCGTGGACTCGTGGGCCATGCGCCTGCGCCAGAAGGCGTAGGTCTGGTCGTGGGGGTGCCAGGTGGCGCACGGCTCCCCCGGGTCGTGCGAGGCCAGTTCGCCCAGGAGGGCGCGCAGGCCGTCGCGGAGGTAGTTCTCGACGGACTCGCCGTCGCCCGGTTCGCGGGTCCAGGTGAGGGGGCGCGCGCCGGTGCGAATCCAGGTCACGACCATGCGGTAGACGCTGCCGAGGTGACGGGTGGTCTCCCCGACGGTGAGGCCGGGGCAGCCGGGAACGGGACGGTCGAGGTCGGCGCCCTCGGCGGCCGAGGCCGCGCGGGTGCCTTCCCGTTCCACCACGTCGAGTAGGTCGTCCTGGTTGAGTGCCGGGCTCACCGCCGCGAGCCGTGGATGGTGCGGTGCACCAGGGCGATGAACAGTCCGGCCTGGCGGGACAGGTCGTCGGCCGCGCGCGGGCCGATCCGGTCGACCAGACCGGCCTGCACGGCGGCGCGGTCGCCCGAGCAGGAGGCGAAGAACGCCGCCCACTCGCGCATCTCCGGGGCCACCGCGGACAGCAGCGTCCAGACGCTGGTGGGCTTCGCCCGGCCGCGGTGCGGGCGTCCGCGCACGGCGAGCAGCGCGGCGGCGGCCCGCAGCGCGCAGAGGTACGCGTCGGCGAAGCGGTAGGCGGGGTGGGACTGGCGGGCCGCCTCGGTCAGGCCGCGCTCGGCTTGGGCGAGCAGGGCCACGGCGGTGGGCGGCACGGCCGGGGTGACGGGGAAGTCCAGGGTGCTGGTCATCGGGGGACTCCTCTCCTCGACTGGACCGCGGATGGCGTGACAGCCCGCCGAGGGGAGCCGGCGGGGGCTCGGCGGCGAGGCGCTTCCCCCGCCCCACCGCCGAGCCCGTATCGAACCTATGTTCGATAGTACCACCGTAACCGCAGGAAGCGAGCGGTTTCAACCCGTGAGGTGCGACCTACCGCCCGCCCGCGCGGAGAAGGTGATGTGATGGAGCGGTGACCACACTCGACCACCCGGCCGTGCGGACGCTCGTCGACACCGCACTGGCCGTTCACCCGGTGGTGTGGACGGCGGCCGGGCACCCGGAATCGGTCTTCCCCACGACCCGCGCCGACCTCGTCGCGCTCACCGGGGGCACCGCTGCGGCGGTGACCGCGCAGGAGGATGATCCCATTTCGTGACCGCCGCCCCGTCCCCCCACGTGCACCGGTTCGCCGAGCTGTCCGTCGACGAGCTGCGGGACCGGCTGCGCGAGGCCTTGGACCTCTACGTCACCGCGATGCGCTATCCCCAGGGCACCGCTGAACAACGCGCGCCGATGTGGCTGGCGCACATGATGCGCGACGGCTGGCGCTGCATGGCCGCCTTCGACGCCGACGACCGCATGGCGGGCATCGCCTACGGCTACCGCGGCGCGCCGGGGCAGTGGTGGCACGAGCAGGTGCGCCGCGGCGTCACCGAGCAGCGCGGCGCCGCGGTGGCCGACCTGTGGATGGCCGACTACTTCGAGCTGACCGAGCTCCACGTGCACCCGGAGAGCCAGGGTCAGGGCAGCGGGGCCGAGCTGGTGACGCGGCTGGTCGACGGCGTCACGAGCGCGCACGTGCTGCTCTCGACGCCGGAAGGGCCCTCGCGGGCATGGCGGCTCTACCGCAGGCTCGGCTTCACCGATGTGCTGCGCCACTACAGGTTCGCGGGCGACCCGCGCCCGTTCGGCGTCCTGGGCCGGGTCCTGCCGCTGGCCCCCTGAGACGCGACTTCTCAAGGGGCCTGCGGCAGGGGTCAGAACGCGGCGAGGCGTTCGCGGAGGGTGTCCAGGCCCATGCCGCCCATCTCCAGGGCGCGCTGGTGGAACTCCCTGAGGTCGAACGCCGATCCCTTGCGGGCCTTGACCTCGTCGCGCGCCGCCAGCCACAGCCGCTCGCCGAGCTTGTACGAGGGCGCCTGGCCCGGCCAGCCCAGGTAGCGGTCGACCTCGTCGGCGATGCAGTCCGGGTCGGTGATTGTGCGGGTGCGCAGGAACTCCAGGGCCAGCTCCGGGGTCCACCGCTCACCCTCGTGGAACCCGGTGCCGCGCGGGATCTCCAGGTTGAGGTGCACGCCGAGGTCGATGACGACGCGGGCGGCGCGGAACAGGTGGGCGTCGAGCATGCCGAGCAGGTCGCCGTCGTCGTCGAGGTAGCCGAACTCGCGCATCAGGCGCTCGGCGTAGAGGGCCCAGCCCTCGCCGTGGCCGGACACCCAGGCCATCGAGCGCTGGAACCGGTTGAGGCTGCTGCCCTGGTACACCGAGGTGGCGATCTGCAGGTGGTGGCCGGGCGCGCCCTCGTGGTAGACGGTGGTGACCTCACGCCAGGTCGAGTACTCGGACTTGCCGTCGGGCACCGACCACCACATGCGGCCCGGCCTGCTGAAGTCCTCTGTGGGCCCGGTGTAGTACGCGCCGACGACACCGCCGGGCGGGGCGATCAGGCACTCCAGCGCCATGATCGGGTCCGGGATGTCGAAGTGCACGCCGCGCAGGTCGGCCATGGCGCGGTCGGACAGGCCCTGCATCCAGTCCTGGAACGCCTGGCGCCCGTGCACCTGGTAGCGGGGGTCGGCGTCGAGCGCGGCGGCCGCGCCTGCGATGCCCGCCCCGGGCGCGATCCGCTCGGCGACCTGCCTGATCTCGGTCTCCACCCTGGCGAACTCGGCCCAGCCCCACTCGTATGCCTCGCGGAGGTCGAGCCGGGCGCCGATGAAGTTGCGCGACCACAGCTTGTAGCGCTCCTCCCCCACCGCGTCGGCCGACGGCGCGCGCGGGGCCAGCTCGCCGGTCAGGAACTCGGCCAGCTCACTGAAAGCGGTGTCGGCCGCCCGGGACGCGGCGGCGAGGTCGGCGCGCAGGCCGTCGGTGGCGGCCTTGTCCGCGCCCCCGACGAACCCGGTGAAGTATCCCTGGGCCACGGTGCGGCACTGCTCGGCGGTCTTGACGATCTGGCGCACCGCGGCGACCTGCCCGGCGTCGGCGGCGGCCGTCAGCGAGGCCCGGTAGCCCGCGAGGGCCCCGGGCACGCCCGCCAGCCGCTTGGCGATGACCGCCCAGTCCTCAGTGGTGTCGACGGCCATCAGGTCGAATGCCTGGCGGATGTCCTGCGGCACGGAGGAGATGACGTTCAGCGGGGCGGTCAGCTCGCCCGCGGCGTACAGCTCGGCGGTGACGCCGACCCGCTCGGTGAACACGGCCTTGGCGTCGGCCTCGGACTTGTCGGCGGGCTCGGCGGCGGCCATCGCCGCGAGCGCGGACCTGGCCAGCTCGCCGCGCGCGGCCACCCCGTCCGGGGAGAGGTCGGGCAGCTTCTCGTCGTGGCCGAGGATGCCCTCGTACGTGGCCAGGATGGGGTCCAGCGCCGCGAGGTCGTCGACGTAGGAATCGCTGATCTTGTGCACACCGTCATGTGGGGACGCCATGCCCCGAACGTTACCGTCGGTCACCCTGGCCGCGGCACCGGAACACCGTCCGGCGGCGCGCCGCCACGGCCGGTACGGCAGGATGGCCCGGTGCAGCACGGCAACCCTGAGGTCCGACACCGTTTTCGCAGGCAGGCCACGCTGGCTGTGCTCGTAGTCGTGGCGGCGCTGACGCTCTCGGGCTGCGTGCGCGTGCAAGCCGCCCTCGCCCTGTCCGACCGCGACACCGTCTCCGGGCAGCTGGTGATCGCCTCGGTGGTCCTGCGCCAGGACGACAAGGGCCCCGAGCTGACGGTGCCGCCGGAGCTGAGCACGAAGGTGCGCGCCACGGCGTACGACGAGGACGGCTACGTGGGCAACACGGTCAGCTTCCAGGAGCTGACCTTCGCCGAGACGAGCCTGCTGACCCAGACGATCACCACCGGCAGCCGCTACCGGCTGTCCTTCCGCCGCTCGGGCAACCTGGTGACGATGTCCGGCTCGGCCGACCTGAGCGAGCTGCCCGCCGACCGCGCCGACGTGCAGCTGAAGGTGGCCTTCCCGGGGACGGTCATCCAGACCAACGGCGTCAACGAGGGCGGCACCGTCAGCTGGACCCCGAAGCCGGGCGCGGTGACGGAGTTCACCGCCACGATCGAGTACAGCGACCAGTCCGGCGTGTCGTGGACGAAGTGGGTGGCCGTCGTCGGCGCGTCCGCGGTCGGCGTCGCCCTGCTGGTCCTGGTGCTGGCCCTGGTGACCCACCGCCGCGACCGCCGCCCCGCCGTCCGACAGGACCAGTGACACCGGCCGATCGGTGACACCGGTCGATCAGGGGATCGCGACCGTGCCGAAGCGGTCGAGCACGCGGAAGCCCAGCCGCTCGTAGAGGGCGGTGGCCGGGTTCCCCGCGGAGACGACCAGGCCCAGCGCGGGCAGTCCCGCCGACGCGGCCTGGGCGACGGCCCGGCGCAGCAGCAGGGCGCCTATCCCGGCGTAGCGGGGGTTCGGGCGGCGGAACAGCCCGGTGATCCACGGGCCGCCCCACGGGGGTTCTCCCGCGACGTGGTGGCCGAGCACGCCCGCGACGACCGCGCCCCCGGGGTCCACCGCCAGCGCGCTCAGCCTCAGCGTCGGGCCGTGCACCGCGCCGGTCAGCAGGGGCTCGATCCACTTGCGCAGGACCACCTCGGCCGGTTCGGCGATGTGGTCGGGGTGGCCCGGCGGGTACGCCGCGACCCAGGCGTCCACGAGGTCCCCGGCCGGGCGGTCGCACGCGGTCAGCGTCAACCCCGGTGGTGGCTCCAGGCGGGCCCACTGCGCGGGCGGCGGGTCGGCCGCGAGGTCCCGGGACATCCGGTCGCCGTACTTGCGCAGCCGCGCTCCCCGGGACACCAGGGCGCCTGCCAAGTCCTGGTCGCAGGTGACCACCCACCCGCGCAGCGCGAGGACGGCGTCGACCGCGCCGGGGCGCAGGAGCCGAAGCCGGTCCGCCCACGGCCCGCCGTCCAGCTCGCGGGGGACGTAGTCGAACAGCGGGTCGCCGCCGGGGGAGCTGTGGACGACGCGGTCAGGCACGGGCCGGGACCAGCCCCAGCCTGCCCACGACCTCGCGGGTCGCCTTCGACCGGTTGAACGTGTAGAAGTGCAGCACGTCGACGCCCTCGGCGAGCAGCCGCTCACACGTCTCGGTGACGATGTTGACGCCCTCGGCGCGGAACGCCTTGGCGTCCTCGGCCAGCGGGGTCAGCCGCGCGGCGATGCGGGCGGGCACGTCGGCGCCGGAGAGCTCGATGGTCTTGGCCAGCACCTTGGGCGTGGTCAGCGGCATGACGCCGGGCAGCATCGCGGCGGTGCAGCCGCGGGCGGCGACCCGGTCGCGCAGGCGCAGGAAGTCCTCGGGCTCGAAGAACAGCTGGGCGATGGCGAAGTCCGCGCCCGCGTCGAGCTTCCTGATCAGGTGCTCGGTGTCGGTGTCCAGGTCGGCCGAGCGCGGGTGGCCGTACGGGAAGGCGGCCACGCCGACGCAGAAGTCGCCCAGCTCGCGGATCAGGCGCACCAGGTCCTCGGCGTACGCCAGGCCGTGCGGGTGCTGCACCCAGTCGCCCATGACGTCGCCGGGCGGGTCGCCGCGCAGCGCCAGGACGTTGCGGATGCCCTGCTCGGCGAACCAGCCGATCACGTTGCGCAGCTCGGCCACGGAGTGGTCGACGGCGGTCAGGTGCGCCATCGAGACCAGCCCGGTGTCGCGGGCCAGCCGCCCGGTGGTGCGCAGGGTGCGGTCGCGGCTGGAGCCGCCAGCGCCGTAGGTGACCGACACGAACGCCGGGTCGAGGCCTTCCAACTCGCGGATGGCCTGCCAGAGCCGCTGTTCGTCCGCCTCGTCGCGCGGCGGCATGAACTCGACGGAGAACACCGGTCGGCCGGTCTTGATGCGCTCCACCACCGTCGTCATGCGGGCAAGGGTATCCAGACCTGCTGACGTAGCCCATCTCGTGGACGGCGGTGTCCACCGATCGGAACGCGCACCCGGCGCGCGCGCCCGAGCGGCGGAAGCGGACGATAGCGGTGTGCACCAAGCGCTGCCAGAACTCGACGCCCCCATCGACGACGCGGTCGCCACGCACGTCGAGCACGCCCTGACCGACTACCTGGCCACCCGGCACGCCGACATGGCCGAGGCCGCGCCGTCCTTCGGCACGGCGGTGGCCTCGCTGGCGGGGTTCGTCCTCGGCGGCGGCAAGCGGCTGCGGCCCACCTTCGCCTGGTGGGGCTGGCGCGGCTCCGGCGGCACGGGCGAGGGGCCCGAGGCGCGCGCGGTGCTGCGCGGGGTCAGCTCCCTCGAGCTGATCCAGGCCTGCGCGCTGGTGCACGACGACCTGATGGACGCCTCCGCGATGCGCAGGGGCAAGCCCACCGTGCACGTGGAGTTCACCGCCCGCCACCGCGCCGAGGGCTGGCTGGGTGACCCGGAGCGCTTCGGCGCGGCCTCGGCGATCCTGCTCGGGGACCTGGCGCTGGCCTGGGCAGACGACATGTTCGCCACCTCCGGCCTGGACGCCGGGCGGCTGGTCGCGGCGCTGCCGCCGTGGCAGGCGATGCGCGCGGAGATGCTGGCCGGGCAGTACCTCGACGTGCTGACCCAGGCCCGCGGCGACGAGACGGAGGAGACCGCGCTCAGCGTGGCCAGGATGAAGACCGCCGCCTACACCGTCGAACGCCCGCTGCACCTGGGCGCGGCGCTGGCGGGCGCGCCCGCCCCGACCGTGGCCGCGCTGCGGGCCTTCGGCGCCGACATCGGCCTGGCCTTCCAGCTGCGCGACGACCTGCTCGGCATGTACGGCGACACCGAGGTGACCGGCAAGCCCGCGGGCGACGACCTGCGGGAGGGCAAGCGGACGCTGCTGATGGCCGTGGGCATGGCCGAGGGCAGCCGCGCCGACCTGCTGCGCGGCGCCCTCGGCGACGACGACCTGACCGGCGAGACCCTGGCCTCGGTCCGCGCCGCGCTGGTCGAGGTGGGCGCGGTGGCCGAGGTGGAGCGCCGCATCGACGCGCTGACCGAGACCGCCCTGGCCGCCCTCGACCGCGCCGAGCTGACCTCCCCGGCCGCGACCGTGCTGCGCGGGCTGGCGGTGGCCGCGGGCCGCAGGACGAGCTGACCATGCGCACGCTCAGCGGCCGCACCGACCACGTGGTCGTCGTCGGGGCGGGCCTGTCCGGGCTGTCCGCGGCGCTGCACCTGGCGGGCGCGGGCCGGGAGGTCACCGTGCTGGAGGCCGCCGCGGTCCCCGGCGGGCGCGCGGGCCAGGAAACCCTGGCCGGGCACCGGGTGGACACCGGCGCGGCCGTGCTCACCATGCCGGAGCTGATCGACGAGGCGCTGGCCGCGGTGGGCGCCTCGCTGGCCGCCGAGGTCGACCTGGTGCGCCTGGACCCGGCCTACCGGGCGCACTTCGCCGACGGCAGCACCATCGCGGTGCACACCGACGCCGAGGCGATGGAGGCCGAGGTGCGCCGGGTGGCCGGGCCGCGCGACGCCGCGGGCTACCGGCGGCTGCGGGCCTGGCTGACCGAGCTGTACCAGGTGCAGCGGGAGCGGTTCATCGGCGCGAACTTCGACTCCCCGCTCGACCTCGCCCACCCGGACCTGGCCCGGCTGGCCGCGATGGGCGGGTTCGGCAGGCTCGCGCCCGCGATCGGTCGGCACCTGCGGGACGAGCGGCTGCGCAGGCTGTTCTCCTTCCAGTCGCTCTACGCCGGTGTCGCGCCCAGCCGCGCGCTGGCGGCGTACGCGGTGATCGCCTACATGGACACCGTGGCGGGCGTGTACTACCCGCGCGGCGGCATGGGCACGGTGGCCGAGGCGATGGCCGCCGCGGCGGGCCGGGCCGGGGTGCGCTTCCGATACGGCACCGCGGCGGCGTGGCTGGAGCGCGTCGGGTCCCGGGTGCGCGCGGTGCGGACCACCGCGGGCGAGCGGGTGCCGTGCGACGCGGTCGTGCTGACCGCGGACCTGGCCGCGAGCTACCGGCTGCTGGGCATCACCCCGCGCAGGCCGCTGCGGCTGCGGTACTCCCCCTCCGCGGTCGTGCTGCACACCAGCTCCCCGCGCAGCTGGCCCGAGCTGGACCACCACACGATCTTCTTCGGCGCGGCGTGGGAGCGCACCTTCGCCGAGATCACCCGCGAGGGCAGGCTGATGAGCGACCCGTCGCTGCTGGTCACCCGCCCCACCGCCACCGACCCCGCCCTGGCCCCGGCGGGCAGGGAGCTGGTCTCGGTGCTGGCGCCGTGCCCGAACCTGGCGGTCGGGCAGGTCGACTGGCGCCGCGTCGGCCCGGCGTACCGCGACGAGCTGGCCGCGGAGCTGGACCGGCGCGGGCTGACCGGGTTCGGCACCGACACCGCGGACCTGCGCCTGGTCACCCCCGCGGACTGGGCCGCGGCGGGGCTCGCCGCGGGCAGCCCGTTCTCCGTGGCGCACACCTTCACCCAGACGGGGCCTTTCCGGCCGCGCAACCTGGTCCCCGGTACGGATAACGTGGTTTTGGCGGGCAGTGGGACCACCCCCGGCGTCGGCATCCCGCCGGTGGTGATCTCCGGTCGGCTGGCCGCGCAGCGGGTGACCGGGACCCGCCTGCGGGTGGGCCGATCGCGCGGGCGCGGCGAATCCGTGAGCGGAATGTGAGTTGCCCGGCCGGGTTCGCGGCCCGCCCAGCGGCCATAATGCCTGGATCGAGAAGGCGGAAGTGGGAGCGGCGATGCTGATGCGGCGACGGCGAGGACCGCGGCGGATCAGGGCGGTGCTCGCCATCGGGGCCGTGTTCGCCGTCGGCGCCTGCACCTCGGCGACCGTGGGCGCGCCGGTGGCCGCGCCGGTCGCCCCCGCCACCGCGGCCCAGGCCGCGGCCCAGGCGCTGCTCGACCTCGCCGAGGCGGGCGCGGTCCGCTACAAGGGCTCGATGACGGCATCGGGCAAGGACGTCGCCTTCGACCTCACCGCCGCCCACACCGGCGAGGTCAGCGGCACGATCACCTTCAACAAGAAGCCCGCCACCGTCCTGGTCGTCAACGACACGATCTACCTCAAGGCGGGCGCGGACTTCTGGGGCGAGGTGCCCGGCCTCGCGGGCGGGGCGGGCCGCGGCCCCGCCGTGGCCGACCGGTGGGTGCAGACCCCCAGCGGGCTGCTGGGCCTGGAGTTCGGCGGCGTGTTCTCCCCCGAGGCGCTGGGCACCCAGCTCGCCCGCGGCGTGGACGTGGCCGGTGACGCGCCGTTCGCCGAGACCGAGCGGCAGGCGGTCGGCTCGACGGAGGCGGTGAAGGTCGTCACCGAGGGCGGAACGCTCTACCTCGACGCCGCGGCCCCGCACGGCGTGGTGCAGGTGGAGGCGGCGCGGGTCGGCCGCTCGGACGCCACCAGCGTGCAGGACCTGGTCACCAGCGTCCGCGACGCCTCGACGGAGCTGCCCGCGTTCTACGCCGCGATCGCCAAGCACGCCGACGCGCTCGCCGAGCCGGTCGACGTGCTCACCACCGTCACCGAGGGCGAGCACAACTTCGACGCCTGCGGCGCGCAGAGCTGCTCGATCGTGGTGCGCTTCACCAACTCCAGCAAGCTGGCGGTGACCGTCTCGGTGCGCGGCGTCTGGCAGGGCGACGGCGCGCCGCTGGGCGCCTGCGCCACCAAGACCGGCCCGGTCGCCCCGGGGAAGCAGGGCTCGGCGAAGTGCACGCTGGGCAGCGCGCAGTGGAAGGCGTTCTACCAGCGGGCGAACTCCGTGCCGGGCAACCACCCCTACAGCGTCGAGTGGTCGACCCTGGTGCTCGCCGACGCCCCGGACCTGTCCAAGCTGAAGGAACGGGCCTCCGCCGCCCCGCCCGCCGAGCCGGTCACCGAGGGCAGCCACCACGTCTACGCCCTGGCCTACGCCAACGGGCTGGTGTGGAAGTACGGGGTGGCCGCGGGCGAGTCGTGGCAGGAGCACGCCGCCCGCCAGGGTCCCGCCTGCCTGGCCGCGACGCGGGCGCTGTGCGATGTGGACTTGGTGGGCGCCGCCGACGGCGCCGCATCCGGGTACGGCCTGCTGAGCAAGCTGGTCGCAGGCCACGAGGGCGGCTGCCCGAAGGGCCAGTGGGCGGCGTGTAAGCGCTGACACAACCGCGCGGTTCGGTTTCGCCCCTCATGCGACGATGCCCGCGCCATGCGCGCCGAACCCGACCTGGCCGCGGCCTACCGCGCCTGCCGCCTCATCAACGCCGAGCACGGGCGCACCTACTTCCTGGCGACCCGGCTCCTCCCGCCCCAGCGGCGGCCCGCCGTGCACGCCCTGTACGGCTTCGCCCGGCTCGCCGACGAGATCGTCGACTCCCCCGGCCCCGACCCGGCGGGCGCGCTGGAGGCGCTGGAGGCGGACCTGTCGGCGGCCTTCCTCGGCGCCTGCGCGCACCCGGTGCTCGCGGCGCTGGTCGACACCGTCCGGCGCTTCGAGATCGACCCCGGGCTGTTCGGGGTGTTCCTGAAGTCCATGCGGATGGACCTGACCGTCACCGACTACCCGGACCTGGCCGCGCTCGGGGAGTACACGCACGGCTCGGCCGGGGTGATCGGGCTGATGACGCTGCCGGTGCTGGGCACGGTCGGGCCGCGCGCGGACGCCGCCCCCGCCGCGGCCGCCCTGGGCGAGGCGTTCCAGCTGACGAACTTCCTGCGCGACGTCGGGGAGGACCTCGACCGCGGCCGGGTGTACCTGCCCGCCGACCACCTCGCCGCGTTCGGCGTGGACCGCGACCGGCTGCTGCGGACCCGGTCCCGCGGCGGCGACCGGGCGGTGCGGCGGGCCGTGGCGCACCTGGTGGCGCACACCAGGGCGGTCTACCGCGTGGCGCTGCCGGGGATCGCGCTGCTGGACCCGGTCGCGCGGCCCTGCGTGGACACCGCGGCGCGGCTGTACGCGGGCATCCTGGACGAGATCGCCGCCGCCGACCACGACGTGCTGACCCGCCGCGCCGTGGTGTCCCGGCGTCGGCGGGCCGCGGTGGCGGTGCCCGGGGTGCTGCGGTGCCTGGCCGCGCGGGTCAGAACGCCAGGGCCTGGGCCCTGCGCTTGACCTCACGGCCGCGGTTGCCCCGCAGCGCGTCGATCGGGCGGCCGGGCAGGGACTCGTCGGCGGTGAACAGCCAGCGCAGCATCTCCTCGATGGTGAACCCGGAGTCGTGCAGCACGGTGATCGTGCCGGACAAGCCCTTGACCACCTCGGTGTCGTCGATGAAGTCCGCGGGCACGACGAGGATGCCATCGCGGCGCAGGGCCAGTAGGTGGTGATCGCGCAGGGCCTGGTGGACCTTGGTGATCGGTTGATCGAGGCGGGCCGCGACGTCCGGCAGCGGGAGGACTTCCACCGTGGGGTCGAGCACGTCGGTGGCGGCGGGAACGGAACTCACGGTTGTCCACTGTGCCATACCCGCCCCTTGTGAGGGCGGGGTGAAAATCCCGGGCGCGCCCACGGGGGCGGGCGGGCGTCCGTACGATCGACGACTGTGCGGGAAACGGGGCTGATCGGTGCGCTGCTGGAGCAGCGCTACCGCGTCGACGCGCCGCTTGCCCGCGGCGGCATGTCGGCGGTGTACCGGGGGGTGGACACCCGGCTGGACCGGCCGGTCGCGATCAAGGTCATGGACCCGCGCTTCGCCGCGGACCGCAGCTTCGTGGAGCGCTTCGAGCGCGAGGCCCGCTCGGCGGCGCGCATCCACCACCCGAACGTGGTGGCCGTGCACGACCAGGGGCTCGACGGCGACCACGTGTACCTGGTGATGGAGCTGGTCACCGGCGGCACGCTGCGCGACCTGCTCGTCGAGCGGGGTGCGCTGCCGCCGCCGCTGGCGCTGTCGGTGCTGGAGCCGGTGCTGGCCGCGCTGGCCGCCGCGCACGCCGCGGGGCTCGTGCACCGCGACGTCAAGCCGGAGAACGTGCTCATCGGCGCGAACGGCGTGGTCAAGGTCGCCGACTTCGGGCTGGTGCGGGCCCTGTCGAGCCCGGGGACGACCAAGAGCGGCGTGATCTTGGGCACGGTGTCCTACCTGGCCCCCGAGCAGGTCACCACGGGCAAGGCGACCCCGGGCGGGGACGTGTACTCGGCGGGCATCGTGCTCTACGAGATGCTGACCGGCGCGCCGCCGTACGTGGGGGACAACCCGCTGACGGTCGCCTACCGCCACGCCAACGACGACGTGCCCCCGCCCAGCGCCGTCGCCCGCGGCCTGACGCCCGCGCTGGACGAGCTGGTGGTGCGCGCGACCCGTCGCGACCCGGCCGCCCGGCCCGCCGACGGCGCCGCCTTCCTCGCCGAACTCCAGCGCGTCCGCACCACCTCGGCCCTGCCCCGCATGCGCATCCCGGTGCCCCAGCCGCAGTCATCGCACCGGCCCGCCCCCATCACCCCCGTGCCCATCACCTCGGCACCACCCAGCTCGATACCACCCAGCTCAGCACCATTGACCGCACCGCCCATGACCTCGCTGCCCCCCACCCCAGCACCAGGTACTCCAGCGCTGGTCACTTCAGGACCGCTCGCCCCTGCGCCAACCACCTCTGCACCGTCCACCTCCGCGCCGTTCTCCCCGGTACAAGCCGCCGGACCGGTCCTTTCCCCGGCAGGGGCGGCGGCTCCCCACGAGACGTCCGCTGGAGGATCACCCCTCGGAGGGACACCTCCTGGAGGCACGCACCTCGGAAGCACGCCTACCGGTGGCACGCCCGCCGGAGGGACACCCCTCGGAGGGACACCTGCCGGAGGGACGCCTGCTGGAGGCACGCGCCTTGAAGGGGCGTCTGCCGAGGGCACGTCGTCGAACGGTGTCCAGCCCGCGAACTCGCAGCCTGACGCCGCGCGGTCCGAGGGGGCGGCGGCGGCGAGCACGTCCACCGAGAGCACGCCGGCCGAAAGCACGTCCGCCGAGAGCAAGTCCGCCGAGAGCGCGGGGGCCGACGACGAGCGGACCATCAAGGCCACGCCCACCGACCCCGGCGACGAGCCCACCGAGCGGGCCGTCGCCCCGGTGGACGACCCCGAGGCGACGATCAGGGTCAGCACCGGAGCGCTGGCGGCGGCGGGCATCGCCACGGTCATGCGTCCGGCGCACGGGTTCAGCGCGGCCGGGCCGCAGGGCACCAGGGCCATGCTGCGGTCGGACCTGGAGAAGGCCATGGCGGCCGCCCAGCCGCCGCCGCAGACCGGCCCGCAGCCGATCCCGCCCGGCCCTCCCCCGCCGCCGCCCAGCCGCACCCGCCGCTACGTGCTGCTGGGCATCGCCGGTGTGCTCGTGCTGGCCCTCATCGGCACCCTGGCCTGGTGGTTCACCTCGGGCCGCTATACCGCCGTGCCGGACCTGACCGGCCGTGAGGTCGCCTCGGCCGAGGCGGCGGTGCGCGAGGCCGGGCTGGCGCCGTCGGTGACGCGGGTGCGGGACAACGAGATCCCGCAGGGCGTGGTCATCAGCAGCGACCCGGCCGCGACGGCCGAGCTGCTGCGCGGCGACGAGGTCGTGCTCGTGGTGTCCTCGGGCAGGCCGGTGGTGCCCGACGTGCGCCCCGGCACCGACCCGGTGGCCGCCGAGGCCGCGATCCGGGCCAACGACCTGCAGCCCCAGCGCGACGACGCCGCCAACGTCCACGACGAGCAGGTCCCCGAGGGCATGGTCGTGCGGCTGGAACCGCCCGCGGGGACGGCGCAGGACATCGGCCAGCGGGTCGTCATCGTGCTGAGCCGGGGTCCGGCGCCCAAGCCGGTGCCCGACGTGCGCGGCCAGACCCGCGACGAGGCCTTCGCCACGCTGACCAACGCCGGTTTCCAGCCCGTCGACGGCCCGCAGGAGTTCGCCGCCGACATCGAGGGCGGCCGGGTCATCCGCACCGACCCCGCGGCCAACACCCAGGTCGACAGCAAGGCGGGCAAGCAGGTCACGGTGATCGTGTCCTCGGCCGTCACGGTGCCCGACCTGACCGGCAAGACTGTCCCCGAGGCCCAGGCCCTGCTGGCCGAGAAGGGGCTGACGCTCGAGCTGCAGCCCTTCTCCAACGGCAACGGCCGGGTGATCAACCAGGGGCCCGCCCCGGGGAGCAGGGTCGAGCCCGGCGGCAAGGTGGCGGTGTTCGCGTTCTGATGTGGTGTGACCGACTCGACCGGGTGACGCGCGGCGCGTCGACCCACCCGGGTAACCCCGGCGTCATCTCCGTTTGGTGTCGTTGAGCGATGTCCCGCACCCGCCTCACGGGCCTCGACGTCGCGTTCCTCGCCCTGGAGCGCCCGGCTTCCCCCATGCACCTGGGCGCGGTCGGCGTGTTCCGGCCCTCGGCCGCCGCCGACGGCGCGGCGGTGGCCGCGCTGCTGGCCGAGCGGGCCGCGGCCATCCCCCGGCTGCGCGCGGCGATCCGCCCGACGCTGCTCGGCGGGGCGGTGTGGGAGCCGGTCCCGGCTTTCCGCGCCGCCGACCACGTCCGGGCCTTCCGCCTGCCCGCCGGGCACGACCTGCTGGCGACCTACGTCGGCGCGTGGCAGTCGCGCCCGCTGGACCTGCGCAGGCCGCCGTGGGAGGCCCACGTCGTCACCGGCCTGCCGGGCGGGGAGTTCGCGGTCCTGCTCAAGCTGCACCACGCCCTGGCCGACGGCGCGGGCGCGGTGGAGATCGCCGCGGGCTTCTTCGACGGCCTCGGCGCGGCGGCCACCAGCGCGGCAGCCACCAGCGCAGCGGCCACCAGCGCGCCGACCGCCCCGCGCCCGGTCGACCTGCGGTCCGCGGTGGACATCGCGGGCGCCGTCCTGCGGACCATCCGGCTGCCGTGGGAGGCCCCGCTGGCCGCCCCCAGCTCCCCCGGCCGCCGCTTCGCGATGCTCCGCCTCGACGCCGCCGACCTCCGCCACGTCCGCCGCGCCCACGGCGGCACCGTCAACGACGTCGTCCTGGCCGTCCTCGCGGGCGGCCTGCGGACCTGGCTGACCGAGACCGACCGCCCGGTGGTCCCCCTGCGCGCCCTGATCCCGGTGAACACCCGCGCCCGCGGCGGCACGGGCGGCAACCAGATCTCCGGCTACCTCTGCACGCTGCCCGTCGACGTCGCCGACCCGCTGGTCCGCCTGCGGGACGTCCGCGCGGTGATGGACGCCAACAAGAGGTCCGGCCCCACCAAGGGCGCGGGCGCCCTGCCCCTGCTCGCCGACCGCGTGCCCGCCCTCCTGCACCGCCTGGGCACCAGCCTGGCCGCGGGCACGGCGCCGCTGCTGTTCGACACCGTCGTCACGACGGTCCCCTTCCCCGCGCTTCCCCTCACCCTCGGCGATGCCGAGCTGCGGGCCGTCTACCCCGTCGTCCCGCTGGCCGCGGGCCACCCGGTCGGCATCGCCGTCTCCCCCTACCGCGACGGCGTCCACATCGGCCTCAACGCCGACGCCGCGACCGCCCCGGACGTCGACCTGCTCGCCACCGCCATCGCCAAGGCCGCCGTCGAACTCCACGAGCGCTGCTGACAACGCGAGAACCCCCGCGCCGGGGCACGGGGGTTCTCGGTGGGACGTGGCTTCAGGAGCGGAGCATCTCCGCGACCAGGAAGGCCAGTTCCAGCGACTGCTGGGTGTTCAGGCGCGGGTCGCAGGCGGTCTCGTAGCGGCCGGAGAGGTCCGCGTCGGAGATCTCCTGGGCGCCGCCGAGGCACTCGGTGACGTCCTCGCCGGTCAGCTCGACGTGGATGCCGCCCGGGTGGCTGCCCAGGCGCCTGTGGACCTCGAAGAAGCCCTGGACCTCGTCGACGATCCGGTCGAAGTGGCGGGTCTTGTAGCCGGTCGAGGACTCGTGGGTGTTGCCGTGCATCGGGTCGCACTGCCAGATGACCTGGTGGCCGGAGGCGTTGACCTTCTCGATGATGCCGGGCAGCACGTCGCGGACCTTGCTGTTGCCCATGCGGCTGATCAGGGTCAGCCTGCCGGGCTGGTTGCGCGGGTCCAGCCGCTCGACGTACTCGACGGCCATCTCCGGCGTCGTCGTCGGGCCGATCTTGAGCCCGATCGGGTTGGACAGCAGCTCGGCGAAGGCGATGTGGGCGCCGTCGAGCTGGCGGGTCCGCTCGCCGATCCACAGGAAGTGCGCGGAGAGGTCGTAGAGCTTGGGGTCGTCGTCGTCGGTGCTGTGCAGGCGCAGCATCGAGCGCTCGTAGTCCAGCAGCAGCGCCTCGTGGCTGGCGTACACCTCGGCGGTGTGCAGGGAGCTGTCCTCGACGCCGCAGGCGCGCATGAACCGCAAGCCGCGGTCGATCTCGGTGGCCAGCGCCTCGTAGCGCTCCCCGGCCGGGGAGTTGCGGACGAAGTCGCGGTTCCAGTCGTGCACCAGGGCCAGGTCGGCCATGCCCGCGCCGGTCAGCGCGCGCACGAGGTTCATCGCGGCGCTGGAGTTGGCGTACGCCCTGATCAGGCGCGAGGGGTCGGGCACGCGGGCCTCGGGCGTGGCGACCAGGGAGTTGACGATGTCGCCCCGGTACACCGGCAGCCCGAGGGCGTCGGTGCCCGCCGAGCGGGGCTTGGCGTACTGGCCCGCGATGCGGCCGACCTTCACCACCGGGAGGCTGGCGCCGTAGGTCAGCACGACGGCCATCTGCAGCAGTGTGCGGATGTTGCCGCGCAGGTGCGGTTCGGTGTTGTCGGCGAAGGTCTCCGCGCAATCGCCGCCCTGCAGCAGGAACGCCTTGCCCTGGGCGACCTCGGCCAAGCGGGCTTGGAGGCGGTCGACCTCGGCGGGCACGGTGATCGGCGGCACGGCCTCCAAGAGGGCGCGCACTTGGCGCACCTGCTCGGCGTCGGGCCACTCCGGCTGCTGGGCAGCCGGGCGGGCGAGCGCGTCGTCGAGACGAGCGCGCAGGGTCGGCGGGAGCGGTGGAAGCTCGGGAAGCGTGTCCACCGGCACGTCCACGGTCCAGTTCACGCCTTCCAGAGTAAGAGGTCGGCGGATTCGCCCGAACACCGGGACACCTGTCCCAGTAGATGGACTCAAGCGCTTGCAGACTGGTACAACCCTGGTCGAGAGCGACTTGCAAAAGGAAAGATGCCTTCGATGACCCCGGACCTGGACCCGGCGACCGCCGAGCGGCTGCTCGCCACCGCCGTCGCGAACATCCGCCGCGACTACCCCGTCCACTGGACGCACCTGATCCAGTCGGCCGACGACCTCAGACCCCAGCGCGACCTGCACCCCGTCTTCGCCGGGTCCTACGACTGGCACTCGTGCGTGCACCAGACCTGGCTGGCCGTGCGCCTGCTGCGCGAACTCCCGGACCTGCCCAGCGCCGGAGCCGCCCGCACCGCACTCAACGAGCTGGTCACCCCGGAGGGCGCGCGCGTCGAGGCGGAGTTCTTCACCAGCCCCGAGGGCGCCTACTGGGAACGCCCCTACGGCTGGGCGTGGCTGCTGGTCCTCGCCGCCGAGCTGCGCACCTGGCCCGAAGGATCGGCCTGGTCCAGCGCCTTGGAGCCCCTGACCGAGGTCATCCGCTCCCGCTGGCTGGCCTGGCTCGAAACCGCCCGCCTGCCGGTGCGCGTCGGCACCCACGCCAACACCGCCTTCGCCCTGGGCCTGGCCATCGACGCCGCCAACGCCACCGGGGACACCGAACTGGCCACCACCTGCGCCGACGCCACCGAACGCTTCTTCGCCGCCGACCAGTCCTACGGCGGCTTCGAGCCCAGCGCCGCGGACTTCCTCTCCCCCGCCCTGATCGAAGCCGACCTGCTCCGCCGAGTCCGCCCGGCAGCCGACTTCGCCACTTGGCTGGACACCTTCCTCCCCGACCTGGACACCCCCCGCTGGGCCACCCTGCGCTCCCCGGTCGAGGTGGACGACCCCTCCGACCCCTACGGCTCCCACCTGTCCGGCCTGGCCCTGTCGAGGGCGTGGTGCTGGCGAGGCATCGCCGAAGCCCTCCCCGAAGACCACCGCTACACCGCCCTGGCCCACACGGCCGCAACCGAACACCGAGAGGCAGGCATGCGCTACGTCTTCGGCTACGGATACGCCGCCGAACACTGGCTCGGCACCTTCGCCGCCTACTTGGACCTGGGCGCGCCACGGGCGTAACCCAAAGCCGCAGGCAGACAGACCTTCACCGGAGCGTGAACGTGACCCCCCTGAACTTCTGGCACGCACGCGGGCAGGACGGCAGCCGCGTCGCCGCCACTCCCGACGAGATCGATGCGGAGCTGGACCACGTCGCCACGCTCGACGGCGGGGGCATCCTCACCACGATCACCCTCACCAGTCTCCCGGGGCTCATGTACGCGGGGTTCAACGGTGACGTCGGTGTCGCCTACTACGGGGAAGTCGGCGCGGCCTACTACAGCCAAGGCGAACCCCGTGACGGCGAACCCCTCATTTATGACCTACAGCAGCACGTGGCGGAATTTCCCCCCGACGCGGAGATCCCGGCCGCCGACGTCCGGACCGCCGTGCACGAATTCGCGCGCACCGGCAACCGACCCGCCAACATCCGTTGGCAGCGATGGGAACCCCCCGTCGAACCCGGCGCAACCCTGGCGCATGACGATTCCGCCTGGGGGTAGACCGCGCAGCAATCGCCCTCGGTGGCGATGTTCTGATCTGCGCGCAGATGGCACTGCGAACGTGGGCAGCGGCTCGCCGAGCACTAAGCCGCGACAGGCCACTCGTAGGCCGGAAACTCTTCCCGCCTACCCCGATTCACGGGCACCGCGGGCGTAGTCGAGCAGCTCGTCGGTCGGCAAGCCGGGGCGGGTCGCTCCCACGGCGACCAGGGGTGCCAGGGCGCGGCACCAGCCGTCGAGTCGGGCGGGGCGCAGGGTGGTGGCGTCGAGCAGGGCGTCGCGGCGGGCTGGGATGTCGGGGCCTGCCAGGACGTAGTCGGCGGCGTCGAATTCGGGTTCGCCCAGGCAGGCTTTGGGGTCGATGACCACGGCGCGGGTGCCGACGATGATGTTGTCGGCGTGGAGGTCGCCGTGGAGGAGGACGTGGGGACCGGCGGTGTCGGCCATGGTGGCGCAGGCCGTGCGGGAAGCGGCGAGGTCGGCGGCGGTGACCGGGCCGGTGGGTGGGAAGCGGGCCTGGAACTCGGTGGTCCAGAAGCGCAGGTCGCGGCGGGCCACGGCGCGGGGGTCGGGGACGGCGGCGTGCAGGTCGGACAGGAGCGCGCCGAACTCGGCGGGGGCAGGCCAGCGCGCCTCGCCGTCGACGTGCTCCAGCAGCATCGCGCCGCCCTCGGCGGCGAGCACGCGCGGCACCCGTCCGCTGGGTTCGAACGCGCGCAGCACGGTGGCCTGCTCGGTTGCGAACTCCTCGTCGGGCGACACCTTCAGCACCACGGGCACCCCGTCGTGCCGGGCGCGCACGGTCACCGCGGAGTTCCCCGACCCGAACGGCTCGCCGAGCACGAGGTCCCAAGCCGCGGCGAGGGAGTCGAGCCGGGCGGGCAGACCCGCCACCCACGGCGCGACGCCGGTTCCGTAGCGGCGGATCAGCCTGCCCTCGACATCGGCGAGGTTCACAGGTCCGGCCGCCGGTCGGTCCACGGGTGGGCGCGCTCGTACTCCCCGGACAGCGCCAGCAACAACCGCTCACTACCCGCCGGACCAATGAGCTGCACCCCAATGGGCATCCCGATCCGGTCGAATCCCACCGGCAGCGCGGCGGCCGGGTAACCCAGGACGTTCCACGTCGGGAAGTACGGGATGTGCGCGGCCACGGCGGCAAGCGTCGCGCTGATCCCGCTGCCGTGGTACCGCCCGATCCTGGTCGGCCGCCGAGTCCACCCAGGCTGCAGGATGACGTCGAACCGATCCCCGGCGTCGACGCCCCGGACAGCGTCACGACCCGGGCCGCTGTCGGCACCGTGATCCACGCCGTGATCGGCAGTGGGAGCGGTGAAGAATTCGGCCATGCGCGCGTGCAGTCCGGCCTCGGCGGCCCGTGCCCACGCGAGTACCCGGTCAGGTACGCGGGCACCCAGGCGCGCCAGCCGGATCGTGCGGCGCTCCAGCCACTCCGGGTGCGGCAGCTCGGCGACGTCGTCGGCGACGCCGCGCAGGTAGCGCACCAGGAACTGCGGTGAGGGCCGCGCCCCCAACGGCACGTCGGCTTCCACCACCTGGTGCCCGAGGCCGCGCAGCCGGTCGGCGGTGTCGGCGACGGCCTGTCGGTACTCCGCCGACATCGGCGGACGCCCCAGCGGCGTCCGCCAGGCCAGCGCGATCCGCAGCCGCCGCGGCGGGCTGTCCACCGCGGCGCGGTGTCCGCTCTCCCCTACCAGGACGTCGATCATCGCCGCGACGTCGGCGACCCCACGCCCCAGCGCGCCGATCCCGGAAAGCCCGTGCCAGATCTCCGTACGCGGGGCCAGCGGCACCAGCCCGCGACCGGTCTTGAGCCCGAACACCCCCGAGGCCGTGGCCGGAATCCGCACCGAACCGCCCCCGTCGGACCCCGTGGCCACCCCGACGACCCCGGCCGCGACGGCCGCGGCCGTCCCGCCGGAGGAACCACCCGGGGTGTGGTCGAGGTGCCACGGGTTGCGGGTCGCGCCATAAGCCAGGGTCTCGGTGAAGGGCCACAGGCAGCGGTCGGGCGTGAGCGTCCGCCCGATGATCACCGCACCCGCCGCCCGCAGCCGCGCGACGGCCGCGCTGTCCGCGGCCGCGACGGCGAACTGCGCCCGCCCACCCGCGGTGGTGACGTCCCCCGCGACATCGGTGTCGTCCTTGACCGCGACCGGCACCCCGAGCAGCGGCGTGGACTCCCCCGCGTCAAGACGCGCCTGCGCGGCCTCCGCGTCGGCTCGGGCAAGGTCCGCGTAGACAGCGCGAAAGGCGTTGATCCGCGAATTGACCGCATCCAACCGCGCCAAGACGGCCGCGAGCAGCTCCGGCGCCGTGACCAAACCCTCGCGCAAGGCCCTCGCTTGGGCATCAGCCCCGGCCCAGAGCAGATCTTCCATGCCAGCACAGTAATGCGCTCACCCAACAAGGAGCGGACACATTATCCTGGACGTCGAGAGCCGGGCATCGTGGATGCCAGGCGAGTCGCAAGGCCAGGTGCACCTGGGGCAGACCGGGACCCTGGCCTTGCGCAGGGGTGGACGGACGCGTTGCCCGGGAACCCATCAAGCGGGCCGCGATGGGGCAACGAGTTCGATGCCGATGGCGACGACGCCGAGGGCTTCGCGCTCGGGGGGATAGATCTGGCGGATGTTCGCGAGCTGGTCCTCGCGGGTGGCCAGGGGGTTGACCGAGGCGACGGGTTCGTGGTCGAACATCTCGTCGAAGGTGGTGTAGCGAGCGACGCGGGTGACGCGGGTGAGGACTTCGTCCCCTTGGCAGCGGAACCGGATCAGCGACCCGGGTTTGATCTTCTTGCGGCTGGAGTCGTTGACGCGGATCTCGGTGGTCTTGCGGCCGGTGGCGATGAGGTCGAAGTAGCGCTTGTAGATGCCCATCTCGTGGGCGCGGACCGGCAGGGTCGCGGGGCGGGCGGCCATGAGGCGGCCGAGTTCCTTGACGGTGAACGAGCGGAAGAAGTGCTTGGGATCGGCGAGCAGTTCCCCGACGAGCCAGACCAGCGAGTCGACGTAGTTGTCGACGTCGCCGGGCCAGGTCGTGGTGTCGAGCATCCAGGGCTCGACGTCGGCGGGCAGCGCCTTGTGGCCCTGCTCGCGCAGCAGCGACTTCGACAGCTTCGCCCCGGTCGGGGCGAGGACCTGCGGGGTGAAGATGCGGACCGGCATCTGCGTGGCCGGGGTCGCCAGCGCGCCGAGGGCGCCGTCGACGAGCTGGCAGCCGAAAGCCCAGTCGCCGCCCTTCATCATCACGTGCAGCGTGGACGTGTCGCGGCCGAGGGCGCGTTCCTTGACCAGGTTCCGATAGAGGGTGGCCAGGTCCAGGTAGGGCCGGTCGTCCTCGGGGTCGACGTGGGCTTCGTAGGGCCCGTGGTCCAGGCAGACCGCGGCGAAGGTGGCGCCGTCCTCGTCGAGCCGCACCAGCTTGGTGCGGTCGGCGCGCTTCTCCGCCCAACCGCAGTCCGGGCAGGGGATGCGGATGTGGACGGTGCCGTGCGACGGGGCCATCCACCACCGGATGTCTTCCAGATGCACGAGGGTGCGCAGGAACTCCGCCCGGAACCCCGGGGTGGCCTGGTGGTCGGTGTAGGTCTCGACCTCGTAGGCGGTGCCGGTGGCCTCGGACAGGGAGTCGAAGAACTCGACGTAGTAGCGGTCAATGAGCTCGGCGACCTGGTCCCTGCCCAGAGCGTGGTGGTAGGTCTGCTGGTAGGCGTGGTGCGTTTCCGGGTCGAGGACGACCTCGTGCGGGGCGTTGTCCAAGGCCCCGAACCGGACGACGGTGTCGATGGAGAACTCGCGGCGGGCGGCCTTGGCCAGCAGGAACGCGGCGGTCTGGACGAGGTTGGTGCCCAGGTGCGGCGCGCCGTTGACCTGCGTGCCGACGACGAACTCGATCCGGTCAGGTCTGGCGGCGCGGACCCGTGGACGCAGGATGTCGATGGTGCGCAGCAGGGCGTTGGCCAGGATGCTGTTCGGCGACAGCAGCAGCGACGATCTCCCGTTGCGGCTCAACAGGTTCACGCTCCTCGACTGGGTTTGGGAAGGCGCAGGTTGGCGCAGATGAAGTCCAGCCGTGCGGCGGCGGAGTCGGCGGGGACGAACACCGGCTGGTAGCCGGCGTCGTAGTAGCCCTGGACGACGAGCTCGTGCACCCGGCGGATCTCGCGGTCCTTGGCCCAGACGATGTCGTCGGGGTCCTCGAAGGTGTCCAGCGGATCCAGCACGAAGACCGTGTCGTAGCGGTGCAGGCGGGTCGCGCGCGTCAGCTGCGGGGTCGGCGGCAGCCCGAAGAACCCCTCCCACCCGAACCCGTCGGGAATGCCCCGGTTGTAGAACCTGATCCCGCAGGTGTGGGCGGTGAACTCGGCGACGAACGCCTCCAGGACCTCCAGGGAGTACTCGCGCCGGTCCTCCTTGCGCAGGTGACGACCGAGCCGTTCGCGGTGCTTGCGGTAGATCTCCCGGCCCGGTTCGTCCTTCATGCACGGGATTCCGGCGGCGTGGATCGCCTCGATCAGGTCGTCCTTGCCCGAGGACGGGCCGCCGGTGATGACGTGGCGCCGTGGCGGGCCGTCCGCCGCGGCCGCGAGCGCGGCGGCCAGCGGGCCGGTGTCGGTGGGGAGGGTGCTCACTGGTCGGTTCCGTTCTCGCTGGTGGTGGGAGGTGGATCGTCGCCGAGCAGGCCATCGATCCAGGTGTCGGCCAGCCCGGTCTCGTTGTGCAGGCAGCGCACGAAGTGCTCGCGGGAGACCCCGCCCGCGGCGGCCTCGGTCAGCCGGGACGCCTGCGCCTCGTCCAGCGCGGGGCTCCAGCCTGCCAGCGCGGTCAGCTCACCAACCGACATCTCGTCCTCGGCGTAGGCGGTGACGTAGCTGATCGCCTCCGCTCGGGCCGCGGCCCAGCGCCAGGCCGCGGTCACCGCCGCGTGGACCAGGTCGACCCGCTCGGCCTTGAGGCTGACCAGCCGCTCGACGGCGAGCAGTTCGGCGCGGGCGGCGTAGAGCGCCGACCACAACCGCATCAGCTGTTCCTCGTGCTCGGTGACCTCCCAGGCGAACGGGTCAGCCGGAACCGCCTGTCTCGTGGCGCTCGGCGCCAGCCGGGGAGCGATCATCGGTAGCCGGGCGAACCGCTCAGCGTCGGCGATCAGTTCCCAGGCGACCCGCTCGATCAGCCTCGGTTCGACCCGCTTGCGGAAGTGGTGGACCTCGTGTCCGGCCAGCCCGGCCGCCAAGTCCCGTCGCGCGGTCAGGTTCAGGCCCTGCTCGGCGGGCGGCAGCCCGAACAACGCCCTGGCCGCCGCGGCGTAGCGGGCGTCGGGGAACCGTGCCAGCAGCCCGCGCAGCATCCCGTCCAGCGCCGATGTGCGACTCGTGGAGTCCGCCGGATCCGCCGCCCGCGCGACGATGCCGCGCAGTTCCAGCAGCTGCGGGTCGGTGCCCGCGGGGGTCACCGGCAGCCCCTGCCGCAGGAGCCTGCCGAGCGCCGCGACGATCTCGCCTTCGACTGGGCTTTTTGTGGGCATGACTGCAGTGAACCATGATGCCCAGCAAATGCCCAGTACCTGTTCAGGCGTCAGCACGCCTGTTGGGGGTTGGCGGACAGCGGACAAAGCAGTGCGCCCGCTCCAGTTGGAGCGGGCGCACTGCAGAACCGAAAGGCTTAGCCGAAGAAGACCTCGGCTTCGGCGTAGCGCTCGATCGGGACGGTCTTGAGCTCCGCGGTGGCTTCGGCCAGTTTGACGCGGACGATGTCGGTGCCGCGGAGGGCGACCATCACGCCGAAGTCGCCGTCGGCGACGGCGTCGACGGCGTGCAGGCCGAAGCGGGTGGCCAGGACGCGGTCGTAGGCGGTGGGGGTGCCGCCGCGCTGGGTGTGGCCCAGGATGACGGCGCGGGACTCCTTGCCGGTGCGCTGGGCGATCTCCTCGGCCAGCCAGGTGCCGATGCCGCCCAGGCGGACGTGGCCGAAGGCGTCCTTCTCACCGGTCAGCAGCACCTCGTCGCCGCCCTCGGGCAGCGCGCCCTCGGCGACCACGATGATCGGCGCGTACTCGCGCTCGAAGCGGCTCTTGACCCACTGGACGACCTTGTCGACGCTGAAGGGCCGCTCCGGCACCAGGATGACGTTCGCGCCGCCTGCCAGGCCGGAGTGCAGCGCGATCCAGCCCGCGTGCCTGCCCATGACCTCCACGACGAGCGCGCGGTGGTGGGACTCGGCGGTCGTGCGCAGCCGGTCGATGGACTCGGTGGCGATGTGGACCGCGGTGTCGAAGCCGAAGGTGTAGTCGGTGGCGCCGAGGTCGTTGTCGATGGTCTTCGGCACGCCGACCACGCCGACGCCGTCGTCGGTCAGGCGCTTGGCCACGCCGAGGGTGTCCTCGCCGCCGATGGCGATGAGCGCGTCGACGCCCTGCTCGGCCAGCACGGCCTTGATGCGGTCGACGCCGCCCTCGACCTTGTAGGGGTTGGTCCGCGACGAGCCGAGGATGGTGCCGCCCCGGGTGAGGATGTCCTCCACCTGGTCCAGGCCGATGGGCCTGCTGAGCCCCTCAAGCGGCCCTTGCCAGCCGTTGCGGAACCCGACGACGTCCCATCCCTGGACCTCGATGCCCTTGCGCACCACAGCCCGGATGACCGCGTTCAGACCCGGACAGTCACCACCGCCGGTGAGCACGCCGACCCGCATGGGAAATCCCTCCGATGAGATGTGCCAGTGACAGTCGTCACCGCCTGATGGCGCCCAGCCTGCCAAACACTGAATCGGTATAGCAACCAGGGGTCCACGAGGTGGAAGGTCACCTGCCCATGCGCTTGCGCCAGTGCTCCTCGATGATCCGCCACCGCACCAGGTTGTGGCGTGCGTCGGCGAGGGCGTCGTGGGCGTCGGCCGGCGGGGCGGGCAGGGTCGGCTTGCCCGCGTCCTCCCAGCGCTGGCGCAGCTCCCGGGTGAACCGGGGCAGCTCGCGGGGCAGCGCGGGCATGGCCCCCCACAGCTGGCCGAGGATGACGTGGTCGTAGGCGCCGAACCAGGCCCACAGCTCGACGCGGCCCTTGCCGGAGGTCAGGAACGCGAGCAGGTCGCGGCGGATGGCCGCCTTGTCGCGCCAGGCCTTGTCCGCGGGCGAGGGGAGCTTGTCGAGCACGTTGTCGCGCACCCACGGCCCGGCCTTGTCCGGGTTGAACTCGGTGGAGACGGCGTAGAACTCCCGGCCCTGCTCGTCGACGACACCGATCGACACCAGGTCGATCGTCGTTCCGTCCTCGATGAACTCGGTGTCGTAGAAAAACAGCACGTCGAGACTCTAGTGGCCCTGCTCAGCCCGCTTCACGCTCGGGGACGCGGGCCTCGGCGCGCAGGGGGACCACGCCCGCGGCGAGCTCCTTGGCCTTGGCGGCGTAGAGGTCGACGTACTCCTGGTCGGAGAGCTCCATCAGGGCGTACATGATCTCGTCGGTGATGGACCGCTCGACGAAGCGGTCGCCGTCGAGCCCGGCGTAGCGGGAGAAGTCCAGGGGCTTGCCGACCTTGATGCGGATGCGGGTGGGCCGCCACATCTTCGAGCCGATGGGGTTGGCCTTGTCGGTGCCGAACATCGCCACCGGGACGACCGGCACGCCCGCCTGTAACGCGATCCGGGCGACGCCGGTCTTGCCGCGGTAGAGGCGCCCGTCCGGGGAGCGGGTGCCCTCCGGGTAGATGCCCATGAGGTTGCCCTCACGCAGCAGGCGCACGCCGGTGTCGAGGGCCGCCTGGGCCGCGGAGGCGCCGGAGCGGTCGATCGGGATTTGGCCGACGCCCCTGAAGAACCACTTCTTGAGCCTGCCCTTGAGCCCCGGCTCGGTGAAGTACTCGATCTTGGCGGGGAAGGTGACCCTGCGGTCGACCATCAGCGGCAGGAAGAACGAGTCCGACACCGCGAGGTGGTTGCTGGCCAGCAGCGCGCCGCCCTCGGCGGGGATGTTCTCCTTGCCCTCGATGCGTGGTCGGAAGAAGATCCGAAGCAAGGGGCCGAGCAGGACGTGCTTCATCACCCAGTACAGCACCGCGCCTCCTGTTCCACCTGCGGGAGCCTACTGGTCGTGGCCAGTAACACGGTGATGCCGGGACGAGATGAAAGGGCACATGGTGGACCGGTCATCCCCAGCCCGGTTCGTGCGACGATGGCGGCGCCGGGCCAGTCGATGAGGTAGGGAGGCGGGGTGTCCGCAATCGCAGGCGCGGAGCCGTTCGCGCACGACGGGTCCACGGAGATCGGGGTGCTGCTCAGCCACGGCTTCACCGGCTCGCCGTTCAGCATGCGCCCGTGGGCGGATCACTTGGTGGCCGAGGGGTTCAGCGTGCGGCTGCCGCTGCTGCCCGGTCACGGCACCCGCTGGCAGGACATGAACCGCACGACGTGGCCGCAGTGGTACGGCGCGGTGGACGCCGCCTTCGACGAGCTGCGGTCGCGGTGCGCGGCGGTGTTCGTCTTCGGGCTGTCGATGGGCGGGGCGCTGTGCCTGCGGCTGGCCCAGGTCCACGGTCCGGACGTGGCCGGGTTGGTGCTGGTCAACCCGTCGGTGATGTCGCTGCGGAAGGAGATCGGGCTCCTCCCGGCGCTGTCGCGGATCGTGCCGTCGGTGGCGCCGATCAGCGACGACATCGCCAAGCCGGGGGTCACCGAGCACGCGTACCCGCGAACCCCATTGCGCGCGCTGGCCAGCCTGACCAAGCTGTGGGCTACGGTCCGCGCCGACCTGCCCGCGGTGACGCAGCCCTTGCTGCTGCTGCACTCGGCGGTGGACAACGTGGTGGAGCCGGAGAACTCGAAGGTGGTGCTGGCCGGGGTGAGCAGCAGCGATGTCACCGAGGTGGTGCTGGCCGACAGCCGTCACGTCGCCACCCTCGACCACGACGCCCCGCAGATCTTCACCGAGAGCGCCGCCTTCGCCCGCCGCGTGGGGGCGGGTGAGCGCGTGTGAGCGGCCGCCTCGGCGACGGCCCCGACGACGTGGACGCCGCCTTCGCCCAAATCGTCGCCGACCTCGAACGCGAGGGCCTCGGCCGCACCCTGCCCAAGGAGCCACCGGAGCCTGAGCCGGAACCGGCCCCCGAGCCCGTCCCCCGGCCCACGGAGGCGTCCTGGCGCGGCTACCAGGGCGAGCACGACACGTTCAATGACAACGAGGACGAGCACTACGAGCCCCCGGAGCCGCCGCCGCTGCCCAAGCTGCGCCTGCCGACGATGCTGGCGATCGGGCTGCTGGGCCTCGGCGTGGTGTTGATCCTGCTGCCTGCCATCGCGGGCCTGGACCCCCGTTTCATGACGCCGATCGGCCTGGTCTGCATGGCAGCGGGCATCGCCCTGCTGCTTTTCCGCGCCCGCACGTCACCCCGCCATGATCCGGGGGACAACGGGGCTGAGGTCTGAGTCCCACCTCGCCACGGGAACGCGTCCGGCGGAGGCTGGGAGCCGAGTTGTTCGCCGTCGGGCAGGGGACTCGGTGGCTGCATACGATTCCGGGGTGATTGGATGGGTGCGACCAGCGAGGACGGGGTTCCGGTACTGGCTGCGTGACCGCTTCTGGGCGGTGCCACTGGCCATCGCGGTCGCCGCCGCCGGGCTCGCCGTGGTGCTCACCAGGGTCGACCAAGAGGTGCTGGGTGTGGTCCCGGCACTGTTCAGCGGTGGACCCGAGGGCGCGCGGGCGCTGCTCGCGGCGATCATCACGTCGATGATCTCGTTCACCGGCCTGGTCTTCTCGATCACGATCGTGGTCTTGCAGCTGACCAGCAGCCAGTTCTCCCCTCGGGTGCTCAACACGTTCCTGCGCGACCGCTCGACACGGGTCGCGCTCGGGGTGTTCGTGGCGACGTTCGTCTTCGCGTTCGTTGTGCTCCGCACGGTTCGCGGGACGACGGAGACCGGCGGGTTCGTCCCCACGACGGCGGTCACCGCGGCCGTGATGCTGGTCTTCGCCAGCATTCTGGTATTCCTGCAGTACATCCACCACATCACCCAGTCCATCCGGGCCGCGACGATCATCACCAGGATCGCGGGCGACACCAGGGCGCTCATCGTCCGCCGCTACCCGGAGGACGGCGACGCCGCGCCCGCGGGCCGTCCCCGCACCGGTCCCGCGCACCGCGTGCCTGCCCGCGCCCGCGGCGTCGTGCAGAGCGTGGACGACGACCGCCTCGCCAAAGCGGCCGCCGAGCACCACTGCTCCATCCGGCTGACGCCCGCGATCGGTGATTTCGTCCCGGCGGGTGCCACGCTGATGGAGGTGACCGGCGACGAGCCACCCGACGACGAGCGACTCCGCGCCGCGGTCATCCTCAGCGACGAGCGCACCCTGGACCAGGACGTCGGCTCCGGGTTTCGCCAGCTCGTGGACATCGCCCTGCGCGCGCTGTCCCCCTCGCTCAACGACCCGACCACCGCGGTCCAGGTCATCGATCAGCTCCACGACCTGCTCCGCTGCCTGGCCACCCGCCCGCTGCGCCCCCGCCACCGGGTCGCCGACGGCATACTCCTGCTGGCGGTGCCCGAGGCGGATTTCACCGGCCTGCTGTCCCTCGCGGTGGATGAGCTCGCCCGCGCGGGGGGCGACTACCCGCGCGTGCGATCCCGGCTGCGCGTGATGCTCGTCGACCTGGCAGAAGTCGCACGCCCGGAACACAATCCTCCGGTCATCCGCATGCTTTTGGCCTTCACCTCACAAGCCACTGTGGACGACCCCGGAGCGGGGTGAGCTAGACCTGGCGAACGAACGTCGCCCAATCAGCCGAACCGAAGACCAACATCGGGTCGGTCGGGTTCTTCGAGTCGCGGGTGGCGGTGTGGGCCTGTGTGTAGGCCACCTCGACGCACGCCCCGTTGGCGCTGCTCCGAGAACTCTTGCGCCAAGATGCCGCCGACCAGTCAACCTCTTGCATGCTTCACCTTCCCACAGGGGGTATTGCTCATGATATCGGCGATATAGGTTGCCGAGTCCTTCGGACTGAGCGCTGCCGACGCCAAGGTGTCGAAGATCGAGCGGTAGTGGCGGACATCGGCTTCGCTCTCCAAGAACATGTCACCGGCGATCGCGCTGTACGAAATCAACTGAAGCGTGACGTTCGGGGCGCCGTTCGCCTCGGCAAGCGGGTCAGTTGACCGCGCATGATCTTGTCGCCACCGACCTCACGGTGCAGGGCGCCAAATCGACGACGGCCCGGAAGTTGAGTTGTGCTTGATGAGCAGGGCTTGGCGCTCCATCCGGGGGTGGACGCGGTCCTCCACCAGGTCGTCGGGGATGTCGGGCAGGGTCCACTGATCACGGCGCGGGCATAGTCCTCAGATCATTCTTCAGTGTCTACTGGAACGTCAACGGTTTCGGCCTGCTGACCGAAGCGGTAGACGGCCGGGTAACCGCCCGGTTTGAACACCTGTACTCCACTCGCGCCCACGCCTGAATCCAACGAAATCAGGCCGGGTTGGGGACGAGGTCGACCTGTCGATCGCGCCGCGCGTGTGCATGGCACTCATGGAACAGCGAACCGGCGTCAGCCTCGATCCGACCTGGTTGGGCTGGCAGCGGCCAACCTATCGAATCCCTGAGCCTCACGCCCTGTTCAAAGACGTTGAGGACAGGCTTTAGTCAGGAAGAGCGGCGGGGGTGGGGCGTGTGGGTGTGGCTTGTTTGAGTGCGTTCCAGAGAAGGTTGAGGGGGTGGTCGGGCGCGTAGCGGTTTCGTTCGTTTCTGCGGGCGAAGATGCCGGTGACGATCTCGAGCGCGGGTTGGTAATCATCGGCGAGCCGCGCTGATGTTCGGTCGAACATCAGGGAAGCAGCCGAAATCGACGGCCAATACTCGAAAGCTCCCGGGTTGAAGGAGCATCAAGAGCGCGGAGGTTCCGCTCGTGAGCACTCGCAACATCTCCGAAGACCGTCTCGCCACGTCCTGCTACTTCCGCACCACAGTGGACGCGCCGTGGCGGAAGGCTTTGGTGCAGATCAACGAGGATTGCAACCTGCACTGCGCGCACTGCTTCGTCTCGGCGACCCGGGTGGGCAGGCAGATGCCACTGGCGGAGGTGGTCGACAAGGTTATCCCGCGGCTGCTGGCGTGCCGAGTTCAGCGGATCACGCTCACCGGTGGCGAGCCGGCCATTCACCCGGACTTCCTGGCCATCGTGCGCGCGTTTCGCAGCGCGGGGATGGAGGTCGGGGTGTGCACGAACGCCACGACCTTGGGCGATGAGCAGATCACCGTGCTCGCCGAGCTGGGCGTGCATTGCAACGTGTCGCTCGACGGGTTCGCCGCGGATTCTCACGGGCGGTTCCGCGGCGATCGGGCGTCCTTCGCGATGACGGTGGCAACGGTGGGGAAGTTGGGTGCAGCGGGCATTCTGCAGGGCCTGTTGTGCACGCCGAACTCGTTGGCGCAGAACGAGGAGTACGCGCGGCTGTGTGAATTCGCCCGCGCCAACGGCGCCCGGTATGTGCTGCTCAACCCGCTGGGCAGCATGGGCCGCGGTGTGCGCTCGCAGGGCAGGCTGGCCAAGACCACCCTGCACATGCAGGAGATCCATGCTCTGACCACCCCGTTCGACGGCTCGGATCTGGACATCACGCACATTCGGTTCCCCAACGACGAGGGCAAACCGCTGGCCGGGTGCGAGGCGGGCACGATCATCTACGTGTTCACCCCGGGCGAGGTCACCGTGTGCCCCTACCTTGTCTTCGCCGCCCGTACCCCGACCTCCCAGCACGCCGACACCGAGTTCATCGTGGGCAACATTTTCACCGACGCCGACATCGCCCAACGCTTGGACGACTACCGCTTCCACGACCGCTACCAACTGGGAGCCAACCCGACCTGCGGGACCTGCGTGATGACTTCCGAATGCGGGAAAGGCTGCCCCGCGGCCGTCGTGGCCTCGGGCGAACGCATCGGGCAGGTCGACGCCGAGCAGTGCCCAGTCGTCCACGACCAGGCGGGACGCACGCTGCTGCCGCTGATGCCCGCATGAACGACCGGCCCCCGGGACTTCTGGTCACGCTCGACGGGCCGGGCGGGGTGGGCAAATCCACCACGGCCCGGCTGATCGTCGACGCCCTCGCAGCGGAGGGCCTCCCCGTCCTCGCCACCGCCCAGCCCTCGCGATCCCCGCTGGGCGAACTCGCCCGTTACGGCACCGACACCTCCACCGGGATGGCGTTGGCGTGTCTGTGCGCGGCGGACCGCCACCACCAACTCGACATCGAGATCCTGCCCGCGCTGCGTGACGGCACGATCGTGGTGTGCGACCGCTCGGTAGCCTCGTCGCTGGTTCTGCAAGGTCTCGACGGGCTGACCGCGGACACGGTGTGGGCGCTCAACCAGGGTGTCCACCGATCCGACCTCGCCGTCATCCTCACCGCCGACCCACACGTGATCGCCGCGCGGCTACGCGGACGCGGCGGGCACAGCCGCTTTGAACGCGCCGCGGACAACAGCGAGCGGGAATCCGCTCTCTACGTCCACGCCATCGCCGAGCTGCGCGGCAAGGGGTGGCCGGTCATGACGGTGGACTGCACCGCCGAACGACCTGAGACCATCGCGGCCATGATCGTGACCCAGATCCACCGCGTCCTGAAGGAAACCCCGGTATGCCGCTGAGCCTGATCACCGTCAACGTCGGCGCCCCCTCCCTCGACCGCGCCCAGCGTCAGCTGCGGTGGCTGGCCGAGCGTCCCGAAGATGTCCTCGTCCTCACTGAGACCAAAGGCACCCCAGGCAGCAGGCTGCTCACTGACGCGTTCCTGGCGAGCGGGTACTCGGTGACCTTCCCCGATCACGAGCCCGGCGAACTCGGCGTCATGATCGTCAGCAAGCTCCGCACCCGCGTCGACCCGATCGGGACGGCGCTGGACTACCTGCCCGCCCGCGCCGCCGGTGTCATTGTCGACACCACCGACGGCCCGATCCGCGTCATCGGTGCCTACGTGCCTTCCCGCGACGCCTCACTGGCCAAGACCGAACGCAAGAAGACCTGGATCAACGGCTTCCACACCGCCCTGGACGCCACCCGCGGCGACACCCCGGTCCTGCTGCTCGGCGACCTCAACGTCCTCGAACCGAACCACCAACCTGCCCACCGCAGCCAGTTCGCCCCCTTTGAATACGACTTCTACACCGACCTCACTCGCCGCCACGGCTTGGTCGATCTGTTCCGCCACCTGCACCCCGACCGCGTTGAGCACAGCTGGGCCCGGCGCGCCGACCTCGGCTACCGCTACGACCACGCCCACGGAACCGCCACCCTCACCCCCTGGCTCACCGCCTGCCACTACATCCACACAACCAGGGAAAACACACCACAGGGTGACCGGCTCACCGACCACTCCGGACTCGCCATCCACCTTCAGCCGACCCCCACCGCGCCGCTGCTAACGTCGGACCCCACCACAGCGGCCACCACGCACGACGAGTCCGAACCCACCCTGTTCTGACCCACGGCTTCCTCGCGTCGGCCGCCCTGACAACCAGCAGCCGACCATGAGGACCTCACCGCCGGATGCCTACCACCGCCGCTCCCCGACGCTGCGCCCGCGTCCTCCTGCTCGACCCCGCCGACCGGGTCCTGCTCATCCACGCCCTCGACCCCCACCAACCCGACCACCACTGGTGGGAACTCCCCGGCGGCGGCCTCGACCCCGGCGAAACCCTCCACGACGCCGCCCGCCGTGAACTCGCCGAGGAAACCGGCATCCTCATTGACAGCCTCGGCCCCGAACTCTGGGTCCGCGAGTCCCGCTTCCACTACAAAGGCAGCGACCACCACCGCGTCGAACACGCCTTCCTGGCCCGCACCGCCACCACCCAGGCCCAAGTGCCGCCCCGCCCCACCGACAACGAGAAGGCCGGACTCATCGAACGCCGCTGGTGGACAGCCCAGGAACTCCAGCGCTGTCAGGACAAAGTACTACCCGGCAACCTCCCGCAACTCCTCCACGACCTCCTCAGGGGAGCACTCAACCCGACACCACTGACTCTCGCTTGAAGTGCGCCCAGTCGGACGAACCGAACACCAACATCGGGCCGGCGGATTCTTCGAGTCGCGAGCGGCGGTGTGGGCGCGTGCGGGCTACCTCGACGCACGCGCCGTTGGCCTATCCCCAGGCGGGATCGTCGTGGGCGAGGGTGGCTCCGCTGTCGGGGTCGCGCGGGGGCGACCACTGCTGCCACTCGACCCCGGTCGGCCGGGTGCCGCTGTGGGCGAACTGCTTGACAGCGGCCCGGACGTCGGCGGCTGGTATCTCCGCGTTGGGCGGCACGGGGAACTCGTGGTGCTGCCAGTCGTACAGCAGCGGTTCGCCGTCGACCGGGCCGTCGCCCTTGCTCCAGTACGCTTCGCTTGCGTTTGTGTAGTAGAGGGCTCCGACGTCGCCGTTCATCCCGACATATAGCGCGGGGTTGTCGAGGTTGCCCCTGACGACCGTTGCGACGGTGCCGTAGGCGTCGGCGAGGTTGTTCACGGTGTCCAGTGCCGCGTCGATCTCCTCGGGCGTGGCGGCTTCGTGGTCGCAGCCCTGGTCTTGCGAGTACCAGAGGATCAAGGTCGTCACGTCGACTCTCCGGTGAAGGTCTGTCGGCCTTTCGGTGTGCGGGTTGGTGGGGGCGGATTGTGGGAGCGTCTGGCGCGGGGTGATCCAGCCCGGCTCGAGGAGAAAGACCTAAACCTGTCGGAGGAAGTTCGCCCAGTCGGCCGAGCCGAACACCAGGATGGGGCCGTTCGGGTTCTTCGAGTCGCGGGCGGCGGCGAGGGCCTCCGCGTAGGCCACCTCAACGCACTCTCCGTTGCCGCTGCTCTTGCTGCTCTTCTTCCACCGAACTCCGGTGAGGAAGTGCTCGATCATTGCTCGGACTCCCTTGCTGGGGCGTCGATGCGGGTCAGGTGTCCTTCTTACTCGGACACCTGACCCACACGTTGCCGAGCGGGAAACGGTCAGACCTGGCGAACGAACTTCGCCCAATCGGACGAACCAAAGACCAGCATCGGGCCGTTCGGGTTCTTCGAGTCGCGGGTGGCGGTGTGGGTCTGGGCGTGGGCCACCTCCACGCACTCTCCGTTGCCGCCGCTCCGGGAGCTCTTGCGCCAACTTGCCGATGCCCAGTCAACTTGGTGCATGGCTTCACCTTCCTCGGGCTGTATCGCTACATGATATCGGCGAGCAGGGCTGCCGAGTCGTTCGGACTAAGCGCTACCGACGCCAAGCTGTCGAAGATCGAGCGGAAGTGGCCGACGTCAGCCTCGGTCTCCAAGAACATGTCGCCAGCGATGCTCTCGATGTAGACCAGATCCGCGTCCATCGGATCGGTGTAGTCGAGCACGATGAACTGACCGGCCATCCCCTGATGGGCTCCCGCACCGTAAGGGATCACCTGGAGCTTGACGTTCGGGGCGTCGTTCGCCTTGGCCAAGCGGGTCAGTTGACCGCGCATCACCGTGTCGCCGCCGACCCGCCGACGCAGTGCCGCCTCGTCCACGACGGCCCAGAACTTGAGTGGTTTGTGCTTGATGAGCAGGGCTTGGCGCTCCATCCGGGCTTGGACACGGTCCTCAACTGCCTCGTCGGGGATGTCGGGCAAGGTTCCCCTGATCAAGGCGTGGGCGTAATCCTCGGTCTGGAGCAAGCCGGGGATGAACAACGACTGGTAGGTCCGAACGCTCTGGGCTTCGCTTTCAAAGCTGATGTATGCCGCGTACTCCTCGGGCAGCTCCAAGTGGTATGGGCGGAGCCAGCCCTGTTCCGCCGAGTCCTTGAACAGTTGTAGCAGATAGGCACGGTGGTCGGTCTTGGCGCCGTAGAGGTCGAGCAACATGACCAGCGTGCTCTTATGCGGGCGCGTTCTGGCGGTCTCCAGCCGGTAAAGCGTGGTCTTGTTGAGACCGGTCCTCTCGGTGACGTCCTCCCAGGTCAGCTCGGCTCGGCCGCGCAGCCTGCGCAGTTCGCCCGCCAGTCGGCGGAGCCGGACGCTCGGCGTCTGCCTCTTTGGTGCCACGTGTCGATCCCTCCCTCAGTGAACTGCCGGTGGCTTTAACTCGCAGAGCATTTGCGGGGCGCCAAGATGCACCATTGTCTTCGAGGGAAACCAGCGGCATTCTATTGCCATGGTATCGGGGAGTTGTCGGTCGACTCCTGGCTGTTACCGCCACACTAACGAGTGAAAAGTGGGAGTCGGGCATGCGCAGTGACGTCAATGTGGGGACTTGGGCGAAGGTCAACGACCGCTGCCCCATGGAGTACCGGGTCAACGGCGACGACGAGATCGAACTGCTGATGGGGCACCGCGCCGACAGCTTCGAGGTGATCTTCACCCCGGAGGCCCTTGAGCGCTTCCTCGAACTGGGAACCCAGGCCCTCGCCGAGGCCAAGCAGCAGGTCGAGAAGGAGCTGGCCGCGCAAGGGATCGGCGCGTGACCACAACCGCGCCCCCTCGGGTGGCCCCTCGCGTTCCGCTGTCCCCGGAGGTCGCCCGGCGGCTGCTCCGCTTCGAGTTGGAGCGGCTGTGCGCCGCGAGCGGCGTGCGGCACGACACGGTGGCCGACTGGCTCGGCGTCTCCCGCCCGTCCGCCAGCAACGCTTTGGCCTGCAAGAACCTGCTGAGCAAGCCTGCCCTCGAAGTGCTCTGCGCCCGGTTGGGGCAACAGGATGCCCACCCCGGCTGTCCGGGATGCTCATGGCGGCTCGCCACCGAGACGCGGGATCGGCGACTCCAGCGACGGATGGGCCCTTCGACGCCGAGTTGCTGCTCGCGTTGGAAGCCTTCGCCGACGAGATCGTCGTCTTCGACCCCTGGCTGGTACCGCCACAGCTCCAGACCCAGGAGTACGCGGCGGCCATCAGCGAGCTGGACGACCTGACCAAGAACACCGCGCGGGAGCTTCCGCTCACCGACGACACCGACCCGTTGCTGTTTCGGTGGGTCACCAGTGAACACGCGCTCCGCCGCCGGATCGGCGGCCCGGCGGTGGCGGCCGACCAGCTCACCCACCTTGTTCGACTGGGCGAGTTACCCAACGTCACCATCCGGGTCATCCCCGCGGGCGTCGAACTCCCGCCCGCGAACCCGTTCCAGCTCCTCTGCGGTTCACCGCCGGTTGTCGTCGAACCGAGCCGCCTCGCGTTCCACCACACCGCCGAACCGGACGCTGTCGCCCGCTTCGCCAGCCACCTCGATGTGCTCGAACAACGAGCGCTCACGCCGGAAGCATCGCTGGCCTTGCTCGCCGATGCGCTGCCGTGAACGTCCCGGGTCCATCAGCCCGCGACGTGGAGTTCCGCCGCCAGTGTCGCCGCCCCGACCAGGCCCGCGTCGTCGCCCAGTTGGGCTGGGTGGATGTGGGCCAGGGGGCGGTGGCCCGCGCCGGTGAGGGTTCGGGCGTAGTGGGTTCGGGCGTCGTCCAGGAACAGGTCGGCGGAGTCGCAGACGCCGCCGCCCAGGACGATGGTTTCGGGGTCGTAGACGTCGGCGGCGATGGCTAGGCCCTCGCCTAGCCAGTGGGCCAGGTCGGCTACGGCGCGCTGGGCGACCGGGTCGCCTTCGCGGGCGGCGGCGGCGACCTTGCGGCCGGTGAGGGTGCCTGCGGACAGGATCGAGGTGGGGGCGTCGGCCAGGAGGTCCAGGGCGGTGGCGGCTAGGGCCGTGCCGCTGCAGTAGCGCTCCCAGCAGCCGGACTTGCCGCAGTCGCACGGGCGGCCGTTCGGGACCACGGGCAGGTGGCCCAGTTCGGGGGCCACGCCGTGGGCGCCACGGAACACGGTGCCGTCCAGCACGAGTGCGCCGCCGATGCCGGTGCCCAGGGCGATGAGCAGGCCGACGCGGGAGCCGCGCAAGGCGCCGTGGCGGTGTTCGCCGACGGCGGCGGCGTTGGCGTCGTGTTCCAGGACCACCGGCAGGCCGAGGCGCTCGGACACGCGGTCGGCGACGGGGGCGTCGCGCCAGGACAGGTGCGGGGCGAACAGGACTGTCCGGCGGTCGGCGGCGACGAAACCGGCCACCGCCAGGCCCACCGCGCCCACCTCGTGCCGTGAGGCCAATCCGTGGACGACGGCGCAGATGACCTCCTCCAGCGCGGCTTCGTCCTGTGGCGTGGAGCCGCGCGCGGTGTCGAGGACGGTGCCGTTCTCGTCCACCACCCCCGCCCGCACGCTGGTGCCGCCCACGTCGACGCCGATGGCCCTCACTGGCGGCGCACCGGGATGTGCTGCACCCGGCCCGGAGGCTCGGGCGGCCGGAAACCGGGCATGTGCGGGGCCTCCTCCGGCGACCACCGGTCGGCGAGCACCGCGCGCAGCAGGGCGACCACGTCGGCCATGCGCTCCAGGCTCTGCGCGGCCAGCGCCGACGGCTCGCCCCGGACCATGGCGACCACCGCGCACAGCGGACACCAGCCACACGCGGGCTCATCGGTGGCCACCCGGTCCGGCCCCGGTTCCGAGGGCTCGCCCCGGACGACGGCGATCACCGCGCACAACGGGCACCAGCCACACGCGGGCTCATCGTGCCCTTCGGCGGCCACGCGGTCCAGCCAGGGCGCGACCTGGTCGGCCATGGCGGCGAACAGCAGCGACAGCTCCTCGGCCAGCCTGCTGCCGGGCTCCGACGTCACGGATACCCCTCCCCACCAGGCGCGAACCGCAGGACGCCGCCGGGCTCCGAGGTCACGAAACCGGGCAGAAACCGCAGGACGCTGTCGGGCTCGGGCCTCACGGACGCTCCTCCCCACCGGGTGTGAACCGCAGGACGATGCCGGTCTTGGTGGCTTCGGCGTCGGTGACGGTGTGGCGACGCAGCATAAGCGGGAGGGCGATCAGGCGCCGGACGCCGTCGGTGGTGATGGCGAGGTCGTCGCCGACGCGGGCCAGGTCGAGGGTGGCGTGGTCGGTCAGGGGGAAAGCGATGGCCAGCAGGTGGTCCTCGCCGTCGGCGGTGATGGAGAGCAGGCGGGTGGGCTCGGCCGGGGCGTCCAGGGGGTCGCCGTCGCCGTACAGCTCGGCGGCGACCTCGCGCAGGGCGGGCAGGCCGATCGGCTCGGTGGCGCGGTGCTCGACCACGCGCACCGGCAGCGACATCGAGTCCAGATCGGACAAGACACTGTCCTGTTCGGACCTGCGGACGCGCAGCCAGTTCGCCGCGGGGCCGGACCAGCGCCGGGCGCGGGGCACGAGGCGGTTGGCGATCAGCGCCTCGACCCGGATTCCCTTCAGCGTCAAGGCGGTCAGCGTCCGGCGGGTTTCCGCGACCACCAGGCGTTCCGGGGTGAGCACCAGGCGCACGCCGGTCACCGCCGGGTCGGCCAGGACCGCGCGCAGGCTCGCCATCTTGGCCGCCAGTTCCCGCAACTCGCCGAAGCGGCGCAGGTAGCCCGCCGCGGCCTCGGGCAGGGCCAGCAGCCGCAGGGTCTCCGCCGTCGGGCCGCAGTCGACCACCACCGCGTCCCACGGCCCGGCGGCCAGCCGCACGACCTCCGAGAGCGCCAGCAGGTCGTCGACCCCCGGCAGCACCGACAGCTCCTCGGCATCGATCGCGTCGAGCCCGAGACGGCCGAACAGCGAGCGCGCGCCCGACCGCAGCGACGACCACGAGCGGTCCACCAGGGCGCGGGCGTCGATGTGGGCCGCCGAGAGCAGGTAGTCCACTTCGGACGGATCGCCGGTGAGCCGGGCGCCGAACGCGTCGGCGAGGGAGTGCGCGGGGTCGGTGGAGACGACCAGTGCCCTGCGACCGGAGTCGGCCAGGCGCACGGCCGTCGCCGCGGCCAGGGTGGTCTTGCCCACCCCGCCCTTGCCGGTGAACAGCAGGAGGCGCATCAGTCCTGTTCGGCCCGGCGCTTGAGCTCCTTGAGCGCGATGTCCATGATCATCTTCTCGGCCTTGCGCCGGAACAGGCCGATCATCGGGACCGCGAGCTGCACCGACAGCGTGTAGGTCACCTCGGTGCGGCCGTCGCGCTCGGTCAGCAGGTAGCGGCCCTTCTGCGAGCGCTGCATCTGCCCCTTGACCAGGTCCCACTCCACCGAGCACCCGTCGTCGGACCAGGTGTAGGCCAGGGTGTAGACGTCCTTGAACATCCCGGCGTCGAGGGTGAAGGTGACCTGCTCTGCGCGGCCCTGGCCGTCGACGGACCCCACCTGCGCGGCCTTGACCGCGTCCGCCCACTCCGGGTAGGCCGGGAAGTCCGCGATCACCGCCATGATCCGCTCGGCGGGCGCGTCGACGACGATGGACTGGGTGGACTCGTCGGACATGAGGGCAGAGGTTACCTGCGTCACCAGCGCAGCACGTACGGGGTCTCGCTGCGCTGGAAGTGCCCGACGTTGGCGCACTCGGTGGCGAGGAAGCGCATCCGGGCGCACAGCGGCTGGTGGACGTGCCCGAACACCGCCCACCGCGGCCGGTCCGCCCGCATCCGCGCCACCAGCCCGGCCGAGCCGACCTCCACCCGCCGCGCCATCACGTCGTAGGTCAGCTCCGGCAGGTCGGGGGGCGCGTGGGTGCACAGCACGTCGACCTCGGGCAGCGCGGCCACCGCGGCGTCGAACTCCTCCGGCGCGCGCAGGTACGCCCGGAACACCGCCGTGCCCGGCGGCGGGGAGACCCCGGCGGGCAGCAGCGCCCCGCCGACGAACCCGAACCGCAGCCCGCCGATCTCGGCCACCTCGCCGTCGAGCACCTGGACCCCGCCACCGGCGAACTCCGACCACAGGCCGGGGAGGTCGACGTTGCCGGGCGTGGCGTACGTCGGGGCGGGCAGCGCGGCGAACAGGGCCGCGTACTGCTCGCGCACCGCGGCCTCCACGGTGGCCTTCGCGTCCGCCAGCCCGGTCCACAGGGTGCGCGCGTACGCCCCGGCCTCACCGGGACGGCCGTCACGGCGCAGGCGGGCGAACTCGCCGACCAGCTCCGGGCCGAAGACCCGGCCGAAGATGCCCGCGGAGTGGTCGTGGTAGTCCACGAAATCGATCAGGTCGCCGAGCACGATGAGCGCGTCCGCGCCGTCCCCGGCCCGCTTGAGCGCCTCGACGTTGCCGTGCACGTCGGAGACGACATGTACCCGCACGGAGCCCAGCCTACGGCGCGCAGCCGGGGGCGCGGCCGTCCTCCAGGACGGCCTTGAGCCGGAACGCCAGGTCCTTGGCCGCCAGCTGCCGCCGCGTCTTCTCCCGGTGCAGCGCGCGCGGGGAGGACGCGCCAGGCAGGTCCGCGCGCAGGAAGTAGTGCAGGAGGGTGCCGTCGAGCATCGGCTCCAGCCACACCTCCATGGTGCCGACCAGCGCCCCGCGCACGGTCCAGCGCAGCCCCTCGTCGCCGCGGTCGGCGTAGACCGTCGGTTCGAGGTCGGGCCAGAAGCCCGCCCAGGCGGCGGGATCGGCGAAGACCGCGGCCACCGCGCGCGGCGGGGCCACCACGAACGTCTCGTCCACCACGTCCACTTGCGGCACGGGTGCAGGATGCCAGACCGACGCTCGGGCCGCCCCCGCCCGGGACTACCTTGCCAGGAGTGGCCAACGATCTACGGAGTGGTGACGTGCGCGAATACGGCGTGCCCGCGATCGGCGCGGTGGCGGCCGAGGAGAGCCTGACCGACATGGTCTGGGCCAACGCCGAGCGGTTCGCCGACGCCGTCGCCTTCCGCCGCAGGGTCGACGGCGTCTGGCTCGACGTCACCACCGGCGAGTTCGCCGCGCAGGTGCTGGCCGTGGCCAAGGGCCTGATCGCCGCGGGGGTCGAGCCGGGCGACCGGGTCGCGCTGATGGCCCGCACCCGCTACGAGTGGACGCTGGTCGACTTCGCGGTCTGGGCGGCGGGCGGGGTCAGCGTGCCGGTCTACGAGACGTCCTCGGCCGAGCAGGTCGCCTGGGTCCTCGCCGACTCCGGCGCCAAGGCCGTCGTCGTGGAGGACGACCGGCACCGGAGCACGGTGCGGGACGTGGTCGAGCGCCTCGGCGAGGCCGTGCGGATCTGGCAGATCGACCCCGGCGCCGACACCGCCGCGGCCGTCGACGAGCTGACCGCCCTGGGCGCGGCGGTCCCCGACGCCGAGGCGCACCGCCGCCGCCGCGCCGTCGGCGCCGATGACCTGGCCACGCTCGTCTACACCTCCGGCACCACCGGGCGGCCCAAGGGCGTCGAGCTGACCCACGCCAACCTGCTCTCGCAGATCCGCGCCGACATCGCCGCCTTCCCGCACCTGCTGCGCCCGGGCCACTCGATGCTGGTGTTCCTGCCGCTGGCGCACGTGTTCGCCCGCGCCATCTCGCTGTGCTGCGTCTACGCGCGCACCACCCTGGGCCACCTGCCGGGCACCGGAACCCTGGTCGCGGACCTGGCGACGTTCCGGCCGACGTTCGTCGTCGCCGTGCCGCGGGTCTTCGAGAAGGTCTACGACTCCGCCCGCCGCAACGCGCACGCCACGGGCCGCGGGCAGGTGTTCGACCTCGCCGAGGAGCTGGCGGTGGCCTACAGCCGTGCCTTGGACTCCGGCACCGTGCCGCTGGGCCTGCGCGCGCGCCACGCCGTGGCCGCCCGCGTGGTCTACACGCGGCTGCGCGGCGTGCTCGGCGGGCGCTGCGTCGCGGCGATCTCCGGCAGCGCCCCGCTGGGCGAGCACCTCGCGCACTTCTTCCGCGGCGTCGGGGTGCCGGTGTACGAGGGGTACGGGCTGACCGAGACCGCCGCGGCGGTGTGCGTCAACACCCAGGCGGCGTTCCGGGTGGGCACGGTCGGGCGGCCCGTGGCGGGCGCGGGCGTCCGCGTCGCCGACGACGGCGAGATCCAGCTCACCGGCCCGATGGTCGCCCGCGGCTACTGGCGCGACCCGGCCGCCACCGCCGAGACCTTCTCCGGCGGCTGGCTGCGCACCGGCGACCTCGGCGAACTCGACGCCGACGGCTACCTGCGGATCACCGGGCGCAAGAAGGAGATCATCGTGACCGCGGCGGGCAAGAACGTCGCCCCCGCGGTGCTGGAGGACCGCGTGCGCAGGCACCCGCTGGTCAGCCAGTGCCTGGTGGTCGGCGACCGCAAGCCGTTCGTCGCCGCCCTGGTCACCCTCGACCCCGACTTCCTCACCACCTGGGCGTACGCGCGCGGCAAGGCCGCCGACCCCACCACCCTGGCCGAGGACCCCGACCTGCGCGCCGAGGTCCAAGCCGCCGTCGACGAGGCCAACACCGCGGTCTCCCGGGCGGAGTCCATCCGCGCCTTCGTCGTGCTCCCCCGCGACTTCAGCGAAGCCGCGGGCGAGGTGACGCCCAGCCTGAAGCTGCGCAGGGACGTCATCCTCAAGGCGCACTCCGACACCATCGTCTCGATCTACGAGAGCTAGCGCGTCTACCGCCTGCGGTAGACGGTTTCGCCGTCGAGGAGCGCGGCGAGGCGGGCCGTGCGCTCGCGCCAGGTCCAGGCGCGGCGCATCCACTCGCGGCCCGCGGCGCCCATCGAGCGGGCGCGCGACGGGTCGGCGAGCAGGGCCCCGACCCGGTCGGCGACCTCCTCGACCGAGCGGCCGTCGACCATGTGCCCGGTGTGCCCGTCCTCGACGGTCTCGGGCGCGCCGCCGGAGTCGCCCGCGACGACGGGCAGGCCGGTCGCGGCGGCCTCCAGGAAGACGATGCCCAGGCCCTCCACGTCCAGGCCGCGCGCGTGGGTGCGGCAGGGCATGGCGAAGACATCGCCGACGGCGTAGTGGGCAGGCAGTTCCGACCAGGGGACCGAGCCGGTGAACACGACGTGCTCGGACATCCCGGTCGAGGCGGCCAGCGCGGTGAGGCGGGATCGGTAGGGGCCGCCGCCGACCAGCAGCAGCTTGGCGTCCGGGGCGGCGGCGCGGATGGCGGGCAGGGCGCGGATCAGCACGTCCTGGCCCTTGCGCGGCATCAGCCGGGACACGCACACCACCACCGGCCGGTCCCCCAGCCCGTAGCGCACGCGCAGTTCGGCGCGGGCGGCGTCGTCCGGGCGGTACAGGTCGGTGTCGACGCCGGAGGGCAGCAGCTCCAGCCCGGCCCTCGGCCCGAAGGCGGCGGCGAAGCGGGCCCGGGTGTACTGGCTGACGTAGGTGACCACGTCGACGGTCGAGCCGATGCGGCGCAGGGCCTGCCGGGCGGCGGGCAGCATCGACCAGCCGACCTCGTGGCCGTGGGTGCTCGCCACCGTCCGCTCCGCGCCCAGCGAGCCGAGCAGGGCCAGCGGGGCCGCCGCGCCGAACCACACGGTCCCGCAGCCCTCGGACCGGACGATCTCCCGCGCGCGGCGGGCCACCGCCGGTGTCGGCAGCATCAGCGAGCCGGGATGGCGCACGACCGGGAACGGCTGCTGGGCGTCGAACTCGGCCGCGCCCTCCCAGGCGGGCGCGTACACCACAAGATCGTCGAGTCGGGTGGCGAAGTTGTGCAGGTAGGTCTGGATGCCACCCGGCCGGGGCGGGAAGTCGTTGGTGACCAGCAGAGTCCTGCGCATTCAACCAACCTAGTGGCTCGCCATCAGCGCAGTGCTTCCCCCAGGTGATCGCGCCACTGGGCCAGCAGGCCGGCGCGGTCGAGGCCGATGGACGCGCGCAGCAGGGTGTCGGTCTCCGCGGCCGACACCGGCCCGGCGCCCGCCACCGAGCGGTAGAGGGCGACCAGCCGCGGCTCGCCGTAGCGCTCGGCGATGAACCGGGCGATCGACCACGCCTGCTGGTAGGCGAGGTCGAGCTCCTTGTCCTGCCCGCGGAAGGACCGGTCCTCCGGCAGGCCGGGCGGCGGACCGGCCGAGCGGACCAGGGCGGCCAGGTCCGGGGCGCCCTGCTCCAGCGACAGGCCGCTGTCGCGGTAGCCCACGTAGTCCGCGAAGCCCTCCAGCAGCCACATGGGCGAGCCGTCGACGGTGCTGCCGCGCGCGGCCACGTGGGTGATCTCGTGGCGCAGCACGACCCGCAGGGAGGCCACCGACAGCGCCCGCGCCCCCATCGGGCTGAGCACCACGCGCTGGCCGACGGCGAGGTTGGCCGCGGTGTCCACCCGGTCGGCGGTGGCCACGGCGACCACCGAATCCACCGGGAAGTCCGGCCCGACCAGCGCCCGCATCTCGAACGGGCTGTCCGGCAGGATCAGCGCCACCTTGCGCGACCAGTCCTGGCCCCACACCTCGCCCACCGACCGCACCGCCGGGTCCAGCTCGCGCACCAGCCGGTCGACCATCGGCTGGCTGCCCGGGTGGGCCAGCACCAGCCCGAACTCGGTGGCCACCACCTGGCACGGCCCGAAGTCCCACGGCCCGCGCCACGTGCGCCTGCCCAGCTCGGACAGGGCGGTGTCGGAGTGCAGGTACCAGGCGTCGCCGCGGCGGGCGAAGAGGTAGCCCATGGCCTGCCCGGTGGGCACGCTGTCCACCCCGCGCAGGGCGTAGCGCAGCTCGACGCCGGGGGCCCACAGCTCCTCCGCGGTGAGGTCGGCCTCGGGCAGCCCGGTCAGGTCGAGCACGTCGGCGGCGTCGACGCGGTAGGACCAGTGCTCCAGCGGCACGTCCGCCAGGGCCTCGAACAGGGCCTGCTGGCTCTCGTGGAACACCGGCTCGGCGCTGGGGTCGACGGTGGCCAGGAACGCGGCCTGGTCGCGGTCGCGGACGGCCGCGGCGCGGCGCTCCAGCAGCGCGGACACCGCGTCCCCGCGCAGGGCGTCGACGGCGGAGGGCTCGGCGGGCGGGCGGGCGCCCATGGGCTGGCCCTGGCCGCTCTGCCCGCCGGGGCCCGTCTCGCCGCCGGGCAGCGACACCAGGGCGACCCCGGCCGCGGCGATCAGCGCGACGACCGCGCCCAGCCACGACCGCACCTTCGCCCTGGAGGCCATTTCGGAATCGTAAGGCAGAACGGGACCGGGCCCGCGGCCGTGTGGCCGCGAGCCCGGTCAATCCCGCTCAGCGCGTGTCGGCCTCAGCCGACGATGCGCTTGGCGCCGAAGTAATCACGGCCGCCGCCCGCGACGGTGTCGGTCTTCACCGGGACACCCGAGGTGGAGGCGTGCACGATCCGCCCGCCGCCGATGTACATGGCGACGTGGTGGATGGACGACGCGCTGCCGCCGTAGAACAGCAGGTCGCCGGGCTGCAGCTCGCTCTGGGACACCGACTTGCCGTAGCCGTACTGCGCCCGGCTGGAGTGCGGGAGCGACACGCCCGCGGCGCGGTAGGCGTAGAGGACCAGCCCGGAGCAGTCGAAGGCGTTCGGGCCCTCGGCGCCCCACACGTACGGGTCGCCGCGCTGGTCCAGGGCGGTCTGCATGGCGATCCCGGCGGCGCCCTGCGGAGCCAGGTAGACACCGTCGTCGGAGGGGCCTTGCAGCTCCTGGTTCTCCTTGGCGGTCAGCCGCTGCTTGGCCTGCTCGACCTCGGTGATCTGCTTCTGCAGGTCGTCGCGCTTCTTGGTGATCTCGGCGGTGAGCTTCTCGGCGGAGGCCTTGGCCTCCGCGGCGCGGCGCTGGCCGTCCTCGGCGGCCTTGCGGGCCTCCTCGGCGGTGCTGACCGCGCCGGTGTACTTGGTCAGCGCCTGCTCGCTGTCGGCGGCCAGGACCGACAAGGCCGACGCGCGCTCGAGGAAGTCCTCCGGGGAGTCCCCGGTCAGCAGGGCGGAGACCTTGTTGAACCGAGCGCCCTGGAACGAGGCGCTGGCCAGGTCGTCGACCTCGCCGCGGAACTGCTCCTCCTGGGCGCGCGCGGCCTGCTCCAGCTTCTTGGCCGCGGCGACGTCCTTGGTGGCCTTGTCGTACTCGGCCTGCTTGACCTTCAGGTCTTCCTTGGCCTTGAGCAGGTCCTCGTTGACGTTGCTGGCCTGCTCGCTGAGCTCTTGGTACTTCTTGACCGCCTCGGAGGCGGTGTTCGGGGGGGCGGGGGGTTGGGCCAGGGCGGGTGAGGGGGAGAAGCTCACCACCGCGACGACTGCGGTGACACCCATCGCGCCCTTCAGGGCCCGCTTGAGTCGATGCGACGACACGTCGCGCGTACTCCTTTGTCCTCATGACCGCCACGCCGACGTGTGAAGGCTGCCGACCGTTGGGGGGACCGGTCCGGCCCTCACGGGCCGAGCAGGGCGGCGATTCCGCGTCGTCGCCTCGGGGTTGGCGACGGGCTGCCGCGAAATCTCGGACAGGTTACGAAACGTAAGCCACCGCGTCTACCGACCGTGGCCAAAACACCGGGAGATTCGCGAGGAACCCCCAACGGAGCAGTGCTGACTGCGTTGTGTGATGAGCACAACAGCACAGTTCACCCGGGTGGTGAAACCACTCACCGATCCACACCGACCACTCAGCGAGCCGCCGGATTCACCCGGGCGTGTCGGCCGAATTCGACGCGATCACGCTGACTTCTCCACCGGCACCAAGCGCAGCCGCGGGATCATCCCGGCGGCGGCGAGGGCATCGATGGCGGCCTGCTCGGACGGGTCGAGGTCGACGGTGGGCGGCGCGCCCAGCAGCACGCTGACCACACAGTCGGCACACGCGTCCTTGGCGCGGACCTCGCACCGGTCGCAGTCAATGATCATGGCCCGGACTCCTTTCCCTCACTCGCGGTCCAACGCTGATCACGTTAGGGGAAGGGACCGACAATTTCGCTCAGGTGTTCGAACCGACGATATCCCGGCCCAGGTCAGGCGCCAATGAATTCCCAGTGCCACGGTTCCTCACGGCCGCGTCCCGGTTGTGCCCACGCCGGATTCGACCACCCGAAAACCGCGGCGTTGGCCGCCAGCCAGCGGTACTCCGGCGAGCCGAAGGACTGCGCGCCGCCGCAGAGGTCCACGGCCAGGCCCCAGCCGTGGTTGCTGGTGCCCGGCACGGCGGCCAGGGCGGGCTTCTGCCCGTAGAGCCGGACCTGCGCGGAGAAGGTGCGGTAGGAGTCGGTGATGCACAGCGGCCCGCCGAACGCGGCCCCGAACGCCTCCGACATCGCCCGGTAGGCGCCCGCGGCGTCGCAGCGCAGGGCGTGGCCGCCGACGCCGAGCGGGCACAGCGCCGCCGCCGGGATCAGGCCGTTGGGGTAGCCGCCCCACGCCCCCGCGGCCTCCCCCGGCCCCCGCGGCGGGAGCTGGACGCCGCCGCAGCGCCAGGTGAGCCCGCCGTCGTCGGCCCGGGGCACCGGCCGCGCCGGACGGGCGCCGAGGGCGGGCCGGGCGAGGCCGAGCACGGTGTCGGCGCCGGGCAGGTCGGTGACGACGACCCCGGCCAGCCGGGCGTCGGCGGCCAGCATGGTCCGCTCGTCCAGCACGATGCCCACGCCCTGCACGCCGAGGCGGGCGGGTCCGACGAACACCACGTCACCGGGCTGGGGCTCGGCGACCGGCTGGAGCACGGCCATCTGCTCGTCCGCCGAGGCGGGGAGGGCGCGCTTGTAGACGGCCCGGACGAGACCGTCGCAGGAGTAGGCGGTGGGGCCTTCCCCGCCGCGCCCGGGGACGTAGGGCTTGCCGAGGGCGGCCACCGCGGTGTCGACGGCGGCGATCGTCTCCCTGGACAGGACCAGCAGCCGCTCCCCACCGGGGAGGACCGTCTCGGCGACACCGGCCTGGGGGCCGTCCTTCCCGGGCACGGGACGCAGTCCCGGGGGCAGCGCGGCCGGGTCGCGCAGGGCCGCCGCCGATGGCGCGGTGATCCCGGCGGCTCGGAGCCTGCCGGTGTACGCCCGCCAGTTCTCGGCGGTCCGCTCGTTGCGCTCCCGCTGGGCCCGCTGGGCGGCGATGACCGCGGCGTCGGTCTCGGCGATCCGGCCGCGCATCTCCGAGGAGACCGCGGCGGCCCGGTTGGTCGCGTCGGCGGTGCGCCGGTCGAGGTCGGCCTTGCGCCTGCCCGCGGTGTTCTGGGCGTCGACGGCGCCCTGCTCGGCGGTGCGCGCGGCCCGCTGCCTGGTCAGGGCGGCGGTCAGGGTGCCGTCCTGCTCGGCGCGCAGGCGGTCGATCATGGCGCTGCCCTGGAGGAAGTCGGCCGGGGCGCCGACGGTCAGGAGCACCTGGATGTCACCGGGGCGGAACTGGACGGCGAGGAGCGCGGCGGTGAACCGGTCGACCTCGGCCTGCTGGGCGGCGACGACCTCATCGGCGGCCTGGCGCTCGGTCCGGGCGGCGTCGGCGGCCTCGGTGGCGGCGCGCAGGTCGTCCTCGGCGGTGCGGATCTGGGCGGAGAGGTCGGACAGCTCGCGCTGCACGTCGCCCGCGGTGCGCTGGAGCGCGGCGACGGCGGGATCGGCGAACGCCTCGCCGGGGCGGGGGTCAGGCACCACGGCACCGGGCCCGGCCCCGGCCTCTGGCGGGCGGGGCGGTTCATTCCGCTGCGCCACCGCCAATGGCTGCCAAAGGACCACACCCACCACCATCGCGGCGGCCAATACGCGCGCCCTATTCACACCCACCGCCACAGGAAGTCCCCGCCATCACAAACGTTTTTGCGGGAATTCCCGAGAAATACCAATACTTTCGCGAGAATACCAAGAAAAGCGGATTTTCCTCGGCCGGCGCCAGCACCTCGGGGGGGCGGCGATGAGCAAACTATCGCCTGGTCAAGCGCAGTACAGCCGGGTAGGCAATCGGCTGGCGCAGCGACATCATGGACGATCCGGCCGCCGTTCAGATGCGGCCCAAGCGGGCGAGGAGAACGGCGGAGGGAACCGGGTGGGCACCCCGTCGGCGCACCGAATCCGCGACCGCCCGATCCGATGTCGCGACCACCACCGGCCTGCCCTCGGGCTCCGCGGTGACCAATGCGCGAATGACGTCGTCCGCCAATACCCCGGGGTCGCTGAACAGCACCCGGACACCCCGGGGCGCGGCGACCGGCACCGCCACCACCCCGGCCCCGTCGAACACCAGCGTCACCTCGGCGGACGTCCGCGCCGCCAGCGACGCCAACTGGCGGATCAGCCGGTCCCGCTGATCCGCCAGCGACAACTCCGGATAACCGGTCTTGGTCACGTTGTACCCGTCGACCACCAAGTGCACCGACGGCAGCGCCAGCAGCCGGTCCAGCGCGGCCGGGTCCTCCACCCGGCCCGCCACGCCCTGTGCCGCCGTCGCGCCGCGCACGAGGTCGGCCGGGCGGGGGCCGCCGCCGCCCAGGGCCAGCTCGCGGCGCAGGCCCGTCACCGCCCCGTCGAGGGTGTCGACCAGCAGCGCGAGGCGCACCTCGTCGGCCTGGCGGGCCTCGCGCGCCGACTGCCGGGCGATCTCGGCGTCGGTCTCGGCCCGCTCGGCCCTGGCCCGCTCGTGTTCGACGCGCTCGCGCTCCCGGTCGCGCTGCTCGGTCAGGACCGTGAGGTCGGCGGCCACCTTCTTCTGCACCTCGGCGAGCTCGGCGGCGGCCGCGGCGGCGGCGTCCTTGGCATCGCGCAGCTTCACGCCCTGTTCCCGCAGGCGCTTGCGGAGCCGCTCCAGCTCGGTCTCGCCCTCGGCGCGGACGCGGTCGGCGACGGTCGCGGAGTCGTCGAGCAGGGCTTGGACGCGGGTCAGCTCGGCCTCGGTCCTGCGGAGCTTGGCCACCGCGGCGTCGCGCTCGGCGCGCAGGGCGAAGTCGGTGGCCCGGCGTCCGACCAGCTCGATGTAGTGGACCGCGGAGTCCTCGCCGAGCAGCACGGCCGCCGCGGCGGCGGCCACCGGGTCGGTGGTGCCGATGTCGAGGGCGGCGGGCTTGTGCTCGCGGGCCCAGGTCACCACCGCGGTGCGGAACGCCGCGGCCTCCCGGAGGCTGGCCAGGATGAGCCCGCCGCCGAGCCTGGCCCGCTTGGCGGGGGCGAAGCGGGCCACCGCGCGCAGCGGCTGGGGGACGTCCACCGAGGGCAGGGCGCCGACGGCCTCGGCGGCCAGCTCGGCGAGCCTGGCCCTGACCGGCTCCGGCAGCGCCGCCCAGTCCACAGTGGAATCCCGGAACTCGTGGTCCGGCGTGGACGGCGGGTCAGCGGGCGCGGAACCCGGAGGCGGAGCCATCTCTCCAGGTTAGTCGGGCATGGTAACGACGCAGTGCGGCGTGTCCGCTTTTTGTCGGTGCCGTGACCTAGCTTCAGGGGGATGACCGGGACTGGGCAGTTGACCTTCGACGAGCTGGGCACGCCGTTGCGCGAGACCACCTTCGTGGTCTTCGACCTGGAGACCACCGGCGGCAGCCACGAGGCCGACGCGATCACCGAGTTCGGCGCGGTCAAGGTGCGCGGCGGCGTGGTCTTGGGCGAGTTCGCCACCCTGGTCGACCCGGAGCGGGGCATCCCGCCGGAGGTGGTGTCGCTGACCGGCATCACCGAGGTCATGGTCTCGGCGGCGCCCCGGCTGCGCACCGTGCTGCCCGCCTTCCTGGAGTTCGCCGCCGGGTCGGTCCTCGTCGCGCACAACGCCGGGTTCGACGTCGGGTTCGTCAAGGCCGCCTGCGCCAGGCTCGGCTACGCCTGGCCCAAGCCCACCGTGGTCTGCACGGTCCGCCTCGGCAGGCGGGTGCTCAGCCGGGAGGAGGCGCCCAGCTGCAGGCTCTCCGCCCTGGCCGCGCTCTTCCGCGCCGAGACCCAGCCCATCCACCGCGCCCTCGCCGACGCCCGCGCCACCGTCGACGTGCTGCACGGCCTGCTGGGGCGGGTCGGGTCGCTGGGCGTGCAGTCGCTGGAGGAGCTGCTCGGCTACCTGCCGGAGGTCACCGACGCCCAGCGGCGCAAGCGGTCCCTCGCCGAGGACCTGCCCAACGAGCCCGGGGTGTACCTGTTCCGCGGGCCGTCGGAGGAGGTGCTCTACGTCGGCACCGCCTCGGACCTGCGCCGCCGGGTCCGGCAGTACTTCACCGCGGGCGAGGTCCGCCGCCGCCTGCGCGAGATGGTCGCCCTCGCCGTCCGGGTCGACCACGTCACCTGCGCGCACTCGCTGGAGGCCGAGGTCCGCGAGCTGCGCCTGATCTCCGCGCACAAGCCCGCCTACAACCGCCGCTCCAAGAACCCCCACAACGCCTGGTGGGTCACCCTCACCGACGAGCCCTTCCCGCGCCTGTCCCTGGTCCGCGCCCCCCGCGACGGCGCCCTGGGCCCGCTGCGCAGCCGCTCCATGGCCGAGGACGCCATGCACGCGCTCCAGCAGGCCACCGGCATCCGCCCGTGCACCATCCGCATCCCGACCCGCTCCCCCTCGGCGACCCCGTGCGCCCTGGCCGAGCTCGACCGCTGCGCCGCCCCCTGCGCGGGCCACCAGAGCGCCGCCGAGTACGCCCCCGCCGTCGACAGCGTCGGCGCCCTGGTCGCGGGCGCCCGCACCGACCCGTTGCGCGCCCTGGAAGCCCGCCTGCTGGACCTCTCCGCCGCCCAGCGCTACGAGGAGGCCCGCACCGACCGCGACCGCATGAGCACGCTGATCCGCGCGCTCGACCGCGGCCAGCGGCTGGCCGCGCTGGCCCGCGTCGCCGAGCTGATCGCCGCCCGCCCCGACGGCGCGGGCGGCTGGGAGTTCGCCGTCGTGCGCCACGGCCGCCTGGCCAGCGCCGGGGTGGCCCCGCGCGGCATCGCCCCCATGCCGGTCGTCGAGCAGCTCGTCGCCTCGGCGGAGACCGTCTTCACCGGCCCCGGCCCGCTCCACGGCGCCGCACCGGAGGAGGTGTCGGTCATCCTGCGCTGGCTGGACCGCCCCGGCACCCGCCTGGTGCGCACCTCGACCCCGTGGACCGAACCCGCACACGCCGCCGCCACCTGGCGGCACTGGCTCGAACGCGCCGACCACGCCCGCACGTCCCAGATCCCCCGCGACTAGCAGCACCCCGCAACCAGCAGGCGGCGGACAGGCGCGGTCACAGACCCACGATTCCGGGGTTTCCAGAAAGGCCGATTCCCGCTGCCGATTTCCGCTGTCGCGCAGGGCGCCCCCGTCGTGATCGCGGTGGCCTGCCGGAGCGGACGGGGCGGTCTCTTCGACGTCACAGGCGCCCAGGACAACCGCGCGCACTGGTCCCTGATCGCCAACGACGGCAAGACCCTCGTGTACTTCACGGGTCGCTGACCGCCGCTCGGACCACCCAGACGGGACGTGGCTCAGGGCTCGTCGATGCCGATGGCGAAGGCGGCCTCGGTGTCGCGGCTGGAGTAGGAGCGGAACGCGATGTGGGTGTCGGTGTCGAGCACGCCGTCGACCTTGCCGATCGCGCCGGGCACCAGTTCGGCCAGGGCCTCGTGGTCGCCGACGCGCACCACGGCGATCAGGTCGACGTCCCCGGCGCAGGAGTAGACCTCGCTCACCCCGTCGATGTCGGCGATCTTCTGCGCCGTCTCCGGGAGGCGGTCGGTCGCGGCGTGGATGAGCACGATCGCCGTGATCATCGGCAGTTCCCTTCGGTAGGACAATTCGGGACGGTGTCGTCCCGGCCACCCTATGCTGTCCGGCGTGCAGACCCCGGACGAGTGGTTGGCCGACTTCGAGCGCAAGGTCGCCGACCTCCAGCAGAAGGCCACCGCGTTCAAGCGCGACCTGGAGTCCGCGGGCACCACCGAGACCTCCCAGGACCGCGCCATCACCGTCACCGTGGCCCCCAACGGCGCGCTGCTGGACCTGCGCCTGGCGGACAAGGCCACCCAGCGGCCCGCCGCCGAGTTGGCCGCGGAGATCATGGCGGTGGCCCGCAAGGCCCGCCAGAGCGCCGCGAGCACCGTCGCCGAGGCGTTCGTCCCCCTGGGCGGCGACCGCGACACCGTGCAGCGCATCCCCGGCGTCGATGAGCCCCGAACCGAGCCCCAGCGCCCCGATGACGACGACTTCAGCGACAGCCGGATCTTCGGCGACGAGCAGAAGTGGTAGTCAGAACCGGCCCGCGAACAGCAGGCGGGCGACCTCGCTCGTGGTCTCCCTGCCCTCGTCGTAGCCGCCCTCGCCGCGCAGGTCGTTGAGGATCACCACGGTGTAGCGCTCATCGGGGCCGACGAACCCGATGCTGTTCATCACCCAGCCGGTGTCCTCATCGGACCAGCCGTTCTTCGTGCCCGGCCGGGCCGAGGGCCCCGCCGCCCACACGCCCCACTGCTGGTTCGGGGCGACGGAGCGCATCCGGTCCACCAGGTAGTCGCGGTCGGCCTCGGCCAGCGAGCCCAGCACGTGGGCGAGCAGCCGGTCCAGGTCCTCCGCCGTGCACTTCTGGAAGCCCCAGTACGGGAACACCGGGCCGAACCCGGGCTGCGGGCGCAGCGAGGTCAACCCGAGGCGCGGGAAGGCGGCGTTGAACACCGTGTGGTCGGGCCCGGAGTAGCGCATCCACAGGGCGGTGGCGGCCTTGTCGTCGGAGTCGAACAGCATCGCGTCCAGGTCGGCGCGGTCGGCCCCGCTCAGCGCGATGTCCCCGGCGCGGTGGCGCACGAGCAGGTCCGCCGCCATCGCGAGCTTGATCGTCGACGCCGTCCAGACCAGGTCACCGGCGTGCGGATTGCGCCAGACGGCGTCCAGGCCGCGGTCGCGGACCACCACCGCCGTCGCGCCGGGCCTGGTCCCGGCGTAGCGCTCGGCCGCGGCGAAGCGGCGCTGGAAGTCGCAGTCGAAACCGGAGTCCGGGTACGGGCAGCCCTCGGCGACGGCGCTCACGGCAGGTGCCTCCGCGGGGGATGTCGGGGTCGCGCACGCGGCGAGCGACAGGAGAAGGCACACCGCGCCCGCCCATCTGGTCACGGCGGCAGGCTATCGCGCGAAGGGGTGGCACCCGAGCCGGGTGCCGCCCCTGTCAGCGCAGTGCGTCAGCGCAATACGTCAGCGCGGTGCGTCAGAGTTCCTTGGTCGGGTCCTGCATCGACGCGGTGTGCGTGCCGGTCTCGGTCGGGCCCGACTCGATCTGCGCGGCGCCGTGGCCGTGCTGGGCCGCGCGGGCGCGGGCCAGGGCCACGGTCTCCTCCGGCGGGTCCGGGCTGAGCCAGGAGCCCTGCACCGGCTCGCCAGCCGAGCCCAGCTTGTTCATCTTCTTGGGCACCGGGGCGCCCTGGTACTCCAGCGGGATCGGGTGGCCGTGGTCGTCGACCGGGCCGAGCGGCTGGTGCACCTCGATGAACTCGCCGTGCGGGAGGCGCTTGATGATGCCGGTCTCCACACCGTGCTCCAGCACCTCGCGGTCCGCGCGCTGCAGGCCGAGGCAGATGCGGTAGGTGATGAAGTACGCCAGCGGCGGCAGCACGAGCAGCCCGATGCGGCCGATCCACGTCGTGGCGTTGAGGGAGATGAAGAACTTCTCCGCCAGCACGTCGTTGGCCGCCGACAGCAGCGACACCATGAAGTAGGTGATCGCCATCATGCCGAGGCTGGTGCGCACCGGGACGTCGCGCGGGCGCTGCAGCAGGTTGTGGTGGGCGTAGTCCCTGGTGAACCGCCGCTCGATCCAGGGGTACACCGCGGCGACACCGCACAGCAGCGGCAGGCCGAGCATGAACGGGAAGAACGACGCCGGGATCGTGTAGTCCCCGAGGTAGACCTCCCACGCGGGCCAGAGCCGGATGAGGCCGTCCGTCCAGCCCATGTACCAGTCGGGCACCGTGCCCGCGGAGATGTGCGCGGCGTTGAACGGGCCGAAGTTCCAGATGGGGTTGATCTGGAACAGCCCGCCGAGCAGCGCGGTGACCGCGACGACGACGGCGAAGAAGCCACCGGCCTTGACCGCGAACACCGGCATGATCCGCACGCCGACGACGTTGGTCTCCTTGCGCCCCACGCCCGGGAACTGCGTGTGCTTCTGGTACCAGACCAGCGCCAGGTGCACGCCGATCAGCGCCAGGATGATGCCGGGCAGCAGCAGGATGTGCAGCGTGTAGAGCCGCGGCACGATCTCGGTGCCGGGGAACTCGCTGCCGAAGAGCAGCCAGTGCGTCCAGGTGCCGATGACCGGGATGGTCAGGATCAGCCCGGACATGATCCGCAGGCCCGCGCCGGAGAGCAGGTCGTCGGGCAGGGAGTAGCCGGAGAAGCCCTCGAGCGCGCCCAGCATGAACAGCAGCACGCCGATGACCCAGTTGACCTCGCGCGGGCGCCGGAACGCGCCGGTGAAGAACACCCGGAACATGTGCGTGACCAGGGCGGCCATGAACAGCAGCGCCGCCCAGTGGTGCATCTGGCGGGCGAACAGGCCGCCGCGAACGTCGAAGGCGATCTCCAGCGAGGACTCGTAGGCCCTCGACATCTCCAGGCCGCGCAGGTTGGTGAACGAGCCCTGGTAGACGACCTCGACCATGGACGGGTCGAAGAACAGCGCCAGGTAGGTGCCCGTCAGCAGCAGCACGATGAAGCTGTAGAGCGCGATCTCGCCGAGCAGGAAGGACCAGTGCGTCGGGAAGACCTTGTTGAACTGGCGGCGCATGCCGCCCGCCATGTGATACCGGTCGTCGGCCCACTTCGCGGCGCCACCGGCGGCGCGAGCGGCCACCGACCGGGGCTTCGTGGGAGTTGTGATCGCACTCATGACTTACGCTCCCAGAACGCGGGCCCGATGGGCTCGATGAAATCGCTCCTGGCGTAAAGGTAGCCCGTCTCCTCGTCGAGGGCGATGGGCAGCTGCGCCAGTTTGCGGGTGGCCGGGCCGAAGATGGGCTTGGCGTACTGCAGCGCGTCGAACTGCGACTGGTGGCACGGGCACAGGATGCGGTTGGTGCGCTGCTCGTAGAGCGACGTCGGGCACCCCAGGTGGCTGCAGATCTTGGAGTAGGCGTAGTAATCGCCGTAGTTGAAGTCTTCCTGGCCCTGGTGCTTGATCACCTTGGCCGCGTCCTCGGGCCGCAGGCGGATCAGCATGACCGGGTTGTCCGAGCGCTTGAGCGCCACGGCCAGCGCGTGCTCGTCGTCGCGCTCGGACTCGCGGAACGGGAAGACCGTCTCCATGGCGCCGGTGTCGAGGTCACCGGGGGTCACCAGCACGACCTCGTGCGGGTTGCCGGTGGCGCGGCGCAGGTAGACCCGCTCGCCGCTGGGCTCGTGCCAGCCGGTGCGCCACAGCGACTCCTTGCCGTCGCTGTTCTTCCACGGGTCGCGGAGGAACCCGCCGATGGCGAACACGCCCAGGCCCAGGCCCATGACGCCCGCGCCCGCACCCAGGGTCGCCTTGATCAGCGGGCGGCGGGTGATGGTGCTGCGGTTGCCCGCGTCGGCCAGCCCGGCGACGACCGTGGCCTTGTCGATCTCGCTGGAGCCGCCGTCGTGGCGCTGCTGCACGGCCAGCTCGTGCGGGATGAACTTCTTGGTGTAGAGCAGCACGCCGACGCCGATGCCGAGGATCGACACGCCGAGGGTGAGGCCGAGCATCGGGGTGTAGAGCGAGTACATGAAGTGGCCGGGGTCGCTCGGCGGCACGTAGTCGGCGGGCCAGGCGACGAAGACGACGATGAAGGCCAGCCCGGCGAGGGCGGCGATGGCGAACCAGAGGGCGACCAGCCGCTCGGCGCGCTTCTCCGCGCGGGTGCCCTTGACCGGCCACGGGTCGGGGTACTCGACCAGCTCCACGCCGTCGAGCCTGGTGCCGAGGCGGACCAGCTCGTCGCGCGACATCTCGGCGAGCTCGGCCTCGGTGGGCTGCTGCTCGGGGTTGTTGGCGCTCATGCTTTCGCCCCAATCCACAGGGTGATGCCCACCAGCGCGGCGATGCCCACGATGAACGCGATCAGGCCCTCGGACTGCGGGCCGAGACCGCCGAGCGCGTTGCCGCCGGGGTTGTTGTTGCCGTCGGTGACCGAGTTGACGAAGGCGATGATGTCCTTCTTCTCCTCGGGGGAGAGCTGCCGGTCGGAGAACTTGGGCATGTTCTGCGGGCCGCTCAGCATCGCCGCGTACATCTGCTGCTCGGTGACGCCGTCCAGCTTGGGCGCGTACTTGCCCGAGGACAGCGCGCCGCCGCGGCCGGTGAAGTTGTGGCAGGAGGCGCAGTTGAGCCGGAACAGGTCGCCGCCGCGCGCGGGGTTGTCGCCGACCAGCGCGGCGCCCTCGCCCTCGGGCAGGGTGACGCCGCCGCCGCGGGACTGCACGAACGCCATCAGGGCGTCGATCTCGTCCGGGGTCAGCGCCGGGGGCTTGCGGTCGGCCTGGGCCTCTTGGCGCACCATCGGCATGCGGCCGGTGGCGGTCTGGAAGTACACCGCCGCCTCGCCGATGCCGATGAGGCTGGGACCCCGGTCGGTCACGCCTTCGAGGTTCGCGCCGTGGCAGGAGATGCAGGTGCGGTTGTAGATCAGCTCACCCTTGCGCAGCAGCGCGGGGTCGGCCTGGGCCTGGGCGACCGGGGGTTCCGGGGCGAAGGCGGTGTAGAGCAGCCCGACCGACATCAACGCGAAGGACAGGGCCAGCAGACCGGCCACCCGCCTGCGCAGCTTCGTCCGGCTGCGGAGTTTGTTGATCATTGAGCAGCAACCCTTGCGGTCGGTTCGGGAGCGGCGAAGCGGTGGTGGGCGGCCATCACGGCACCAGGTAGATGATCGCGAACAGGCCGATCCAGACGACATCGACGAAGTGCCAGTAGTACGACACGACGATCGCCGACGTGGCCTGCGCCGGGGTGAACTTGCTCAGGCGGGTGCGCATGAGCAGGTACACGAAGGCGATCAGGCCGCCGATCACGTGCAGGCCGTGGAAACCGGTGGTGAGGAAGAAGACCGTGCCGTAGGCGCCGGACGGGATCGTCACGCCCTCGTGCACGAGCTGGAAGTACTCATAGGCCTGGCCGCCGACGAAGACCGCGCCCATGATCAAGGTCAAGAGGTACCACCGGCGCAGCCCGAACACGTCGCCGCGCTCGGCGGCGAACACGCCCAGCTGGCAGGTGAACGAGGACGCGACCAGGATGATGGTGAACGGCAGCGCCAGCGGCAGGTTCAGGTGGATCGGCTCGCCGGTGGACTCCAGGATCGGCGGCCACACGCCAGTGGCGTTCTGCGCCTTCACCGTGAAGAACATGGCGAACAGGCCGGCGAAGAACATCAGCTCGCTCGACAACCACACGATGGTGCCGACGCTGACCATGTTCGGCCGGTTCAGCGAGTGGATGCGCTGACCGATGGAGGGCGCTGCTGCTGTCACGCGACGCATTATGTCTTGCGGGTAAGGGGCGCGCCCGGTCGGGTCTTGCGTGCACCGCGTCACACTTGCGCTGGGCTTTTCCCCGGCGGTTAATCCGCAGGAAATAGCTCAAGTCACGAGCTAGGAACCCTCGAGGACGCACGGCGGTGAGCCCGATAACATCGCCTGGCCCGACCATTGGAGGACGCCATGACCACGCAGCCGTTGAAGATCCTGGTGTTCAGCCACCGGCCAGAGGTGCGCGAGACCATCGTCACAGCCGTGGGCAGGCGGCCCGCCGCCGACATCGGCCGCGTGGTCTACGCCGAGGTCGACACCATCTCCGGGGTGTTGATGGCGATGGACAGCGGCGAGATCGACCTGGCGATCCTCGACGGCGAGGCCCAGCCGACCGGTGGCATCGGGCTGGCGCGGCAGCTCAAGGACGAGATCGCCGACTGCCCCCCGATCGTGGTCGCCGTGCGCCGCAAGGACGACCGCTGGCTGGCGACGTGGTCGCGGGCGGAGGCGGTGCTCGTGCACCCGCTCGACCCGCTGACCGCCGCCGAGACCGTCGCCGACGTGCTGCGCACCAAGCGCCTGCCCGTCCTGCGCGGGTGACCGTCGTGGCCCGCACCTGGCCCGCCCTGCTGACCCGGCTCATCGACCGCGTCGACCTCGGCGCGGAGGACACCGCCTGGGCGATGGACCAGATCATGACCGGCACGGCCACCCCCGCGCAGATCGCCGGGTTCGCCGTCGCCCTGCGCGCCAAGGGCGAGACGGCCACCGAGGTCGAGGGGATGGCCTCGGGCATGCTCGCGCACGCCCGGCGGGTCGAGGTGTCCGCCGACGCCGTCGACGTCGTGGGCACCGGCGGCGACCAAGCCCACACTGTGAACATCTCCACCATGAGCGCCCTGGTCACCGCCGCCGCGGGCGTGCCGGTGGTCAAGCACGGCAACCGGGCTGCGTCCTCGCAGTGCGGGACGGCCGACGTGCTGGAGACGCTGGGGGTGGCCATCGAGCTGACCCCCGACGCCGTGGCCGAGTGCGTGCGCGCGGTGGGCATCGGCTTCTGCTTCGCGCCCGCGTTCCACCCGGCCTTCCGCTTCACCGGCCCGCCCCGGCGCGAGCTGGGCATCCCGACGGCGTTCAACGTGCTGGGCCCGCTGACCAACCCGGCCCAGCCGCGCGCGGGCCTGGTCGGCTGCGCGAACGCCCGGATGGCCCCGATCGTCGCCGAGGTCTTCGCCAAGCGCGGCGCCAGCGTCCTGGTCGTGCGCGGCGACGACAACCTCGACGAGATCACCACCACGACCACCACCCGGGTGTGGGTGGTCTCCGGCGGCACGGTCCGCGAGGACTCCGTCGACCCCACCCGCCTCGGCGTCTCCCCCGCCGCCCCCGCCGACCTGCGCGGCGGTGACGCCGAGGTCAACGCCGCGGTCGTGCGCGACCTGGTCGCGGGCAAGCCGGGCCCGGTCCGCGAGGCCGTCCTGGTCAACGCCGCCGGGGCCATCGCCGCGTTCCGCGGGCTGACCGCCGACCTGCACGCCGACCTCGGCGCGGGCCTGGGCGCCGCCGCGGAAGCCATCGACTCCGGCGCGGCGGCGTCCCTGCTGGAGCGCTGGGCCACTCTGTCCCGCGAGCTGGCCTAGAGCGCCTCGGGGTTGAGCAGGCTCCGGGGTCGCTCCCCGGCCAGCGCCGCGGTGAGGTTGCCGACCGCGAGCAGGCCCATCGCCTCGCGGGTGCCGACGGTGGCGCTGCCCAGGTGCGGCAGCAGCGTCACCGAGTCCAGCTCCAGCAGGCCGGGGTGCACCTGGGGCTCCTGCTCGTAGACGTCGAGCCCCGCGGCGAAGATCTCCCCGGCGCGCAGCGCCTCGACCAGCGCGGCCTCGTCCACCACCGGTCCGCGCGCGGTGTTCACCAGCACCGCGGTCGGCTTCATCCGCCGGAACGCCGACGCGCCGAACAGGTGCCGGGTGTCGTCGGTCAGCGGGCAGTGCGCTGAGACGACGTCGGACTCGGCGAGCAGGTCGTCGAAGGAGCGCCACTCCGCCTTCAGCGGCTCGGCGACCTCCGGCGGCAGGGGCCGGGAGTTGTGGTAGACGACCCGCATCCCGAAGCCGAGCGCCCGGCGCGCGGTGGCCTGGCCGATGCGCCCGCAGCCGACGATGCCCAGCACGCGGCCGTGCAGGTCGTGGCCGAGCATCATGCGCGGGTCCCAGGTCCACGGCGTGCCCGCGCGCAGGAAGCGGTCGCCCTCGGCGACGCGGCGGACGCAGGCCAGGACCAGCGACCAGGCCAGGTCGGCGGTGGCCTCGGTCAGCACGTCGGGGGTGTTGGTGACCAGGACCCCGCGCCGGGTGCACTCGGGGATGTCGATGTTGTCCACTCCGACGGCGTGGTTGGCCACCACCCGCAGCTGCGGGCCCGCCGCGTCCAGCAGCTCGGCGTCGACGCGCTCGGTCAGGACGGTGAGCAGCCCGGCCTTGCCCGCCACCCTGCGCAGCAGCTCCTCGCGCGGGATCGCCGTCGGCGGGCCGGTGTAGACCTCCACCGGGCCGAGCCCGTCCAGGGCGGCCATCGCCGCGTCGACCATGCGCCGGGTCACCAGCACCGCGTCAGCCACGGGTCACCTCTCCGGCCAGGTCGGCGAACGCGCCGATGGCGGCCTTGATGTTGTCGGTGGAATTGGCGTAGGAGAAGCGCAGGTAGCCCTCGCCGTACTGGCCGAACGCCGTGCCGGGGAGCGCGGCGACCCCGGCCTCGTTGAGCAGCCGGTCGGCCAGCTCGCCGGAGGACAGGCCGAGGCCGGTGACGTTCGGGAAGGCGTAGAACGCCCCGCCGGGCCGCACGCACGACACGCCGGGGATCGCGTTGAGCCCGTCGACGACGATCTCCGCGCGGGCCGCGAACGCCTCCCGCATCCGGTCGACGTCCTCGCGCGGGCCCTCCAGCGCCGCGATGGCCGCGTGCTGGCTGAACGCCGACGTGCACGACACCGAGTTGATGACCAGCCGGGACACCGGCTCGACCAGCTCGGCCGGGAACACCCCGTAGCCCAGCCGCCAGCCGGTCATGGCGTAGGTCTTGGACCACCCGTCGAGCAGGACGGTGCGCTCGGCCATGCCGGGCACGTCCAGCACGCTGTGGTGCTCGCCGCCGTAGCGCAGGGCCCAGTAGACCTCGTCGGAGAGCACCGTCAGGTCGTGGCGGATGGCGATGTCGGCGATGGCCTCGATCTGGGCGCGGTCCAGCGCGCTGCCGCACGGGTTGTGCGGGGAGTTGAGGATCAGCAGCTTGGTGCGCGGGGTGACCAGCGCGGCCAGCTCGTCGGGGTCGATGGTGAAGCCGTTGGCCTCGCGCAGGGGCACCGGGACCGGGGTCGCGCCCGCGAAGGCGGCGATGGAGGCGTACATCGGGAAGCCGGGGTCCGGGTACAGCACCTCGTCGCCCTCCTCGCAGAGCGCGAGGATGGTGAAGAACATGATCGGCTTGGCGCCCGGGGTCACGATCACCCGATCGGGGGTGGTCGTCATCCGCCCGTCGCGCTCCAGGGACGCGGTCACCGCGGCGCGCAGCTCCGGGATGCCGGGGGCGGGCACATAGTGGGTCATGCCGCGTTCCAGGGCGTCCCGCGCGGCGCGGGCGATGTGCGCGGGGGTGTCGAAGTCCGGTTCGCCGATCTCCAGGTGGATCACCGGGGTGCCGGTCGCCTCCAGGGCCTTGGCCTTGGCCAGCACCTCGAAGGCCGATTCCGTGCCAAGGCGGTCCATGCGGCTGGCGAGCTTCACGGGGCGGCTCCCTGCTGTTCTTGGGCGCCCGGGATCGCCGGGCGCCGTGGTCCGGTTGCCCGCGATCGTGCCGGGCGGGCCGCGTTCCCGGGGTCGGCCGGGAACGTCGCCGCGCGGCACCGGGCGGGCACGGAATTCCTTCCGCCCACTGAGCCTGGCACGAGAAGAACGCCGCTGAAAGTGCGGCATAAAGTGAAAAGACCGCCGCCATGACGGCGACGGTCCTTCCCCAGCGTGGGTGTCAGTCGTGATCGGGCCGGGTGTGGTACTCGAACACCAGCCCGCCGACGGTGATCAGCACCAGCACCACGGCGATGACCAGCAGCCAGATCTGCCAGAACGCCATGGCCAGGCCCGCGAGCGCCGCCGAGGCGGCGATGGCGACCGGCCAGTAGCTGCCCGGGCTGAAGAAGCCCAGCTCACCGGCGCCGTCGCTGATCTCGGCGTCGGGGTTGTCCTCGGGGCGCTGGGTCAGCCTGCGGGCGATGAAGTGGAAGTACGAGCCGATGATCAGCGAGAGCCCGCCGGTCAGGATCAGCCCGACGGTGCCCACCGGCTCCACGAAGCCGTCCGCTGCCTTGGACCACAGCCCGTAGACGATGGCGGCGAGGAAGAAGAAGCCCGTGGTGACGTCGAACAGCCTGGCTTCGACCTTCATTGCTAGGAGTCCTTCGCTCTCAGCCGGACGCGGTGCGCGCGGTGCGGTCGGTGTTGAACGGCGAGGTGGTCACCGCGTGCGGGACGCACAGGTCTCCGCAGTTGAGCTCGGTCAGCGCCTCGGCGGTGGTGTAGCCCTTGCCGGTGGCGGGGTTGACCTTGGTGCGCAGGTCCATGTACCGGTCGAAGATCTCCGGGGTGACCACGCGGACCTCGAAGTTCATCATCGCGTGGTAGGTGCCGCACAGCTCCGCGCAGCGGCCGACGAAGGAGCCGGTCTGGTCGATGCGGTTCTGGAACGTGGCGTCCTGGTTGTTCTTGTCCGGGTGCGGGAAGACGTCGCGCTTGAACAGGAACTCCGGGACGAAGAACGAGTGGATGACGTCGTGGGCGCGCAGCCGGTACTCGATCACCCGGTCGTTGGGCAGCACCAGGATCGGGATTTCCGCGGAGCTGCCGATGGTGCGCACGGTCTCGTCACCGGGTGCGGCGGGCTCGCGCTCGACGCCGGTGGTGTCCTTGTAGGAGAGGTAGTCGAACTCCCAGTTCCACTGGAAGCCGATCACGTCCACCACGACGTCCGGGTCGTCGGTCTCGGCCTGCACGTAGTTCTGGGTGGTGGCGGTGAAGTAGAACAGCACCACCACGATCACCACCGGGATGCCGGTGTAGATGAGCTCCAGGAAGTGGTTGTACTGGAACTGCTTGGGCAGCTTCTCCCCGCGCTTGCGGTGGGCCACGACCGGCCACAGGATCAGCACCCAGGTGATCACGCCGATGATGAGCGCGGCGACGACCGACCAGGTCCAGAAGACCCGCATCCGGTCGGCCTGCGGGGTGATGCCCTCCGGCCAGCCGAACCGCAGGACCTCCTCGGTGGAGCAGCCGGTGGCCAGGATGGCGACCAGTGCGACGACACCGGCCAGCTTCGCCGCCCGTGCCGTGCGGTTCCCGGGCCGATCGGCCCCGGTGGCCTGCGGTGTGCCCACTGCGCGATCCTCCTCGACACGATGACTCCACGCCCCCGCCGAGCGCGGTTACGGCTGCGCAGCGGCCCTCCAGGAGCATCCGGAGCCTAGCCCAGCGACCTGCGCCACACCGCTGGAGGGTGATCGGACGTGGGTCACACCGGTGAACTCGCGCACCGGCATACTGGCCTCTCCCCCCGCCGGACCACGAGAGGTGCGCGAGAACCCGTGTGCGGTCTGCTTGGACTGATCTGTCCCTCCGACATGGACGCCGCCGCGGCCCGGTCCGCGGTGGGCGCGGCGATGCGGTGCCAGCGGCACCGCGGCCCGGACGAGAGCGGGACGTGGAACGGCGGCGAGGCCGTGTTCGGCTTCAACCGGCTCTCGATGATCGACATCGAGCACTCCCACCAGCCGCTCGTGTGGGGGCCCGCCGAGGCGCCGCACCGGTACACGCTGCTGTTCAACGGCGAGATCTACAACTACCTGGAGCTGCGGGCGGAGCTGACCGGCCGCTTCGGCGCGGTCTTCCACACCGACGGTGACTCCGAGACGATCGTGGCCGCCTACCACTACCTCGGCGAGGCGGCGGTGTCCCGGCTGCGCGGCATGTTCGCGTTCCTGATCTGGGACAGCCACAAGCAGACCCTGTTCGGCGCGCGCGACCCGTTCGGCATCAAGCCGCTGTTCTACGCCGTCGGCCCGGGTGGGGCGGCCTTCGCCAGCGAGAAGAAGTCGCTGCTGGAGCTGGCCCCGGTGCTGGGCATCCCGCTGGAGCTGGACCGCCGCGCGCTCCAGCACTACCTGACGCTGCAGTACGTGCCGGAGCCCGCGAGCCTGCACACCACGATCCACCGCATCGAGTCCGGCACGGCGTTCACGCTGACCCCGGGCGATGGGCCGGTGAAGCGCCGCTACTTCGTGCCGAAGTTCACGCCGAAGCCGGTGCACGGCCCGGCCGAGGCCGAGCGGCTGTACGCGCGCATCGCCGATGTGATGAGCGACTCGGTCCGGATGCACATGCGCGCCGACGTCACCGTGGGCTCGTTCCTCTCCGGCGGCATCGACTCCACCGCGATCGCCGCGCTGGCCAAGCAGCACAACCCGGACCTGGTGACCTTCACCACCGGGTTCGAGCGCCAGGGCTACTCCGAGGTCGACGTCGCCGCCGAGTCGGCCGCGGCGATCGGGGTCAAGCACGTGGTCAGGACGGTCTCGGCGCCGGAGATGATGGAGGCCCTGCCGCTGATCGTCTGGTACCTCGACGACCCGGTGGCCGACCCGGCGCTGGTGCCGCTGTGGTTCATCGCCCGCGAGGCGCGCAAGCACGTGAAGGTGGTGCTCTCCGGCGAGGGTGCCGACGAGCTGTTCGGCGGGTACACGATCTACCGCGAGCCGCTGTCGCTGGCGCCCTTCGAGCGGGTGCCGGGGTCGCTGCGCAAGCTGCTGGGCAAGGTGTCGACGAAGATCCCCGAGGGCACCCGCGGCAAGGACCTGCTGCGCCGCGGCTCGCTGTCGCTGGAGGAGCGCTACTACGGCAACGCCCGCATCTTCCGCGACGACCAGCTCGCGCCGGTCCTGCGCACCTTCGACCCGCGGGTGGGCCACCGCGACCTGACCGCCGGGCCGTACCGGGAGTCGGCGGGCTGGGACCCGGTCACCCGGATGCAGCACGTGGACCTCTACACCTGGCTGCGCGGCGACATTCTGGTCAAGGCCGACAAGATGACCATGGCGAACTCGCTGGAGCTGCGGGTGCCGTTCCTCGACCCCGCGGTCTTCGCGGTGGCGGCGGATGTGCCGCTCGAGGAGAAGATCACCCGCGAGACCACCAAGTACGCCCTGCGCCAGGCCCTGCGCGAGGTCGTGCCCGCGCACGTGCTCAACCGCCGCAAGCTGGGCTTCCCGGTGCCGATCCGGCTGTGGCTGCGCGCGGAGATGTACGACTGGGCCCGCACGATCATCCTGGAGTCGCAGACCGACGCCCTGCTGAACAAGAACGCGGTCATGCGCCTGCTGGAGGAGCACCGGTCGGGCGCGCTGGACCACAGCCGCCGCATCTGGGCGCTGCTGGTCTTCATGATCTGGCACGGCATCTTCATCGAGCGCCGCATCCGCCCGGTCGTCCCCGAGCCGCACTACCCCGTCAAGATCTGATCCACGGCGGCCCGGTTCATGGCGGCGAGACCGTCCAGGGACATCCCGAGCGCCCCGGCGAGGGCGGCGACGGTGAAGAAGGCGGGCGTGGGCACGCGGCCGCTCTCGATCTTGCGCAGCGTCTCCACCGGCACCCCGGCGGCCGCGGCGACCTCGGTCATGCTCCGGGCGCCGCGGGCCTCGCGCAGCGCTCGGCCGAGCCGCTCGCCGCGCTCGCGCTCGGCCGTGGTCAGGGGTGGTCGCACCATGTCCGTGATGGTAGTGCGGATTGACCGGGATAGTAATACCGGTATTGTTATCCCATGATTGAGCTGAAGACCCCCGCCGAGATCGCCGCGATGCGGGCGGCGGGCGCGGTCGTCGCCGCGGCGCTCGCCGCCGTCCGCGCGGCCGCGGCCGTGGGCACGACCCTGCTGGAACTCGACGCCGTGGCGCGCGACGTGCTCGCCGCCCACGGCGCCGGGTCGTCGTTCCTGGGCTACCGCCCGCGCTTCGCGCCGACCCCGTTCCCCGCGGTGCTGTGCACGTCGGTCAACGACGCGATCGTCCACGGCATCCCGACCACGGCCGCGCTGCGCGACGGCGACCTGCTGAGCATCGACTTCGGCGCGCACCTCGACGGCTGGCACGGCGACGCGGCCATGTCCTTCGTGGTCGGGACCCCGGACGAGACCGACCTCGCCCTGGTCGAGGCGTCCGAGCGGGCCCTGGCGGCGGGCATCGCCGCGGCCGTGCCCGGCAACCGGATGGGCGACATCGCCCACGCCATCGGCACGGTCGCCCGCGCGGGCGGCTACGGCATCCCGCCGGACTTCGGCGGCCACGGCATCGGCCGCGCCATGCACGAGTCCCCGTCGGTGCCCAACGAGGGCGCCCCGAACCGGGGCATGCGCCTGCGGGAGGGCCTGGTCCTGGCCATCGAGCCCATGCTCCACAAGGGCGGCGAGGACCCCTACGACGTGGACCCCGACGGCTGGACCCTGCGCACCCGCGACGGCAGCCGGGCCGCCCACTCCGAGCACTCCGTCGCCATCACCGCCGACGGCCCGGTGATCCTCACCGCGTGACGCCGCCCCGGTCGCCCCCGAGGCCGGGAGCGACCGGGAGCGCGGTCACGGGGTGACGGTCTGCATCGGGTCGCGCTCGACAACGCCCTCGAGAACGTCGTCGATCTTGGCCATCAGGTCGGCGTCGAGCGTCACACCGGCGGCCTTGACGTTCTCGGTGACCTGCTCGGGCCGCGACGCCCCGATGATCGCCGAGGCGACGTTGGGGTTCTGCAGGACCCAGGCGATGGCCAGCTGGGCCAGGGACAGCCCGGCCTGCTCGGCCAGCGGGCGCAGGTCCTGCACCGCGGTGAGCACGTCGTCGCGCATCCAGCGGGCGATCATGTTCTTGCCGCCGGCCTCGTCGGTGGCGCGCGAGCCCGCCGGGGGCTCGGCGCCCGGGGCGTACTTGCCGGTCAGCACGCCCTGGGCGATCGGGGACCACACGATCTGGGAGATGCCCTCGCGCTCGCAGGCGGGCACGACCTGGGACTCGATGACCCGCCAGAGCATCGAGTACTGCGGCTGGCTGGAGACCAGCGGCACGTTCAGCTCGCGGGCCAGGGCCGCGCCGCGGGTGATCTGCTCGGCGTTCCACTCCGAGACGCCGATGTAGAGGACCTTGCCGTGGCGGACCAGGTCGGCGAAGGCCAGCATGGTCTCCTCGAGCGGCACGGTCTTGTCGAAGCGGTGCGCCTGGTAGAGGTCCAGGTAGTCGGTCTCGAGCCTGCGCAGCGAGGCGTGCGCGGACTCCATGATGTGCTTGCGGCCCAGCCCGCGGTCGTTCGGGCCGCCGGGGCCGGTGGGCCAGAAGACCTTGGTGAAGATCTCCAGGCCCTCCCGGCGCTGCCCCTTCAGCGCCCGCCCGAGCACCGACTCCGCCTTGGTGTTGGCGTAGACGTCGGCGGTGTCGAAGGTGGTGATGCCCGCGTCGAGGGCCGCTTTCACACACGCGTGGGCGGCGTCCTCCTCGACCTGGGAGGCGTGGGTGAGCCAGTTGCCGTACGAGATCTCACTGACGTTGAGGCCGCTGCGGCCGAGGCGACGAAACTCCATGCCGCCAGCATAGTTCGAACTGCTAACTAACCGCTTCCCCGGGCCGCACCCTCGGCTTGGGCACCCGCATCCGGCGCAGCTGCGTGGCGCGGACGAAGGCGTACCAGCCGATGCCGAAGCCGCGGCCGGTCTCCTTCGGGAACTTGGCCCTGACCTGCTTGGCGATCCGCCTGCCGTTCAGCACGGCCTCGGCGATCATCGCCACCAGCATGATCAGGCACGCCAGCGTGGCGTAGTACTGCACGGCCAGCGACGGCACCAGCAGCGCCACGAACACCAGGATGGCCAGCGGCATGAACAGCCCGAGCAGGTTGCGGCGGGAGTCGACCAGGTCGCGGATGTAGCCCTTCACCGGACCGCGGTCGCGGGGCATGAGGTACTTCTCGTCGCCCGCCATCATCCGCTCGCGCTGCTGGACGCGCTGCTCGCGGCGCTTGGCGGCCAGCGCCTTGCGCTCCTCCTTGTTGCCCCGGGAGCGGCGGATCGCCTCGCGGGTCGTCTTCGGCGGCGGCGCGACGGGGCCGCGCTTGCGCTCGGCCTCGCGGCGCTTGGGGGTCGCTCGCGACTTGGGCGGGGTGTAGCCCCTGGGCTGGGCGTCCTCGCCCACAGTGACGGCCGACTCCTCGGCCTGGTCGGCGTCGTCGGTGGTGGCCGGGTTGCGGCGAAGGAACCTCACGCGACAAGGGTAGGACAGCCGCGGTGATCGCTATGCTCCGGCTCGTGCGAGTCGTCATCGCCCCGGACTGCTTCGGCGGCACCCTGACCGCGGCCGAGGCCGCCACCGCCATCGCCGCGGGCTGGCGCCGCGGCGCCCCGGACCACGAGCTGGTCCTGCGCCCGCTGGCCGACGGCGGCCCCGGGTTCGTCGAGGTCCTGCACACGGCCATCGGCGGCGAACTGCGCACCGAGACCGTCACCGGGCCCCTCGGCGAGCCCGTCCAGGCGCGCTGGCTGGGCAGCGGCGGCGTCGCCTACCTGGAGTCCGCCGAGGCCGCGGGCCTGCACCTGGTGCCCGCCGGGCGGCGCGCCGAGGTCTGCGAGCGCGTGGGCACCCGAGGGGTCGGCGACCTGTTCGCCGCCGCCCGGGACCAGGGCTTCCGCCGCGCGGTGATCGGCCTGGGCGGGTCGGTGACCACCGATGGCGGCGCCGGGATGCTGGCCGCCCTGGGCGCGGTCGCCGTCGACGAGAACGGCACGCCGCTGGAGGGCGGGTCGGCCCTGGTCCGCTGCGCCCGCGTCGAGGGCACCGCCGACCTCGGCGGCCTGGACGACATCGTCGCCGCGACCGACGTCACCAACCCCCTGTTGGGTCCGCACGGCGCGGCCGTCACCTTCGGTCCGCAGAAGGGGGCCGACCCGGCCGCCGTCGAGCGGCTCGAAGCGGGGTTGACCCAGTGGGCGGGCGTGCTGGCCGGGTGGCGCGAGCCGGTCGCCGACGAGCCGGGCGCGGGCGCCGCGGGCGGGCTGGGCGCGGCCATCCTCGCCCTCGGCGGGACGCGCGCCTCCGGCGCCGGGATCGTGCGCACCGCCACCGGCCTGGACGCCGCGGTCGCCGGGGCCGGGCTGGTGATCACCGGTGAGGGCAGCCTCGACTGGCAGTCCCTGCGCGGCAAGCTGGTCACCGGCGTCGCCGCGGCCGCCGCCGAGCGCGGGCTGCCGTGCCTCGCCCTGGCCGGTCAGGCCAGCGTGGGGCGCACCCAGGCCGCCTCCATCGGCATCGCCGAGGTGCACGCCGTCGCCGAGCACGCCGGGTCGGTGGCCGCCGCGCTGGCCGACCCCGCGGGCACGCTGGCCGACCTCGCCGAGCACGTGGCCCGCCAGTGGCGGTGAGGCCCGGCCCGCGTTGAGCTGTTCACAAGGTTGCCCCGCACGTCCGTCGCTGTGTCACCATGGGCGCAGGGGCGGCGGGAACAATGCCCGCGCGTACCCTGTTGTTCTGGGAGTACGACCCGAGCCGGACCTGTCCGAGGGAGAACGATGACGACCGCTCAGCAGAACAGCACCGAGGCGGCCACCCACGGTGTCGAGCTGACCGACGCCGCCGCCACCAAGGCCAAGGCCCTGCTCGACCAGGAGGGCCGTGACGACATGCACCTGCGCATCGCGGTGCAGCCCGGCGGCTGCGCGGGCCTTCGCTACCAGCTCTTCTTCGACGAGCGCAGCCTCGACGGCGACCTGATGAAGGACTTCGGCGGCCTGAAGGTGGCCGTGGACCGGATGAGCGCGCCGTACGTGCAGGGCGCGGTCATCGACTTCGTGGACTCGATCGAGAAGCAGGGCTTCACCATCGACAACCCGAACGCGGGCGGCAGCTGCGCCTGCGGGGACTCGTTCAACTGATCGCGCGCAACTGATCGCGCGTTGAAGCAGCACTGACGGCGAGGGCCGCGACTGTCACAGTCGCGGCCCTCGCCGCTTGTTCAGACGTAGGCGTCCAGGTCGGCGACCTGGGCCACGCACTTCTCGTCCACCGACCACGTCGCCGCAGCTCGCGGCCCTGGGAGGTCGGCGGCGGCGAGGAGGTCGGACGGGATGTCGGCGCAGTCGGCTATCAAATCTCCGATGCTCTCCGGTTCCAGAGTGCTCATTCCGGCACACTAGGCACGTTCGCGCTGCCCTGCCCAGGGGTACGCCCCGGTAGTGTCGAACGGTGATCCATGGCCACCCGTCCGGGTGGTCGCGTGCAGACGACCAGCCCGAGACAGGGAGCGCCTCGTGCCCGTTGCCGTCAGCGGAAGCATCGCCACCGACCACCTCATGCACTTCCCGGGGAGGTTCGCCGACCAGCTGGTCGCCGACCAGCTGCACCGGGTGTCGCTGAGCTTCCTGGTCGACGACCTCGTGGTCCGCCGTGGCGGCATCGGCGCCAACATCGCCTTCGGCCTCGGTGTCCTGGGCTGCGCCCCGATCCTGGTCGGCGCGGTCGGCGCCGACTTCGCCGACTACCGCTCCTGGCTGGAGCGCCACGGCGTGGACTGCTCGGGCGTGCACGTCTCCGAGGTCGCCCACACCGCCCGCTTCGTCTGCACCACCGACGACGACATGAACCAGATCGCCTCGTTCTACGCGGGCGCCATGTCCGAGTCGCGCAACATCGAGCTGGCCCCGGTCGCCGAGCACGCGGGCGGGCTGGACCTGGTGCTGATCAGCCCGGACGACCCCGAGGGCATGGTCCGCCACGCCGAGGAGTGCCGCCAGCGCGGGTACACGTTCGCCGTCGACCCCTCCCAGCAGATGGCCCGCATGGACGGCGCGGCCATCCGCTCCTTCATCGATGGCGCGGACTACCTGTTCAGCAACGACTACGAGTGGGAGCTGCTGCGCCAGAAGACGGGCTGGACCGAGTCCGAGGTCATGTCCCGGGTCGGGCTGCGCATCACCACCCTCGGCGAGAAGGGCGTGGAGATCGTCTCCGCCGACGGCACCAGCATCCACGTCGGCGCCGTCCCGGAGACCGCCAAGTCCGACCCGACCGGCGTCGGCGACGGCTTCCGGGCGGGCCTGCTCGCGGGCCTCACCCAGGGCCTGGGGCTGGAGCGCTCGGCGCAGCTGGGCTCGCTGATCGCCGTGCTGGTGTTGGAGACCATCGGCACCCAGGAGTGGACCTTCGACAAGGCCATCGCGGTGAAGCGGATCGCGGGCGCCTACGGGCAGGCCGCCGCCGACGAGATCGCCGCGATCCTGCCGGGCTGACCGCTAGGGCCTACGGCGAGTGCAGGCTCATCGGGCCGTAGACGACCTCGCCGACGTAGACGAGGGTGACCTGGTCGACCCCGCGGTCGGCCAGGTCCCGCCAGTGCTCGCCGAGCCATTCCTCGGCCATGACCCGCTCCTCGAAGTGCTGGTCAGGGCCGGGAACGGACGCGCCGGAGTTGTCCTCGTACCGCCAGAAGAAGCTCACCGCGGCAACGGTAGCGTGCGCGGCCGTGGGGATGACGCTGGTGCTCGGCGGGGCGCGGTCGGGCAAGTCGGCCTACGCCGAGGGGCTGCTGGACAACGGGCCCGCCCTCTACCTGGCGACGGCGCGGCGCGTCCCCGGTGACGCCGAGTGGGACGCCCGCATCGCCGCGCACATCGGGCGCAGGCCCGCGAGCTGGCGCACGGTCGAGACGCCGGACACCGCCTGCCTCACCGCGGCGCTCCGGACGGCCGAGCTGCCCGTGCTGGTCGACGACCTCGCCACCTGGCTGACCAACGAGCTGGACGACGCGAACGCCTGGGACGGCGGCGTCGACCTCACCCCACAAAGGACCGCGCTGGTCGACGCCGCCCTCGCCTGCCCGGCCCCGCTGACCCTGGTCTCCGCCGAGGTCGGGCTGGGTGTCGTCCCCGGCACCCGCTCTGGCAGGCTCTTCCGCGACGAGCTCGGCGCGGTGAACGCGTCCATGGCCGAGGTGTGCACCGAGGTGCTGCTGCTGGTCGCGGGCCTGCCGCTGCGCCTGAAACAAGGAGGCACCCGGTGAACTTCCCGCCTGTCGAAGCCCCGAGCGGGGACGCGCGGGAGGCCGCGATCGCCCGCCACGGCCAGCTCACCAAGCCCGCGGGCTCGCTGGGGCGGCTGGAGGAGCTCGGCGTCTGGATCGCCGCGTGCCAGGGGGTCTGCCCGCCGCGGCCGTTCACCCGGCCCCGGATCGTGGTGTTCGCCGGTGACCACGGCATCGCGCGCCACGGCGTCTCGGCCTACCCCAGCGAGGTCACCGGGCAGATGGTGGCGAACTTCGTCGCGGGCGGCGCGGCGGTCAACGTGCTGGCCGCGGCGGCGGGGGCGGGCGTGCGGGTGGTCGACATGGCCGTCGACGCCGACACCCCCGAGGGCGTCGCCGGGCACAAGGTGCGCCGCTCCTCGGGCTCCATCGACCGCGAGGACGCCCTCACCGACACCGAGGTCCGCCAGGCGATCGACGCGGGCAGGGCCATCGCCGACGAGGAGGTCGACAGCGGCGCGGACCTGCTGATCGCCGGGGACATGGGCATCGGCAACACCACCCCGGCCGCGGTGCTGATCGCCGCGCTGACCGGCGCGGAGCCGGTCGCCGTGGTGGGCCGCGGCACCGGCATCGACGACCAGGGCTGGATGCGCAAGGCCGTCGCCGTGCGCGACGCCCTGCGCCGGGCCCGGCCGGTCACCGCCGACCCGGTGGCCCTGCTGCGCACCGCCGCGGGCGCCGACCTGGCCGCCGCGGCCGGTTTCCTCGCCCAGGCCGCCGTGCGCAAGACCCCGGTGATCCTCGACGGCGTGGTCATCGGGGCCGCGGCGCTGGTGGCCGAGGAGCTGGCGCCCGGCGCGGTGCGGTGGTGGGTGGCCGGGCACCGCTCGGTGGAGCCCGCGCACCAGATGGTGCTGGAGCAGTTGGAGCTGACGCCCGTCATCGATCTGGACATGCGCTTGGGCGAGGGCTCGGGCGCGGCGGTCGCGCTGCCCCTGGTCGCCGCGGCGGTGCGCGTCCTGGCCGAGATGGCGACCTTCGGCGAAGCGGGCGTGAGCACCGCGGGCGGGGAGTAGTGCGCCTGGCGCTGTCCTGGCTCACCGTCCTGCCACTGCACGTGCCCAAAGTGGACGGACGGGCGGCCGGGAGGGCCATCGCGCTGGCCCCGGTCGTCGGGCTGCTCCTGGGAACGGCGACCTTCGCTCTGCTGTGGACAGCACACCTGATCGGCCTGCCGCCGCTGCTGGGCGGGCTGCTGGCGGTGGCGTTGCTGGCCCTGTCCACCCGCGGTATGCACCTCGACGGGCTGGCCGACACCGCCGACGGCCTCGGCTGCTACGGCCCGCCCGAGCGCGCCCTCGCGGTGATGCGCGACGGCGGCGCGGGCCCGTTCGCGGTGGCCACGCTGATCGTGGTGATGGGCGGGCAGGCCGCCGCGTTCGCCGCCCTCGACCCCGGCAGGCTCGGCGTCGCCGTCCTGGCCGTCACCGCGGGCCGGATCGCGTTCACCGCCTGCTGCCTGCGCGGCATCCCCGCCGCGCGCCCCGAGGGGCTGGGCGCGCTGGTGGCGAGCACCCAGCCGGGGCTCGTCCCCGTCGCCTGGCTGGCCGTCGCCGTCGCGGCGGCCACCTTCGCCGTCCCCGGCGACCCCTGGGCGGCCACGACCGGCGTCGTGCTGGCCGCGCTGGTGGTCGCGGTCCTGATCCGCCACGTCCGCAGGCGCCTGGGCGGGGTCACCGGCGACGTCCTCGGCGCGGCCTGCGAGCTGGCCACCCTGGCGGTCCTCATCCCGGGCACGCTCTGACCCGGACACCCCGCGCTGTGCGCCGCGACCACGCGCGGCGCACAGCGCCCGGGTCACGGGACCAGCGTGGTCATCCAGCCGCGGGTGTCGGCCACACCGCCGCGCTGCAGGGAGATCAGGCTCTCGCGCAGCTGGGTCGTCACCGGGCCGGTCGCGCCGCCGCTGATGTCGAAGGCGCCGCCCGCGTGCTTGACGTGGCCCACCGGGGTGATCACCGCCGCGGTGCCGCAGGCGAAGACCTCGGTCAGCTCACCGGACTCGGCCTTCTTCTCCCACTCGTCGGTGGAGATGCGCCGCTCCTCCACGCCGTAGCCGAGGTCGGCGGCCATGGCCAGCAGCGAGTCGCGGGTGACCCCGGGCAGCAGCGCGCCGGACAGCTCCGGGGTGACCAGGCGGGCGTCGGCGCCGGAGCCGAGGACGAAGAACAGGTTCATCCCGCCCATCTCCTCCACCCAGCGGCGCTCGACGGCGTCGAGCCACACCACCTGGTCGCAGCCCTGCTCGGCGGCCTGGGCCTGCGCGGCGAGGGAGGCGGCGTAGTTGCCCGCGAACTTGGCCGCGCCGGTGCCGCCGGGCGCGGCGCGCACGTACTCGGCCGAGAGCCACACCGTCACCGGCCTCACCCCGCCGGGGAAGTACGCCCCCGCGGGGGAGGCGATCACCAGGTACAGGTACTCCGAGGCCGGGCGCACCCCCAGGCCCGCCTCGGTGGAGATCATGAACGGCCGGATGTAGAGCGACTCCTCGTCCCGGGTCGGGACCCAGTGCGCGTCGACGGCCAGCAGCTCCCGCAGCGAGGCGATGAACAGCTCGTCGGGCAGCTCGGGCATGGCGAGGCGGCGCGCGGAGGAGCGCAGCCGGGCGGCGTTGACCTCCGGCCGGAACGAGGCGATCGACCCGTCGGGCTGGCGGTATGCCTTGAGCCCTTCGAAGATGGCCTGCCCGTAGTGCAGCACCATCGCGGACGGGGCGAGCGTGATGGGGGCGAAGGGCTCGACACGGGCGTCGTGCCAGCCGTCGGCAACGGTGTGGCGGATTGTCACCATGTGGTCGGTGAAATGCTGCCCGAAGCCCGGCTTCGCCAGTACCTCCGCGACCCTCTCCGGGGTCGCCGGCTGCGGGTTGGGGGTGCGTGTGAAGGGCGTCATGGGAAAACGGTAGCCCGCCGCGCCAGCCGGGGAAATCGGTATCCCGAGGATCGGAAGTCCGACTGTCGCAAAGCTACCTTTCGTTACCCGCGGTTGACCTGACCATGGCGAACAGACCCGCGCCGACCAGCAGCACGGCCACCGCGGCCAGCAGCGCGGGCACCGAGACGTTGACCGCCAGCACCACGCACAGCGCGAGCCCGCAGCACCCCGACCGCACCCACGACGAGCGCTCGCACCGCGCCAGCGTCCGGGCCGCGGAGTTGACCACGGCGAAGTAGCCCAGCAGCAGCGTCACAGCCAGCGCGACGGCGAACCCGGTGGGCAGCGCCACCGCCACCCCCGCCGCGAGCACCGCCGCCGCCTGTCCGGCGTAGACCCCGGAGCGCAGCTCGCCCGCGTCGGCCAGCTCGCGGAGGGTTCCGGCCACATCGGACAGCAGCGGGCGGACCACCAGCACCGCCGCCGCGGCCAGCCCGAGCACCAGCAGCGGGGTCAGCGCGGTCCCGTCCGCGGCGGCGAGCGCGTCGCGCAGCGGCGCCGGGGAGGCCGCCAGGCGCGGCCCGCCGAGCTGGCGCAGCACCGCGAACACCACGACGGCGAGCACCGCCGCGCCACCGCCGAGCACGAGCAGCGCCCGCGACGGCCGCACCCCGGTGATCCGCTCGATGCCCGCGAACCCGAGGAACAGCAGCCCGGCCGCGGGCACGACGCCGAGTGGGCTGTCAACCCCCGCGACGTCCCCGGGCACGTCCGGCGGCGCAACCGGCGCCACCACAACGCATGCGGCCACCACAAGACCCAGTGTGACGATCACCACATGCAGCACGGCGGGCGGTGGACGAAAGCCCGCCACCACCAGCCCCGCGGCGAGGACCACCACCGCGACGGCGGCCGCCCGCGGCGCCGAGGGCAACACGGCGTGACCAGCGGCGGACGCGAGCGCCCCCGCCGCGACCACCCGCCCCGACACCGACAGCACGGCCGCCACCCGACCCATCCACGGCCCGCGCGCCTCCCTGACGTGCGCGTACCCGCTCAACGCGCCGTGGTGCGCGGCGAGGTCGATCATGGAGGCAGTGGTGAGACCCGCCACGACGACGGTCAGCACGAGCCCGGCCAGCGCCCAGCCACCCGCCTCGGCCGCGGCGGGCCCGGCGACCGCGAGCGCGCCCGCGGCCATGGCGCCGAGCAGGAAACCCGGCACCATAACCGAGGCGGCGCCCGTGGCCTGTCCCAGCTCTGTCACGGTCACAACCGTGCCAGATCTCCCCGGTGTTTCTCCAGCCGACTTCGGTTGAAAGCCAGTGGCAAGTCGTTAGCATTCGTCCACATCTCGCCCGGACCGACCTGGGGCGCCCATGAGGCCGCGGCCGGTCGACAGAACTCCCTAGGAGCCACCAAGTGACCGCCCCCAAGCTGGCGCTGGCCGCCACCCCGGCCGCCGAGGCCGCCGTCGACGCGCTCGTCCTCGGCACCGTCCGCACCGCCGACGGCGTGGCGCTGCAGCCCGGCGCCGAGGCCGTGGACGCGGCCTTCGGGGGCACGCTCGCCGAGACGCTGACCGCGCTGGGCGCCACCGGCAAGGCCGACGAGGTCGTCAAGCTGCCCGCCCTCGGCAAGGTCCCCGCGACCGTCGTCGTCGCCGTCGGCCTCGGCTCCGATGAGGACGGCATCGCGGGCGAGCAGGTCCGCCGCGCCTCGGGCGCCGCGGCGCGCGCGCTGAGCGGCACCGCCCGCGTCGCCAGCCTGCTGTCCACTCTCGACCTGCAGGCCGCGGTCGAGGGGGCGGCGCTGGGCGCGTACTCGTTCACCGCGTACAAGTCCGAGCCAGCCAAGAACGGGCCTGCCAAGGATGGGGCGGTCAAGGTCGACTTCGCCGTGCCCGAGGAGGGCACGCTCAAGGAGCACCGGGCCACGCTGAAGGCCGCCACCGCGATCGCCGAGGCGGTGGCCACCGCCCGCGACTTCATCAACACCCCGCCGAACGACCTCTACCCCGGCTCCTTCGCCGAGAAGGCCGCCGCCCTGGGCAAGGCCGCCGGGCTCGAGGTCGAGGTGCTCGACGAGAAGGCCCTGCGCAAGGGCGGCTTCGGCGGCATCATGGGCGTCGGCGGCGGCTCCACCCGCGGTCCCCGCCTGGTCAGGATGACCTGGCGCGGCGCCCGGCCCAAGGCCAAGGTCGCCCTGATCGGCAAGGGCATCACCTTCGACACCGGCGGCATCTCGATCAAGCCCGCCGCCGCGATGGACCAGATGACCTCGGACATGAGCGGCGCCGCCGCGGTCGTGGCCACCGTCGTGCTGGCGGCGAAGCTGAAGTACCCGCTGGAGGTCACCGCCACCGTCCCGATGGCCGAGAACATGCCCTCCGGCGACGCCTACCGCCCCGGCGACGTGCTGACGATGTACGGCGGCACGACCGTCGAGGTCCTCAACACCGACGCCGAGGGCAGGCTGATCCTGGCCGACGCCATCGTGCGCGCCTGCGAGGACGCCCCCGACTACCTCATCGAGACCTCGACGCTGACCGGCGCGCAGGTCGTCGCCCTCGGCAAGCGGACCTCCGGGGTCATGGGCACGCCGGAGTTCCGCGACCGGGTGGCCACCCTGGGCCGCGCCGTCGGCGAGGGCGCGTGGGCGATGCCGCTGCCCGAGGAGCTGCGCGCCGACCTGGACTCGCGGCTGGCCGACCTGGCCAACGTCACCGGGCACCGCTGGGGCGGGATGCTGGCCGCGGGCATCTTCCTCGGCGAGTTCGTCGCCGACGGCGTGCCGTGGGCGCACGTCGACATCGCGGGCCCGGCCTACAACGCCGAGGGCGCCTGGGGCTACACCAGCCGCGGCGGCACCGGGGTCCCGGTGCGCACGCTGGCCGCCGTGCTGGCCGACATCGCCGAGAACGGCTAGTCCTGGCCCTCCTTCTTCTGACGGGCCATGTAGTCACGCATGCGCTGGGGATAGCCGACGCGGGCCACCTCGTAGACCGGCATCTTGCGCTTGCGGCCGAACTCCAGGGCGGCGTCGAAGTCGGCGATGCGCCGCCGCGTCCACTCCCCGTCGTGCGCGACCAGCACGACGGTGGTGTCGGTGACGTTGGTGCGGGGCTCGACGTAGGCTTCGACGCCGGTCCTGGAGTTCGCCCACTCGTCCAGGTGCGTGGTGTCCTGCTTGCTGGCCGGGCGCAAGGTGCCGGGCTTGGCCTTGCCGCGCTTGCGGCGCAGCGAGTCGAAAAGGCCCACGTCGGCCCACCTCCGTAATCGGCTGATCCGGGCTCTGTGCGTCCATTGTCCCAGGGGTACCGACTAGTAACCTGATCGTGGTCTCCGACACCCCGGCCACTGCGCGGCGCAACGCCGCGAAGTGGAAAGATGGTCGCTGGTGGCACGCCCGGACACCGCGCGGGCGACCTGGACCACGTAGTCGCTCGTCGAGGAGATCCCGTGACTGACACCCCCGCCACAGCCGACCTGGTGATCCTCGGTGGCGGATCGGGCGGCTACGCGTGCGCCTTCCGCGCCGCCGAGCTCGGCCTGTCGGTGATCCTGGTGGAGAAGGACAAGGTCGGGGGGACCTGCCTGCACCGCGGCTGCATCCCGACCAAGGCCCTGCTGCACGCCGCCGAGGTCGCCGACCTCGCCCGCGAGGGCGACAAGTTCGGGGTGAAGTCCTCGCTGGAGGGCATCGACATCCACGGTGTCAACTCCTACAAGGACGGCATCGTCGCCAACCTCTACAAGGGCCTGCAGGGCCTGGTCAAGGCCAACAAGGTCACCCTGGTCAGCGGCGCGGGCACCTTCGTCGGCCCGAACTCCGTCGAGGTCGAGGGCACCCGCTACACCGGCAAGAACGTCGTGCTCGCCACCGGCTCCTACGCGCGCACCCTGCCCGGCCTGGAGATCGGCGGCCGGATCATCACCAGTGACCAGGCGCTCAACCTCGACCACATCCCCGAGCGCGTCGTCGTGCTCGGCGGCGGCGTGATCGGCGTGGAGTTCGCCAGCGTGTGGCGCTCCTTCGGCGCCGAGGTGACCGTGGTCGAGGCGCTGCCCCGGCTGGTGCCCGCCGAGGACGAGTGGGCCTCCAAGCAGCTCGAGCGCGCCTTCCGCAAGCGCAAGATCGCCTTCAAGACCGGCGTGCGGTTCACCGGCGCCACCCAGAACGACACCGGCGTGTCCGTGTCCCTGGAGTCCGGGGAGACCCTGGAGGCCGACCTGCTGCTCGTCGCGGTCGGCCGCGGCCCCAACAGCGCGGGCCACGGCTACGAGGAGGCCGGGGTCGCCATGGAGCGCGGCTTCGTCGTCACCGACGGGCGCCTGCGCACCAACCTGCCCAACGTCTACGCCGTCGGCGACCTGGTCCCCGGCCTGCAGCTGGCCCACCGCGGCTTCCAGCAGGGCATCTTCGTCGCCGAGCAGATCGTGGGCCTGGAGCCCAGGCTGATCGACGAGGCGGGCATCCCCCGGGTGACCTACTGCAACCCGGAGGTCGCCTCGGTCGGCCTCACCGAGGCGCAGGCCAAGGAGAAGTTCGGCAGCGCCGAGACCCTCGTCTACGCCCTGTCGGGCAACGGCAAGAGCCAGATCCTGAAGACCTCCGGCGGCGTGAAGCTGGTCCGCGAGCCCAACGGGCCGGTCGTCGGCGTGACCATGGTCGGCGAGCGCGTCGGCGAGCTGATCGGCGAGGCCCAGCTGATCTACAACTGGGAGGCATTCCCCGAGGACGTGGCCCCGCTGGTGCACGCCCACCCGACGCAGAACGAGGCCCTGGGCGAGGCGTTCCTCGCCCTCGCGGGCAAGCCACTGCACGTGCACGGCTGACCGCGGGTCCGTAGGTCCACCCTGTCAGCCCGCTAGCAAGTCCGAGGAGTCCTGGAAACCATGGCGTTCTCCGTAGAGATGCCCGCGCTCGGTGAGAGCGTGACCGAAGGCACCGTGACGCGGTGGCTCAAGCAGGAGGGCGACACCGTCGCCGTCGACGAGCCGTTGCTGGAGGTGTCCACCGACAAGGTCGACACCGAGATCCCCTCGCCCGCGGCGGGTGTGCTGCAGAAGATCGTGGCGCAGGAGGACGAGACCGTGGCGGTGGGCGCGCAGCTCGCCGTCATCGGGGACGGCCCTGGTGACTCGGGTCAGGACTCCGGGGGGGACGTCGAGTCCCAGCCCGAGCCCGAGGCCCAGCCTGAATCCCAGCCCGAGTCCCAGCCGGAGCCCGAGCCGCGGGCCGAGGAGGAGGCGCCGCCGGAGCCGCAGCCGTCCCCCGACGCGCCCAAGGGCAACGCCAAGGGCACCGACGTGACGATGCCCGCGCTGGGCGAGAGCGTCACCGAGGGCACCGTGACCCGCTGGCTCAAGCAGGTCGGCGACTCCGTCGAGGTCGACGAGGCGCTGCTGGAGGTGTCCACCGACAAGGTCGACACCGAGATCCCCTCGCCGGTGGCGGGCACCCTGCTGGAGATCACCGCGGGCGAGGACACCACCGTCGACGTCGGCGGCAAGCTCGGCGTGATCGGCGACAGCTCGGCGGCCCCGGCCCAGTCCGAGCCGGAGCCCCCCCAGCAGAGCGAGGCTCCCCAGCAGGAAGCGCCCCAGCAGGAGGCCCCCAAGCAGGAAGCGCCGAAGCAAGAGGCTCCCAAGCAGGAGGCCCCGAAGCAGCAGGCGCCCGCGCCGAAGCAGGACGCGCCCCAGGGCGGCGAGGGCGGCCGTGACGGCTCCCCCTACGTGACCCCGCTGGTGCGCAAGCTGGCCGCCGAGCACGGCGTCGACCTGGGCTCGGTGCGCGGGTCCGGCATCGGCGGCCGCATCCGCAAGCAGGACGTGCTGGCCGCGGCCGAGGCCGCCAAGGCCCCCGCCCCGCAGCCGCAGCAGCCCGCCGCCGCGGCGACGAGCGCTCCGGTCGCGACGAGCAAGCCGGTCCAGGTCGACACCACGCTGCGCGGCACCACGCAGAAGATGACGCGGCTACGCCAGACGGTCTCGCGGCGGATGGTCGAGTCGCTGCAGACCGCCGCGCAGCTCACCCAGGTCATCGAGGTCGACATCACCAGGGTGGCCAAGCTGCGGACGCGGTCGAAGACGGCCTTCGAGCAGCGCGAGGGCGTCAAGCTGACGTTCCTGCCCTTCTTCGCCAAGGCCGCTGTCGAGGCGCTCAAGCAGCACCCGAAGCTCAACGCCTCGATCAACGACGAGACCAAAGAGGTCACCTACCACGCCGCCGAGCACCTGGGCATCGCCGTGGACACCGACCGGGGGCTGCTGCTGCCGGGCATCCACAACGCGGGCGAGCTGAACCTGGCGGGCCTCGCGCACAAGATCGTCGACATCGCCGAGCGCACCCGCGCCAACAAGGTGACCCCCGACGAGCTGTTCGGCGCGACGTTCACGCTGACCAACCTGGGCAGCCAGGGCGCGCTGTTCGACACCCCGATCATCCCGGTGCCGCAGGTCGCGATCCTGGGTGTCGGCCTGGTCGTCAAGCGCCCGGTCGTGGTCACCGACGACAACGGCGACGACAGCATCGCCGTCCGCTCGATGGTGTACCTGGCCCTGACCTACGACCACCGCCTCATCGACGGCGCGGACGCGGGCCGGTTCCTCAGCACGGTGAAGACCCGCTTGGAGGAAGGCGCTTTCGAGGCCGACCTGGGCCTGTAGCGATCGCCGTTTCCGGGCCGTCCCCATTCGTGGGGGCGGCCCGGTCCGCGTTCACCCGATCCTGCGGGCGTCAGCCGGGTCAGGGACCATCAACCGCATGCGTGTTGTGCTCGCCGGGTCCTCCGGCCTCATCGGGACCGCCCTGGCCGCCCGACTGCGCCGCGACGGCGACGAGGTGGTGCGCCTGGTGCGCCGCGCGCCCTCGGCGGCCGACGAGCGCGGCTGGGACCCCCCGGCCGGGCGGCTGGACCCCGGCGCCCTCGACGGCGCCGACGCGGTGGTCAACCTGTGCGGCGCGGGCGTCGCCGACCGCCGCTGGAGCGCGGCCCGCAAGCAGGTGCTGCTGGACAGCCGGATCGAGCCCACGGAGGTCTTGGCCGCCGCGGTGGCCGAGCACGGCGTGCCGGTCCTGGTGAACGGCTCCGCGGTGGGCTACTACGGCGACACCGAGGGCGGCCCGGCCGACGAGTCCGCGCCCCGGGGCTCGGGCTTCCTGGCCGAGCTGTGCGAGCAGTGGGAGCGGGCGACCGCGCCCGCGGCGAACGCCCGGGTCGTGCTGGCCCGCAGCGCGCAGGTGCTGTCCCCTCGCGGCGGTCTGCTGGGTCCGCTGCGGCCCTTGTTCTCCCTCGCCCTGGGCGGGCGCCTGGGCAGCGGCAAGCAGTACATGCCCTGGATTCACCTGGACGACGAGGTCGCCGCCCTGGCCTTCCTCTTGCGCACCGACATCTCCGGCCCGGTGAACCTGGTGGGCCCGACCCCGGCGCGGAACAGCGAGTTCACCCGGGCCCTCGCCGCGGCGCGCCACCGCCCCGCCCCCTTCGCCGTCCCCCGGACCGCCCTGCACCTGGCCTTGGGCGAACTGGCCGACGAGGTTCTCCGCAGCCAACACCTCGTGCCGAAGGTGTTGCAGGACAACGGGTTCACTTTCACCTATTCCACGGTGGACAAGGCATTGGCCGCCACAGAGACCCGATGAGCCGGATCAGCGCGGGCGGGCTGCTGCTGATCGCGTTTTTGGTCCTGGGCGTGACCGTGTCGGACACCACGCCGACGGTGGACCGGTTGGTGGCGGAGTCGGTGGGCGGCGGCTGGGAGGCGGGGGTCGGTGACGTCGCGTTCGTGGTGAGCGCGGTGCTGGGGCCGGTCCTGCCGGTGGTCCTCGGGCTCGGGCTGCTCATCGCGGCCCTGGCAGCGCACCGCCGAGGCGACCGGGAGGTGCGGGGTCTGCTGTTGCGGTCGGCCGTGCTGCTGGCGGCGTGCCGGACGGTGTCGCTGGCCAAGCCGCTGTTCGAGCGGAGCAGGCCGCGCGAGTACCCCGATTTCAGCTTCCCGAGCGGGCACGTGGTGTCGGTGGCGTCGGCGGCCTTCACCGCGGTGGTGCTGTGCGCGTGGCTGGCCGGTCGGTGGCTGCGGGCGGTGCTGTGGTGGTCGGTCGCCGCGGTGGCGCTGGCGGCGCTGTGCCGGATGGTGCTGGACGTGCACTGGCTGACCGACGTGCTCGGCGCGAGCCTGGGCGTGGTCGGCCTCGGCCTGCTCACCGCCACCGGCCTTGGGCTGCTCCCGGCCCGGCGGGGCGGCGTAAGGTCGCGGGTGTGAGCACCGCTTCCTGCCGCGCCGACGCCCACCCGGTGGCCGTGCGCGAACTCGGACTGATCGAGTACCTGCCCGCCTGGGAGCTCCAGCGCGAGCTGGCCACCGCCCGCGCCGACGGCGCCGGTCCGGACACGCTGCTGCTGCTGGAGCACCCCTCGGTCTACACCGCGGGCAAGCGCACCGAGCCCGCCGACCGCCCCGCGGACGGCACCCCGGTCATCGACGTCGACCGCGGCGGCAAGATCACCTGGCACGGGCCGGGCCAGCTGGTCGGGTACCCGATCATCAAGCTCGACGACCCGATCGACGTGGTGCAGTACGTCCGCCGGATCGAGGAGGCCCTGATCTCGGTGTGCGCGGCCTTCGGGCTGCCGACCGGCCGCGTCGAGGGCCGCAGCGGCGTCTGGCTGCCCGCCGACGCCACCCGCCCGGAGCGCAAGGTCGCCGCCATCGGCATCCGCGTGCAGCGCGGCGTCACCCTGCACGGCTTCGAGATCAACTGCGACGCCGACCTCACCGCCTTCGACCGCATCGTCCCCTGCGGCATCCGCGACGCCGGGGTCACCTCCCTGACCGCCGAGCTGGGCCGCCAGGTCACCGTCGCCGAGGTGCTCCCCCTCGCCCGCGCCGCGGTCCCGGACGCCCTGGAAGGCGCCCTGCCCGTGCGCGAGCACGACATCCGCCAGGCGACGCCCAGCGTCCCCGGCGTCACCTTCGCCCTCAGCTGACCGGCGAGCGGCGTATCCCCTCCAGCACCCGCACGATCGTCGTCGAGACCTCCGCCACCGCCCGCTCCGGGTCCTCGGCGCCCGCGATGATCGCCGCGCCGGTCGACAGCGCGCCGAACAGGATGCGGGCGGTGGTCTCCACGGGGAGTTCGTCGATCTCCCCGGCGCGCATCAGCGACTCCAGGGCCGCGCGGATCAGGCCGTAGCTGTAGTGCTCCTCCGCCGCGCGCCACCGCTCCCAGCCCATCACGACCGGGCCCTCGTGGATGACGATGCGCTGGTAGGACGGCTCCAGGCAGACCCGCACGTACTCCCGCACGCCGCCGATAACCCGGTCCCACGCGCTGCCGGGGCCGTTGACCACCACGTCGCCGAGCCGGGCGACGACGACGGCCTCCACGGTGGCGAACGCGGCCTCGAACAGGGCCTGCTTGCCGCTGAAGTGGTGGTACAGCGCGCCCTTGGTGACCCGGGCGCGGCGGGCGACGGCGTCCAGTGACGTGGCTGCGTAGCCGCCCTCGGTGAACAGCTCGACCGCGGAGTCGACCAGGGCCTGCCTGGTCGACTCGCTGTAGTCGGCTTTTCGCGACGAGGTTGTCACCACGGTCACGAGATTACGACATACCGACGGTACGTACCCGTGGTAGGTTGGCGACATCGGGACCGTACCGATGGTATGTCGCAAACTCACGGTATGGCGCAGGTCACGGCGAGAGGGGAACGAGCCATGGGCTGGACCGACTTCTACCGCAGGCGGGACGCTCTCGACGCGGTGCTTGAGCTGGCCAGGCACGACCCGGAGGGCCCGCTGCCCCTCCCGGAGAAGGCCGCGGCGGAATTCGCCGATCGCGGTGAGGCGCTGCTCGCCCTGCACTACCGCTGGTCAGTGCGCCTGACCGGCCGGGTGGGGCTGGCGCAGCTCGAGGCCGAGCGCGACCCCGGCATCGATCTGGTCGAGGCGGTGGCCGCGGCCTGGCGCGCCACGGCCGCCGAGAACCCGGTGCTGCGCCGCGTGCTCGACGCCAACGCCGACAGCGCCCTGACCGCGGCCATCGCAGGCGAGCAGCGGATGCTGGCGCTCGCCGCGGGCCTCGCCGGGCCCGCCGAGCCGCGCGCGGAGATCAGCCGGGTGGGCGCGGCCTTCCTCACCCTGATCCGCTCCGCGCCGCCCAAGCAGGTCCAGCGGCGGGGCAACCCCGTCGAGCAGTTCCTGCGCGGGCTGGTCACCAGCGCCTGAGGACCTTCTCATCAGCGCGCCCCTAACATGGGACGTACTGATGAGTAGGAAGGGCGCGACATGGCGTGGTCCGAGGCCGACATCCCCGATCTGAGTGGCCGCACGGTCCTGGTCACGGGAGCGAACTCCGGATTGGGCCTGCGCAGCGCGCAAGTCCTGGCGGGCAGAGGCGCGCACGTGCTCATGGGCTGCCGCTCGGTCGACCGCGGCAAGGCCGCGCTGGCCACCATCGACGGCGCGGCCGAGCTGCTGCCCCTGGACCTGGCCGACCTCGCCTCCGTGCGCAGGGCCGCCGCCGAGGTCCGCGAGCGCACCGACGACCGCCTGCACGTCCTGATGAACAACGCGGGCGTCATGGCCACCCCGCACAGGCGCACCGCCGACGGCTTCGAGCTGCAGATCGGCACCAACCACCTCGGCCACGCCGCCTTGACCTGGCTGCTGATGCCCGCGCTGCGCGAGTCGGCCCGCGTGGTGACCGTCTCCAGCATCGCCCACCGCGGCCCCGGCCTCGATGTCGACGACCTCAACTTCGAGCGCCGCCGCTACCGCGCGACCGCGGCCTACAGCGCGGCCAAGCTAGCGAACCTGGTCTTCGCCATCGAGCTGGACCGCCGGGTCCGCGCCGCGGGCCTCGACGTGCTCAGCGTCGCCGCGCACCCCGGTATGACCATGACCGAGCTGGCCGCCAACTCCGCCCGCCAGCGAAGTTCCGGAGCACTCGGCCGCGCGCTGACCTCGGTGGTCTCTTTCGGCAACCGACTCATCACCCAGTCGCTGGAGCGCGGCGCCCTCCCCCAGCTCTACGCCGCCACCGCCCCCGACGTCACCGGCGGGCAGTACTACGGCCCGCAAGGCCCCGGCGAGGTCTACGGCGATCCCGGCCCGGCCAAGCCCCGCGCGGCTGCCCTCAATCCCGACCTCGGCCGCGGGCTCTGGGAGCGCACCGCCGAGCTGACCGGCGTGGCCCCTGACCCCGCGTGATGCCGCTCACCGCGAGGCGCGGCGTAACCTGGCGGACGTGACGGTCGCGCCTGAGGGTCGGAAGCTGCTGCGCCTGGAAGCGCGCAACAGCGAGACGCCCATCGAGAAGAAGCCATCGTGGATCAAGACCCGGGCCAAGATGGGCCCGGGGTACCGCGAGCTCAAGGGCCTGGTCAAGCGCGAGGGCCTGCACACGGTGTGCGAGGAAGCGGGCTGTCCCAACATCTTCGAGTGCTGGGAGGACCGCGAGGCGACCTTCCTCATCGGCGGTGACCAGTGCACCCGCCGCTGCGACTTCTGCCAGATCGACACCGGCAAGCCCGCCGACCTCGACCGCGAGGAGCCGCGCCGGGTCGCCGAGTCCGTGCAGGCGATGGGCCTGCGCTACTCCACGGTCACCGGCGTGGCCCGCGACGACCTGCCCGACGGCGGCGCCTGGCTCTACGCCGAGACCGTCCGCCAGATCCACGCCCTCAACCCCGGCACCGGCGTCGAGCTGCTGATCCCGGACTTCAACGCCGAGCCCGAGCAGCTCGCCGAGGTCTTCGGGTCGCGCCCTGAGGTGCTCGCGCACAACGTCGAGACCGTCCCGCGCATCTTCAAGCGCATCCGGCCCGCGTTCCGCTACGAGCGCTCGCTAGAGGTCATCACCCGCGCGCGGGAGGTGGGCCTGGTCACCAAGTCCAACCTCATCCTGGGCATGGGCGAGACCGCCGATGAGGTCACCGCCGCGCTGCGCGACCTGCACACCGCGGGCTGCGAGATCATCACGATCACCCAGTACCTGCGCCCGAGCGTGCGCCACCACCCCGTGGAGCGCTGGGTCAGGCCCGAGGAGTTCCTGGCGCACAAGGAAACCGCCGAGGAGATCGGGTTCGCCGGGGTGATGGCCGGTCCGCTGGTCCGCTCGTCCTACCGCGCGGGCAGGCTCTACACCCAGGCCGTCGCCCACCGCGGCGACACCGTCCCGGAGAACCTGCGCCACCTCGCCGAGGCGGGCGAGGCGCGCCAGGAGATCACCGCGCTACTGCGCAAGTAGCCCCTACGGGTCCGCTCCCAGTCTGATTCAGGGTGGAACCCGCTTATGCCAGGCTCCCTCTGAACGAGAGACTTCACGTGCGGCGCCAGCGGGGCGGCCGCAGTTCGAGGGGGGATCAACCACCGTGGCGCTGTTGACTGACGTCCTGACCTGGCTACAGGCCCTGCCGCAGCCCGCCCTGGTCGCCGCGACCGGCGGCCTGGTGCTGGCCGAGTGCACCATCGGCCTCGGCTTCATCGCCCCCGGCGAAGGCGGCCTGCTCATCGCGGCCACGACGGTCAACTCCACCGCCCGGTTCCTGATCCTGTGGGGCGTGGTCACGGTGTGCGCGGGCGTCGGCGACTCGGTCGGCTACGCCATCGGCCGCCGGTTCGGGCCGAAGCTGCGCGAGACCAAGCTCATCCAGAAGTACGGTGTGGACGGCTGGGACAGGGCCACCGACATCCTGCGCAGGCGCGGGGCCTGGGCGGTGTTCTTCGCCCGCTTCCTGCCCGTCGTCCGCACCCTGACCCCGGCCGCCGCGGGCACCTCCGGCCTGCCGTACCGCAAGTTCCTCCCCGCCGTCGTCGCGGGCGCGGCGTGCTGGTCAGCCCTGCACATCGCCATCGGCGCGGCGCTCGGCGAGGCGGCCAAGCAGATCGAGAAGTACCTGAGCACCGGCGGCATCCTCGTCGTCGGCGGCGCGGCGGTCGCCTTCTTCGCCGTCCACATCATCCGCAAGCGCAACAAGAACCGCACCGCACCGGCGATCGCCCTGGCAGCGGAGTCCGCCGAGCCGGAGGAGGACCTGCAGCCGGTCCGCTGACTTCCCGACGGCCTGACTCCGCGCCGAAATCACCGGCGCGGGGCACCAAGCCGTGGTTCAGATATGAAGCACGGCCCAGCCGTGCCAGTCCGCCCGCACACGACACCGATCCGTCCACACCGCAGGCGGCCGGGACTGATCACGACTCTCCAGCCCCGACCTAGGCCGTGTTTCAGATGTGGGACACGGCATAGCCGCGCCAGTCCGCCCGCAGGCGGCACGGGCCGGACACGCCCGAATACAACACCGGTATGAGGACGATCCGTCCGCACCGCCGGCGAGTGGACTGATCACGACTCTCCCGCCCCCCACATCTGAAACACGACCTAGTCGGTGAACGCCTCGCACAGCACGGCTTCCCAGCGCGGCGGCAGCAGCGCCGGGCCGCCGATCAGCTCCAGCAGGTAGTTGCGCCTGCGCATGACCGAGACCGTCTCCTTCCACCGCTGCACGACCCACCCCGCCACCGCGCACCGCGACAGCGCTTCGGCGGCCACGGCGCGCTCGGCGCGCGGATGGGGCAGGCGGGCCAGTTCGCGGAAGCCCGCCAGGTCGGTGGGGGCCTCGGCGGGCAGGTCCAGCGGCCACTCCAGGGACTGGATCGCCTTGTTGGCCTCCTTGCGCTCGGCCACCGCCGCCTCGCACTGGGCGCGCACGGCGGCGATCTCGGCGACGGCGTCCACCAGGGACACCGAGCGCGGGGCGGGGCCGGTGACACCCGCGGCCTCGCGCAGCTCGGCGAGCACCGCGAGGCCCGGCTCGACGTCGACGTCGATCACCGCGCGCTGGGCGCAGCAGCTCACCAGCCAGGCGGCGGCCTCGCCGAAGGCCTCCTCGGCGGGGACCACCCAGGCGCCAGTGGCCAGCCCGTCCGTGCTGACCTGCCACAGCGCCACCGAATCGGCGTCGCGGCACAGCACGGCGTGGCCGATCATCGTGCGCCCGTCGGCGGCGCGGGTGGTGATGGTGCGGGCGACGAGCGGGCCGATCTCCTCGGTCACGGGGCCTCCAGGTGCGCGGTGTCGTGAGGTGACGATAGGGACACCGCCCGACAGCCTCGGTGGCCGGCCGCACCCTGAGGCGTTCGCCATCGTTGCGGGGGAGGCGGCAGGCTGGTGATTGGTGCACCAGCCTGCCGCTCCTGTCAGCGCCGCCTCAGGTGCGTCCGCTCGCCGCCGACCGATCCTTTGCGGGTGACGATCTCCACCCAGTCGAGGAACCGCGGCCGTTCGAACAGTTCCCTGAGCGGCACGACCTCCTGCTGACCACCCGCGGCGGTCAGGATCACCCAGACCCGCGCGGGCTTCGCTGGCTCATCACCTCGCGAACGCGTTACCGTCAGCATGTTCGTCCTCCTTCTGGCTCTTCATCGGGGTACTCGAGGAGTGCGGACACCGCGTAGGGCTCCCTGTTGCCGCGGGGAGCCCTACCTGAAAGCGGTGCCGCATGTAAGCCAGTTTGCCCTCCCCCCAAACCCCCGAGGACACCCTCACCGGTGCCCCGAGCCCAAACAGCAACAACCTGCGACGAACGGGCCCCAACCACCCCGTTGCGCCGTTCGTCCGAACACACTCCGCCGATCGGCGCATTCACCCGAACGGCAGGCAACCCCCGAACGGTATCCATGCCTAGCCGGGAACACCCCTGGCGCCCACTCGCACCATGAGTCCCCTCCTGCCCCCACCGCCGGTCGGGCGATGCCACAACAGAGCGCTCACGCGCGCTTGGCGTACTCCGGCAGCCTCCGAGCGACCTCCGCCGGGGACGGCATGCGCGCGATCTTCTCGGCAAGCCCCCGCGCCGCGTCCCTGTACCCGGTACGGCATGGCAGCAGCTTCTGAACCTGGGAGGCGATGGCGTCCGCGCCGAGTTCGTCCGGGAGCAGCCGCACCCCCGCTCCCACGGCGGTCACGGCCTCCGCGTTGGCGAACTGGTCGGCCCCCTGCGGCAGGATCAACTGCACGGCACCGACGGCGAGCGCCCCCAGAGTGGTCCCGCTGCCCCCGTGGTGGACAACCACATCGACATGCGGCAGCAACTCCGCCTGCGGCACCCACTCCCGCACCGTGACATTGCCGGGCACGTCCCCAAGCTGCTCCGGGAGGACCCGCCCAGTGGCGACCACCACGTGCACGTCCAGCCCCGCCAGCCCGTCAATGGCCATGGCGAGCAACTCGGGAGTCCCGAACGCGGTGCCAAGCGTCAGATAGACCAGCGGCTTCCCGCCATTGTCCCGCACCGGCAGCGCACCCGGCGCGGAATACGACACGGGCCGCAGTTCAATCCGGTCTTCCGCGGCGAGAAATCCCTCGTCCTGCAAGGAAGGCGGACAGATATCAAGGTGCGGCCGCCCGGGAGCCCCAGCGATCCTGGTCGGCAGCTCAAACCCGATCCCCTCAGGAATCATCCGCCCGAACCCATGCCAGATTCCCGGAATCCCCGCCCGGAACGCGGCAATGGCCGCCCCCGGCACCCCCACCCGTGCACCACCAGATCAGGCCGCAACCGCGCCAACTCCGGCTCAAGGTCCTCCGCATAGATCTCATAAAACGAGTCCGCGGGCCGAAACGGCCGCAACCCCTCAGCCTCCAACGGCCCATGCACCCCCTCCCCCGCCGCGAAATGCACCTCAACCCCCACATCCCGCGCCGCGACGGCAAGCGGAATCAACGGATAGGTGTGCCCCACCGACCCAAGACTGACAAACAAAACACGCATACCGACAAGCATAGAGGCGACGAGCAGCGCTGCGCTGCCCGCAAAGTCAGAATGATCTTGCACAGTTGACGGTCGCCGTCGACCCAGACTATCGCGATCAGCAAGCTTGGCGACTTCTACACACGATGCACACAACCGACAGGAATAAGACCGCAATTGCCTGAAGGAACGTTCACAAAGAAGAAGGAGCACTGGCTTATTCAATTGCAGTCTGCCAGCGAGTAGTTGCGCCCTTCGGCGTTCACGGGCGGTCAGGCCGAGGTGGAGGGTGAAAGCTTGCCCGTCTCCGCCTCGCACCCTGTTCAGGGTGCGAGGGTTCGAGAGAGTCAATTTTGGTGGGCGCAGCAGGATTTGAACCTGCGACCGCTCGGGTGTAAGCCGAGTGCTCTTCCGCTGAGCTATACGCCCGCGGGGCTCCCGGCACGGGGTTGCCGGGAGGCCGCGATGAGTCAGGCCAGGGTGGAGACGGCCTTCTTCCAGGCGTCCTGGTCACGGGCCTCGCCGGGGGCGTTGACCTCGGCGTAGCGGACGGTGCCTTCGGTGTCGATCAGGAAGGTGCCGCGGAGGGCCAGGCCCGCGTCCTCGTGGAAGACGCCGTAGGTCTTCGCGACCTCGCCGTGGGGCCAGAAGTCGGACAGCAGGGGGAAGGTGTAGCCCTGCTGGTCCGCCCACGCCTTCAGGCTGAACGGGGTGTCGACCGAGACGCCGAGGACCTGGACGTTGTTGTCGGAGTACTCGGCGAGCTCGTCGCGCACCTGGCACAGCTCACCCGTGCAGATGCCGCTGAAGGCGAAGGGGTAGAAGACCAGCAGCACGTTCTTGTCGCCGCGGAAGTCGGACAGCTTCACCGGCTGCTTGTTGTAGTCGTTGAGCGTGAAGTCCGGGGCCTTGGAACCGACCTCGATCGCCATCTGCAGAGTCCTCCCATATACACGATCGGCTGGTGCTTCGACCAAGCCTAGGGCACCCGGACGGCGGACCGCCCGGGTGTTCGACGGGTGGACGTCAACGCTTCGTCTTGGCCGTCTTCGGCGAGACCAGGCGAGTGCCGATCCAGTCCTCCCCCACGCTCACGCTCGAGGTCTGCGACAACCCCGCGGTTGGCACCGCCTCGGCGATCTCGCTGGGCTCGACGTGGCCCGGGCGGCCGGTCTTCGGTGTGAGCACCCAGATCACCCCACTGTCGGCGAGCGGCCCGATGGCGTCCATGAGCGCGTCCACGAGGTCGCCGTCGTCCTCCCGCCACCAGAGCAGGACGACGTCGACAACGTCGTCGGCGTCTTCGTCGAGGATCTCACTCCCGATGCGCTCCTCGACGGCAGCGCGAATCTCGTCGTCGACGTCCTCGTCCCAGCCAATTTCCTGGACGACGTTGTCTTGTGCGATCCCCAGTTTGTCGGCGACGCCTGCGTACCCGGCGTCTCCCGCGGCCACCACGGTGTCTTTCCTCCAGTCCCGCTCTCGCGTCGGTCGGGCTTCCAGAGCCCGTCCGACCGCGTTATGCCTGTTCGGTTAGGCGATAGCGAACACTGAGTGTGGCCACCAGCGCAACCGTCCGCTTCCCGACACGCCGCGATGGTGTCCCCCCAGATCGGGTTCGCCACCCGTACTGACCAGTAACGATGACGTCAGTCACGATTCAGAGCAGCATGGCAGAGTGTCCATACGCGCGCGCGTTAACCGCGCGCGCGTGCACTGCCCCATCGACGCAGGCTGGAGTTCGGAGTTGGCCTCCCAGAACAGCAAGAGCACGCCCGAGCGGGTCCGCGTGATCCGTGACGGCCTCGCGGCGCACCTCCCGGACATCGACCCCGAGGAGACGTCGGAGTGGCTGGACTCCTTCGACGCCGCCCTCGCCGCGGGCGGCCAGCAGCGCGCCCGCTACCTGATGCTGCGCCTGCTGGAGCGCGCCCGGGAGAGCCACGTCGGCCTCCCCGCGCTGACCAGCACCGACTACGTCAACACCATCCCGACCGAGAAGGAGCCGTGGTTCCCCGGCGACGAGGAGGTCGAGCGCCGCTACCGCGCCTGGATCAGGTGGAACGCGGCGATGACGGTGCACCGGGCGCAGCGGCCCGGCGTCGGGGTGGGCGGGCACATCTCCACCTACGCGTCCTCCGCCGCCCTCTACGAGGTCGGCTTCAACTGGTTCTTCCGGGGCAAGGACCACCCCGGCGGCGGCGACCACATCTACGTACAGGGCCACGCCTCCCCCGGCATCTACGCCCGCGCGTTCCTTGAGGGCCGCATCTCGGCCGACCAGCTCGACGGGTTCCGACAGGAACTCTCCCACGCCGGTCCAGGCGGCGGCCTGCCGTCCTACCCGCACCCGCGGCTGATGCCGGACTTCTGGGAGTTCCCGACCGTCTCCATGGGCCTTGGCCCGATGAACGCGATCTACCAGGCGCGGTTCAACCGCTACCTGCGCGACCGGGGCATCAAGGACACCTCCGACCAGCACGTGTGGGCCTTCCTCGGCGACGGCGAGATGGACGAGCCGGAGTCGCGCGGGCTGATCCACGTCGCGGCCAACGAGCAGCTCGACAACCTGACCTTCGTCATCAACTGCAACCTGCAGCGCCTCGACGGCCCGGTCCGCGGCAACGGCAAGATCATCCAGGAGCTGGAGTCCCACTTCCGCGGCGCGGGCTGGAACGTGATCAAGGTCATCTGGGGCCGGGAGTGGGACGCCCTGCTGCACGCCGACCGCGACGGCGCGCTGATCAACCTGATGAACACCACGCCCGACGGCGACTACCAGACCTACAAGGCCAACGACGGCGCGTTCGTCCGCGAGCACTTCTTCGGCCGCGACCCGCGCACCAAGGAACTGGTCAAGCCGATGTCCGACCCGGACATCTGGAACCTCAAGCGCGGCGGCCACGACTACCGCAAGGTCTTCGCGGCCTACCAGGCGGCGATGGACCACCACGGCCAGCCGACGGTCATCCTGGCCAAGACGATCAAGGGCTACAACCTCGGCCCGCACTTCGAGGCCCGCAACGCCACGCACCAGATGAAGAAGATGGCGCTGGCCGACCTCAAGCTCTTCCGCGACACCCTGCGCATCCCGATCGAGGACGCCGAGCTCGAACACGACCCGTACCTGCCGCCGTACTACCACCCGGGCAACGACGCCCCGGAGATCCAGTACCTGCAGGAGCGCCGCCGCCAGCTCGGCGGGTACCTGCCCGAGCGCCGCGGCAAGGCCAAGGCGCTGGTGCTGCCCGGCGACAAGGTCTACGAGGTGGTCAAGCGCGGCTCCGGCAAGCAGGAGGTCGCCACCACGATGGCGTTCGTCCGGCTGATCAGGGACCTGGCCAAGGACCCCGAGATCGGCGGCCGGATCGTGCCGATCATCCCGGACGAGGCGCGCACGTTCGGCATGGACTCGATGTTCCCGACGCAGAAGATCTACAACCCGCAGGGCCAGCTCTACACCTCCGTCGACGCCTCGCTCATGCTGTCCTACAAGGAGAGCGAGCAGGGCCAGATCCTGCACGAGGGCATCAACGAGGCGGGCTCGACGGCGTCGTTCACCGCGGCGGGGACCTCCTACGCCACCCACGGCGAGCCGATGATCCCGGTCTACATCTTCTACTCGATGTTCGGCTTCCAGCGCACGGGCGACGGCCTGTGGGCCGCGGCCGACCAGATGGCGCGCGGCTTCGTGCTGGGCGCCACCGCGGGGCGCACGACGCTGACCGGCGAGGGCCTCCAGCACAACGACGGGCACTCGCTGCTGCTGGCGGCGACCAACCCGGCCGTGGTGGCCTACGACGCGGCGTGGGGCTTCGAGCTGGCGCACATCGTCAAGGACGGCCTGCGCCGCATGTACGGGGAGCAGGCGGAGGACATCTTCTACTACCTCACCGTCTACAACGACCCCTACCAGCAGCCCGCCGAGCCCGAGGGCCTGGACGTGGAGGGCCTGCTGCGCGGGCTCTACCGGTACCGCCAGGCCGAGGGCGGCGACGGCCCGCGCGCGCAGATCCTCGCCTCCGGCGTGGCGATGCCGTGGGCGCTGAAGGCGCAGGGGATGCTGGCCGAGGAGTGGGGGGTGCACGCCGACGTGTGGTCGGCGACGTCGTGGTCGGAGCTGCGCCGCGAGGCGGTGGACACCGACCGGCGCAACCTGCTGCACCCGGGCGCCGAGCCGCGCAAGCCGTACATCACCACGGCGCTGGCAGGCTCGTCCGGCCCGGTGGTCGCGGTGTCGGACTGGATGAGCGCGGTGCCGGACCTGATCCGGCCGTGGGTGCCGACGGACATGCTGACCCTGGGCACCGACGGGTTCGGCTTCTCCGACACCCGCCCGGCCGCGCGCAGGCACTTCATGGTCGACGCCGAGTGCATCACCGTCGGCGTGCTGAGCGCGCTGGCCCGCCGCGGCGAGGTCGACGCCTCGACGGCGGCCGAGGCCGCCCGCCGCTACCGGATCGACGACGTCACCGCGGCCGGTCCGCAGACGTCCGACCCCGGCGTGGCCTGATCGACGACGGGGGCGTCCCTTCAGTGGGGCGCCCCCGTCGTCACGCCACGGCCAGTTGGGCGCGGGCCGAGCGGTACCAGCTCACCCAGCCGTGCACGACCAGCCCGGCGAACACCAGGTAGACCCCGGCGCTGAACCACAGGCCCGACGCGATCTGCAGCGGCACGCCGACGGCGTCGACCACCAGCCACACCAGCCAGAACTCGACCAGGCCGCGGGCCTGCAGCGCGAACGCCAGCACAGTCCCGACGAAGATCGCCGCGTCCGGCCACGGCGCCCACGAGGCGCCCAGCGACTCCAGGACCAGCGCGAACGCCACGGTCCCGCCCGCGTACAGCGCGGCCACCACGGCCAGTTCCGTCCCTGTCGCCCGGCGCACGGCCACGCCGAACACCGGGTCCCGGCGCCGGGTCCACGCCCACCAGCCGTAGACCGCGATCAGCCCGACGACGACCTGGCGCACGGCCAGCCCGCCCAGGTGCGCGGAGGTGTAGACGGCGAAGAGCAGGGCCACCGACACCAGTTGCACCGGCCACGTCCACAGGGTCCGCCGCTGCGCCAGGAACACCACGGCGAGCGCGAACACCTGCCCGATCAGCTCGGCCCAGGTGACCGGCTGCCCGAACACCACGAAGCCGCTTTCCCTCAGCACGTGCACGTCATCCTCCTCGCCCCAGGCACCCCGGGGGCGGACAGGAGGACGCCGCAGACCGCCCGTGCGGCACCAGGGCGCGCGCGGGCGGCGCGCGCGTCCTCCCATCCGGACTTTGACCGTCGGCCCCGGAATTCCACCAGGTCAACCGCTCAGCGAGCGGGTCGCGGGCTGTCACCGCCGGCTCGGAGTTGCACCGACCCCGGAGCGCACGTCTCCACACCCCGCAACGCGGGACGCGATGTGGATGTTCCCGCCCACCTCGCCTGGGATGCCGTTCGAACACGCCGAAGGGGCGCCTGAGACGATCCGGCGCCCTTCGACCACGCACGACCTACCGCGGCACCTATTGCGGCACTTACTGCGGCGGACGCTGCTCGAACCCGGCGGGCGGGGTCGGGGCCTCAGCACTGCCCGGGGGCGCGGTGTACGCGCCCTGGGGAGCCTGACCGCGCGGAGACGAGTTGCCGCCCAGCTGCGACTCTGCGCGGTCGATCCACCCGCCCCACCGCTCCTGCATCGGCTTGATCAGGCCGCCGCCCAGGCCGATGGCCAGGATGGCGCCGACCGTGGCCAGCACGGTGATGAGCACCGGGGTGGTCACCGAGGTCGCGATGTGGACCTGGTTCAGCGCGGCGATGACACCGAGCGCCAGGATGAGGACGTACGCGGCCGTGCCCAGCGCGGGCCCGAACGGCCGGTTGCCGAGCGAGCTGGTCACCAGGTCGCGCACCACCCTGGCCACCGCGGCGGCCACGATCAGCAGCACGATCGCCACCAGGATGCGCGGCAGGAACGCGATCACCTCGTTGAGCAGCTGGCTCACCGGGTTCGAATCCCCGAACACGCCGAACGCCAGCTGCAGCGCGATCAGCAGGATGAAGTAGTAGACGAGCTTGACGATGATCGTGCCGGGGTCGACGCCGGAGTTCCGGGTCAGGTTGGTGAGCCCGGTCCTCTCCATGAGGCGGCCGAAGCCGAGCTTCCCCATGAGCATCGACAGCCCCTTGGACACGGCTTTCGCGATCAACCAGCCGATCAGCAGGATGACCAGGAAAGCCAGCAGCTTGGGCACGAACGTGGCCACCATCGACCACGCCTGCCCCAGCCCTTCCCGAAGCTCCTGACCCATGGCGTGAACCTCCCTACGTCCCCCGACGGTCATGACTGTCCTATTTGATCCTTTCCTCCGCCGTCCGCCCCTGCAACCGCAGACACATGCCACGAACGGGGGAAATCCCTTGTCCCGTCTGGCAGTCCGCCCGCCATAGATCCATAGTGGAATCACCGGTGGGGACCGGGGAGATGGCCGCCCGGCATTGAGCGCACCGACATGCCGGGCGGCCTGTTCCGGACCGATTCGATGACCCTGCTCGCGCTGCGCGCTTCGCTGGGATCGGTCCTTCGATTACTCCTGGGGGGCCGAGCCCCCCAGACCCCCACGGTGCGGCGGGTTCCTGAACCAGCGTGGTGTCCAGGCGGTTGCCAGCGGTGTCGGAGGCTCAACAACGGTGTCGGAGGCTCGCCAGCGGTGTCTGGAAGCTCGACGGGGGTCTGGAGGCGCCGGGTTGCCTGTGGTGTCCGGGGGCTCGCTGGTGATGTTCTTGGGGTGCCGGTGGTTTCCGGAGGGTTGGTGGGGTCGGATGGGGTGCGGGTGATGTCTGGGGGTTGGTGGGAGAGGTGGTGGCGGGGGCCGGTTGGTGATCCGGTTGGTGATCCGGTTGGGGGGTTCGGTGGGGGGTGGGGTGTGGGAGTCTGGGGGGGTGAGTGGGCGGCGGTTGTCTGCGGGGACGTTGGGGGCGGTGGAGCGGGCTTCGGGGAAGCTGGCCTCGGCGGCGGTGGCGGCCATGGACCGGGAGTTCCCCTGGTTCGGGCGGATGCCCGCTGACCAGCGGGCCAGTGTGCTGCTGGTGGCCCAGAACGGCGTCGCCGGGTTCACGGCGTGGCTCAAGGACCCGCGTGAGGCCCTGCGGCTGACCACCGACACCTTCCGCGGGGCGCCGCGGGAGCTGTCCCGGTGGGTGAGCCTGCGGCAGACCGTGGAAATGGTGCGGGTCTCGCTGCGGGTGTTCGAGGAGATGGTGCCCGACCTCGCCGCCGACGACGACGAGCGCGCCGTGCTCTCCGAAGCCGTGCTGCGCTACGGGCGGGAAGTCGCCTTCGCCTCCGCCATGTCCTACGCCTCGGCCGCGGAAGCTCGCGGCGCCTGGGACGCGCGGCTCGAAGCGCTGGTCGTCGACGGGATCGTGCGCGGCGACGCGGAGGAGTCCCTGCTCTCACGCGCTGCCGCGCTGGGCTGGGACCCGGCGGCCGAAGCGACCGTGCTGGTCGGCAACCCGCCATCGGACGACCCGCCCACCGTCGTCTACGAGGTGCGCAGCCGCGCGGCGCGGGCCGGGCGGCCGGTGCTGCTCGGGGTCCAGGGCTCGCGGCTGGTCGTGGTGCTGGCCGGGCCCACCGACAGCGCCGCCGACCGGGAGGCGCTGGGCCGGATGGCGCACGCCTTCGGCGAGGGCGCGGTGGTCGCCGGGCCGACCGTGGCGAGCCTGGCCGAGGGGCACCGCAGCGCCGCCGACGCGCTGTCCGGGCTGCGCGCGGTGGTCGCCTGGCCCGACGCCCCCCGCCCGGTGCGCTCGACCGACGTGCTGCCCGAGCGGGCGCTGGCCGGTGACCCGGAGGCGGAGTGGCAGCTCATCGACCGGGTCGCCCGGCCGCTGGAGGAGGCGGGCGGCGCGCTGCTGGAGACCGTCGAGGCGTACCTGGCCGCGGGCGGGGTGCTGGAGATGTGCGCGCGCCAGCTGTTCGTGCACCCGAACACGGTCCGCTACCGGCTGCGCAAGGCGACCGAGCTCACCGGGCGCAACGCCGCCGACCCCCGCGACGCGCTCGTGCTGCGGGTCGCCCTCGCCGTCGGCCGCCTCTCCAGGGCCCGCGGGCTGTGGTGATCACTGCGTGTGATCCTGCCATACCAGACAACTCTTGGCCGCCTACGGCGTTCATCGGCCGGTAACCTTTGGAGGTTTCCTACAAAGGAGCCGCGTCGACTTGGTGAGTCACAGCATGCGCGTCGACGGCCGGAACAGTGTTCAGTGGACGAGTGATCGCACTACTCGCGCCCGGACAGGGCTCCCAGACCCCTGGCATGCTCTCCGCGTGGCTCGAACTGCCCGGCGCCGCTGAGCGCCTGGCGGGGTTCTCCGAGGTCACGGGGCTGGACCTGGCCCGGCTCGGCACCACGGCCGACGCCGAGGAGATCAAGGACACCGCGATCACCCAGCCGCTGATCGTCGCGGCCACCCTCCTGGCCTACGAGGCCCTGCGCGAGCGCGTGGAGATCCCCGCCGAGGCGCTGGTCGCGGGCCACTCCATCGGCGAGTTCGCCGCCGCCGTGATCGCCGGGGTGCTCAGCGCCGAGGACGCGCTGGCCATGGCCGCCGTGCGCGGCCGGGAGATGGCCGCGGCCTGCGAGCTGGAGCAGACCGGCATGGCCGCGCTGGTCCGCGGCACCGAGGAGGGCATCCTGGCCCGCCTCGCCGAGCTGGACCTCGTCGCGGCCAACCGCAACGGCGCGGGCCAGATCGTCGCCGCGGGCTCGGCCCAGGCGCTCAAGGAGCTGGCCGCCGAGCCGCCCACCGACGCCAAGGTGATCGCCCTCAAGGTCGCGGGCGCCTTCCACACCCGCTACATGGCCCCCGCCCAAGAGGCACTGCGGGCCCACGCCGCGACGCTGGCGACCCCGGCCGACCCGGCGCGCACACTGCTGTCCAACCGCGACGGCGCCGTCGTCACCACCGGACCCGACGTGCTGTCCCGCCTCGTCGAGCAGGTCACCAGCCCCGTGCGCTGGGACCTGTGCCAGGCGGCGATGGCCGAGCGCGGTGTTTCCGCGATCGTCGAGTTCCCGCCCGCGGGCGCGCTCGTCGGCCTCGCCAAGCGCGAGCTGAAGGGCGTCCCCACCGCGGCCCTCAAGAGCCCCGCCGACCTCGACGCGGTGGCCGAGCTGATCGGGAGCACCACCGCATGACCGCACTGCGCATCACCCAGGGCGCGGCCGCGACCCGCCTGATGGGCGTGGGCAGCCACCAGCCCGAGCGGATCGTCACCAACGACGACCTCTCGCGGATCATGGACACCACCGACCAGTGGATCAAGGAGCGGGTCGGCATCGCCGAGCGGCGCTTCGCGGCCAAGGACGAGCTGCTCGTCGACATGGCCGTCATCGCCGGGTCCAAGGCGCTGGCCGACTCCGGCCTCACGCCCTCCGATGTGGACACCGTGATCCTGGCCAACTGCACCATGCCGACGCCCATCCCGAACGGCGCGGCCCAGGTGGCCGACCGGATCGGGGTGAAGGCCGCGGGCGCCTTCGACCTCAACGCCGCCTGCGCGGGCTTCTGCTACGCCCTCAACACCGCCTCGGACCTGGTGCGCGCGGGCTCGGCGCGGCGGGTGCTGGTGATCGGCGCCGAGAAGCTGACCGACTGGGTGGACCCGGTGGACAGGGCCAACGCGATCATCTTCGCCGACGGCGCGGGCGCCGCCGTGGTCGGCCCGTCCGAGACCCCCGGCATCGGCCCGGTGGTCTGGGGCAGCGCGGGCGACCTGGTCGACATGATCTACATGCGCGACAACCGCTACATCTTCCAGGAGGGCCAGTCGGTCTTCCGGTGGGCGACCACCCAGATCGCGCCGATCGCGCTGCGCGCGCTGGAGGCCGCCGGTCTGCGACCCTCCGATGTGGACGTCCTCATCCCGCACCAGGCGAACCTGCGTATCGTGGAGGCCATCGCCAAGCGGCTGCGGGCCAAGGGCGCGCGCGAGGACATGGTCGTCGCCGACGACATCGTGCACTCGGGCAACACCTCCTCGGCGTCGATCCCGATGGCGATGGACCACATGCGCGCCGCGGGCCGGATCAAGCCCGGCGACATCGCGCTGCTGATCGGCTTCGGCGCGGGCCTGTCCTACGCCGGACAGGCCGTGATCTGCCCCTGAAAGGGTGCTCACAAGGTTTCCGGGCGGTGCGGTACCGGCCCGGTTGGCACAATAGGAAGGACGTCAGCGATGGCGGACAAGCCCAGCGATTCGGACATCCTCACCGGCCTCGCCGAGATCGTCGAGGAGGTCGCGGGCGTGGCACCCGACGACGTGACCGCGGACAAGTCCTTCGTGGACGACCTGGACATCGACTCGCTGTCGATGGTCGAGATCGCCGTGCAGGCAGAGGACCGGTTCGGCGTCAAGATCCCCGACGACGAGCTGGCCAACCTCAAGACGGTCGGCGACGCGGTCAAGTACGTCTCGGCCAACGTCTGATCCACCCGCTCGAAGGAGCACCCCGGGCCGTCCGGCGCCGGCAGGCCACTCCCGCTTCGCGAAGGAATACCCCATGAGCAACGTCGACGTCGTCGTCACCGGTATCGGCGCAACCACGCCGCTCGGTGGGAACGTCTCCGCCACCTGGGAAGCGCTGCTGGCAGGCGCGAACGGCGTCCGCAGCAACGACGCGGACTGGGTCGAGCGCTTCGGCCTGCCCGCCCGGCTGCACGCCCCGCTGGCGGTCGACCCCAGCGAGGTGCTGCCCCGGGTGCAGGCCCGCAGGCTCGACCGGTGCGAGCAGATCGCGCTGATCGCGGCCAGGGAAGCCTGGGCGGACGCGGGCTTCGAGCTGCCGACCGACGAGCACGAGTCGGTCGACCCCGAGCGCCTCGGGGTCAGCATCGGCACCGGAATCGGCGGCCCCGTGACCCTGCTCGACCAGGACGACATCCTGGAGACGCAGGGCCTGCGCAAGGTCTCACCGCTGACGGTGCCGATGCTGATGCCCAACGGCCCGGCCGCGCACGTGGGCATCGAGCTGCGCGCCCGCGCGGGCGTGCACTCCCCGGCGTCCGCCTGCGCCTCCGGCGCCGAGGGCCTGGCCAGCGCGTACCAGATGATCCAGAACGGCAGGGCCGACGTGGTCGTCGCCGGTGGGGCCGAGGCGTGCATCCACCCGATCACGGTGGCCGGGTTCGCCCAGTCGCGGACGCTGAGCACCCGCAACGACGAGCCGGAGCGGGCCTCGCGCCCGTTCGACACCGAGCGCGACGGCTTCGTCCTCGGCGAGGGCGCGGGTGTGCTGGTGCTCGAGCGCGCCGACCACGCCGCCGCGCGCGGGGCTCGGGTGTACGGCCGCCTCGCGGGCTACGGGATGACCTCCGACGCCCACCACATCACCGGCAACCACCCCGACGGCATCGGCCAGATCAGGGCCATCCAGCACGCGGTGCAGATGGCCGGGCTGACCGCGGCCGACATCGGCCACGTCAACGCCCACGCCACCTCCACGGTGGTCGGCGACGTCGGCGAGGCCGCCGCGATCCGCAAGGCCATCGGCGAGCACGTGGTGCTGACCGCGCCGAAGTCCTCGATGGGCCACCTGGTCGGCGGCGCGGGCGCGGTGGAGAGCATCTTCACGCTGCTCTCGATCTACTACGGCGTCATCCCCGCGACCCGCAACCTCGAGCAGCTCGACCCCCGGATCGGCCTGGACGTGGTGGCCGGGCAGCCGCGCAAGGTGGAGCTGCACGCCGCGATCAACGACTCGTTCGGCTTCGGCGGGCACAACGTCGCGCTCGCTTTCACCGCATGACCCCCCACTTAGGGAGCACAAACAGATGACCGCCCTGGCCACCCGCCCGGAGAGCGGCGGCGACGAGCGGCGCGAGCTGGACCCCCGCGACCCGCAGGTCCGCCTCACCGCGCTCCTCGACCCCGACTCGCTGGCGCCGCTGCGCCCTGCCGACTCCAGCGGCGTGTACGCCGTGCGCGGCCGGATCAACGGCACCAAGGTGATCGCCTACTGCACCGACGCCACCAAGATGGGCGGCGCGATGGGCACCGACGGCTGCGGGCACATCGTGGAGGCGATCGACACCGCGCTGCGGGAGCGCTGCCCGGTCGTCGGCGTGTGGCACTGCGGCGGGGCCCGGCTGGCCGAGGGCGTCGAGTCGCTGGACGCGGTGGGCAACGTCTTCGCCGCGATGATCCGCGCCTCCGGCCGGGTGCCGCAGATCTCGGTGGTCGTCGGCCCGGCCGCAGGCGGCGCGGCCTACGGGCCCGCGCTGACCGACATCGTGATCATGGCCCCGCAGGGCAGGGTGTTCGTCACCGGCCCGGACGTGGTCCGCAGCGTGACCGGCGAGCAGATCGACCAGGAGGGCCTCGGCGGGGCCGAGGCGCACGGGCGCAAGTCCGGCGTGGTGCACGTGCTCGCCGACGACGAGCCCGACGCCTACCGCAGGGCCAGGCGGATCACCGCGATGTTCGCCAAGCCGGGCATGTTCGACCTGCACGCCGTGCGCGGCCAGGAGGACCTGCGGGCGCTGCTGCCCGAGCAGCCGAACCGGGCCTACGACATCAAGCCGGTCGTGCGCGGCCTGCTGGACATGGGCGAGGACGGGCGCTCGGAGTTCGAGGAGCTGCAGGCGAAGTGGGCGCCCAACATCGTCGTCGGCCTCGGCCGCCTCGGCGGGCGCACGGTGGGCGTGATCGCGAACAACCCGCTGCGCAAGGGCGGCTGCCTCGACTCGCTCTCGGCGGAGAAGGCCGCGCGGTTCGTGCGGATGTGCGACAGCTTCGGGGTTCCGCTGGTCGTGCTGGTCGACGTGCCCGGGTACCTGCCGGGCGTCGGCCAGGAGTGGGGCGGGGTCGTGCGCCGGGGGGCCAAGCTGCTGCACGCGTTCGCCGAGGCGGTCGTGCCCCGGGTGACGCTGGTGCTGCGCAAGTCCTACGGCGGCGCGTACATCGCGATGAACTCCCGCTCGCTGGGCGCCACCGCGGTGTTCGCCTGGCCGCAGGCGGAGGTCGCGGTGATGGGCGCCAAGGCCGCGGTGGGCATCCTGCACCGCAAGACCCTGGCCGCCACGCCGGAGGCCGAGCGCGAGGAGAAGCTGGCCCAGCTGACCGCCGACCACGAGCGCCTCGCGGGCGGCGTGGAGCGGGCCATGGCGATCGGCGTGGTGGACGAGGTCATCGAGCCGCGCCAGACCCGCCAGCGCCTTGCCGAGGCCCTGGCAGCGGCGCCTGCCGGGCGCGGCGCGCACGGCAACATCCCGCTGTAGAACTCGACGCGAAAGCCCCTGTCCACCGCGGTGGACAGGGGCTTTCGCGTTCAGCAGGGGTCGTGCTGGGGGCTGGCCCCCGTGGCGCCCGCGTCGATGCGCCACGCGCCGTTCTCGATCACCACCGCGTAGACCACGTGCCACCGGATGCACTCCTCGGGCAGCTCCAGCGGCGCGTCCGCGACGTCCTGGGTGCTGACGAAGCTCAGGAACACCCTGGCGCTCTCCGCGGGACCGCTCTCGACCCGGTACACCACGACGCTGCCGTCCTGAGTGGACCGGTAGGCCGCCCGCCAGTCCTCCTCGGGCCGGTGCTTGGTGACCGTCGAGGTCACCGTGGTCATCCAGCGCTCGTAGCTGCGCCCGTTGATGGCGTCGAAGTGCGTCTGCAGGAGCTGGCGGACGGTCTCGTACATCGGGTGCCTGGTCGCGTCCTGGGTGCCCTGCACGTCGCGCCTGCCCGGCTGCTCGGCCACGGGCAGCGCGCTGGTGCTCGTCGGGAGGATCGCGGGCGGGGTCACCGGGGTCTCGGCGTAGAGGTCACGGGCGAGCAGGCCGCCCGCCGCGGTGACCATCACCGCGAGCAGGACCGCCGGGAGCAGCCAGGACTGCCGGTCAGAGCGCACCGGACCAGGATGCCACTCAGCCGACCTGGTGCAGCCAGGTGATGGGCGCGCCGTCGCCCGCGCGCCGGTAGGGCTCCAGGGCCTCGTCCCACGACGCGCCCAGCAGCTCGTCGACGCCGAAGGCGAAGGACTCCCCCGCGCGGGCGTTCGCGGCGAGGGTCCGCAACTGGTCCTCGCCGACGACGATGTCGCCGTTGGCGCTGGTGCGGGCGTGCCAGAGGCCCAGCGCGGGCGCGAAGCACCAGCGCTCGCCGTCGACACCCGCGCTCGGGTCCTCGGTGACCTCGAAGCGGATCATCGGCCACGCGCGCAGGGCGGCGGCCAGCTTGGCGCCGCTGCCCTGTTCGGCCGTCCACGCGTACTCGGCGCGCAACTGGCCGGGTGCGGCGGGCTGCGGCGTCCAGCGCAGCTCTGCGCGCACCCCGAGCGTGCCGGAGATCGCCCACTCGACGTGCGGGCAAACCGCAGTCGGCGACGAGTGGACGTACACCACGCCTCGGGTGTTTCCACGGGTGCTCACTGCTGACCTCCGGTGCTCGACGAGGATCGTCTTCCCCTACGTCCCCGAACGCGCCGACGGCCCCGCACATCGCGGTCTTTCCCGGATGCCATTGTGCCCGCAACCGATCACTTTGGCCACACGAATCACGGAGGCCACCCCCGTCACACAGGTCAGGCGATCGGGTGAACAGCGAGCCCGCTAGCGTGTCGATCCGGATACTGAGCGGGAACTCACGCCGATCGGGAGGTGTGACGTGCGGCTGTTGCGGCTGGGCGAGCCCATCGCCAAGGTCAGCGCCGACGTGCGGGCCGCGCTCGCCGCGTGGGGCCCGGGGGGCTCCGTGCTCGGCGGCGTGGCGCTGCTGGGCGTGCACCCGCCGCAGTGCCCGCACCCCCTCGACGCGGTGGTCCTGTTGCCGCGCGGGCTGATCGTGGTGACCGGCGTCGACCTGCCGGACCCCGCGGTGCGGCTGGAGGCGCCGCTGGCCGGGCAGTGGAAGACCGACGGCTGGCCGCTGGTGCGCCCCGACGGCGCGCGCAACCCCGGCGCGGAGGCACTGGCCTCGGGAGCGGCGGTGACCGCGCGGTTGCAGGCGCGGCGGGTCGAGCCGCTGCCGGTCGGGGTGGTGATCGCGGTCGGGCCCTACGTCTCGCACGTCTCCCAGCCCTCGGCCGACCTCATGCGCGGGGTGCGCATCCTGCACCCGGAGCCGATGACCCTGCTCACCGCGGCCCGCGAGCTGGCCACCCACGACCACCCGTGCACGGTGTCGCAGGCGCGCGCCCTGCTGACCGCCCTGCACCCCGGGGTGGACCTCGACACCGAGGAGCTGGTCGCCGAGGGCTTCCCGGAGTTCGCGCCCGCCGCGCGCACGACGTTCATCCCCAAGTCGGTCGTCCGGGAGCCGTCCTCGGCGTCGCCGCGCGCCGAGCGCGTCAGGCGCGGGCCGCGCTGGCTGCCGATCGCCGCCGCGGCGCTGGTGTTGGTGCTGCTGGTCGCGGGCATCGTGCTGGCACTGGGCTCGGGTGACTCCGCGTCGGAGGGGCGGCAGACACCCGTCGAGGCCGCTGTCGGCGTGGACGGGGTGTCCTTCGCCGCGCGCGGCAGCGCGGCCGGTCCGGACTGCGTGGCGGCGACGTACGGGGACGTGCGGGCCTGGCTGGAGCGCAACGGGTGCGTGCGGGTGATCAGGTCCCGCTACGAGGCCACCGCGGACGGGGACCGGGCCGCGGTGCTGGTCTCGGTGCTGCGGTTCGCGGCCAGCCCCACCGCCACCGAGCTGCTGGCCGTCGCCGAGCGGCCGGGCGCGGGCGGGGTGCGCGACCAGGACGCGGTGGCCTGGCCCGGCGGGGTGGCGCCGACGTTCGACTCGGCGGCCTTCGTCACCGGCCGGGAGGGCAACAGCGTCAAGCTGGTGCGGGCGGTCTGGCTGGACAAGACCTCCGACCCGGCGGACCCGGACCTGCGCGGGGTGGCCGAGCGGGCGCTGCGGTTGGCCGTGACCGGGTAGCGAGAACACCGAAATGTCTCGTGTGCGGGCAACACGGAATATCGGCCGGGCATGAAGCTGAAGAATATTCCGGCCAAACTTGCGGCCAGTCGGCGCGGCCCGATGACAAGCGGCGCCGGTTAGGCGATAAGCTCCCCCCGATCGGCGCTTTGGGGGATATGGTGATCCGCCCATGCGGGTCTGATTCGCCGATTCCAGACTGGCACACACCACGCGGAGGAAACCGTGGCACAGAAGACCGTTGTCGAGTTGGTCGATGATCTCGACGGTGGCAAGGCCGACGAGACCGTCGCCTTCGCTCTCGACGGCGTGGACTTCCTGATCGACTTGTCCGCGGAGAACGCCTCCCGCCTGCGCGAGTCGCTGGCGGAGTTCGTCGGGCACGCCCGCAAGACCGGGGGCAAGCGCGGCAAGGCCGCGAGCACCCGGAAGGCGGCGGCCGTGGACAAGCCCGACAACCAGGCGATCCGCGAATGGGCCCGCAGTCAGGGCGAGACCATCGCCGAGCGCGGGCGTATCCCGCACGCGCTCGTGATGCGTTTCCAGGAAGCACACAACGGCTAGTAGCGCGCGCAACTAACAGCACTGACGGCGCCCACACCCGTGGGCGCCGTCGGATTTTCCCCTTATAGGTCGGCAAGTCGTCGCGCCGATGGCGCCGACCACGAGCCGGGCCCGCGGCGCGGGCCAGGGCCCGCGGGCGATCCGGAAACCGCCCGGCATGGCTGCCGCGACCGCCCGGAACGCCCGCGTCGCGCGCGTCGCCGCCGTTTCCGGATAGCCTCGCCCGCCGCACATCCGGCGCGCCATCCGGCAGCGGGAAATAGGACAGGCGCCCGATGCCCGCCTGGTTTAGCGGCAGGGCGGGCGCCTGCTTGTCTTTCACCGGCGGCCGGTACGGGAAGTCGTGGATCACCTCGGCGCGGTGCGCCCACGGCGGCGGGTCCGGCTCGTCGACGACATCTACGCCAACAACGAACTGCGCACCAGCGTCCCCGCCACCACCCTGACCCACACCGCCGTGGCGCGTTCCGGGCCGGGCATGGCGCCCGGTCCGGTCCTGTTGAGGGCTTGCTAGAGGTTCTTCAACTCCTCGGCCACATCCGAGACCGAGGACTTGGCGTCGCCGAAGAGCATGGCCGTCTTGGGGTCGAAGTACAGGGTGTTGTCGACGCCCGCGAAGCCGGTGGCCATGCCGCGCTTGAGGACGATCACCGAGCGGCTCTCGTCCACGTTGAGGATGGGCATGCCGTAGATCGGGGAGGAGGGGTCGGTGCGGGCGGCCGGGTTGGTGACGTCGTTGGCGCCGATCACCAGGGCGACGTCGGTGCGGCTGAACTCGCCGTTGATCTCGTCCATCTCCTTGAGCCGGTCGTAGGGCACGTCGGCCTCGGCCAGCAGGACGTTCATGTGGCCGGGCATGCGGCCTGCCACCGGGTGGATGGCGTAGTACACCGACACACCCCTGGACTCCAGCAGGTCGGCCATCTCGCGCACCGCGTGCTGGGCCTGCGCGACGGCCATGCCGTAGCCGGGGACGACCACGACCTGGTTGGCGTAGGCCATCTGGACGGCCGCGTCGGCGGCGCTGGTGCGCCGGACGGTGCGGTCGCCGTCGAACTCCGCGGCCGGGCCGCCGTCGCCGCCGAAGCCACCGGCGACGATGGCCGGGATGGAGCGGTTCATGGCCTTGGCCATCAGGTTGGTCAGGATCGTGCCGGACGCGCCGACGATCATGCCCGCGACGATCAGCGCGGTGTTGTCCAGCGACAGGCCCATGGCCGCGGCGCTCAGGCCGGTCAGGGCGTTGAGCAGGGAGATGACCACCGGCATGTCCGCGCCGCCGATGGGCAGCACGACGAGCACGCCCAGCGCGGCGGAGAGCACGAGCAGCCCGATGATCAGCCACTGCGAGGCCGATCCCGCGACGATGGCCACCACGCAGGCGACGCAGGCCACGAGCAGCAGCAGGTTGATCGGCTGCTGGAGCCTGCCCGCCCCGATCGGGCGGCCGGGCAGGACCTCCTGGAGCTTGCCGAAGGCGATGATCGAGCCCCAGAACGAGATCGACCCGACCAGCGCGGCGAACAGGCTGGCGATGGCCACGTACATCGCCTCGTGGGCGAACCCCTCGCTCTGGCGGAACTCCACCCAGGCGATCAGCGCGACCGCGCCGCCGCCGACGCCGTTGAACAGCGCCACCATCTGCGGCATCGCGGTCATCTTCACCCGCCGCGCCGAGGGCACGCCGACAGCGGCGCCGATGGCCAGGCCGAGCAGGATCAGCCACCAGTTGCCCATGCCGGGCAGCATCAGCGTCGCCACGACGGCCACGCCCATCCCGGCGGCGGCGATCCAGTTGCCGCGCACCGCCGTGCGCGGGCCGGTCAGCCCCATCAGGCCGTAGATGAACAGGGCGAAGGCGATGATGTAGAGGATCTGGACGAGGGTCATCGCTTCGTCTCCCCCTGGCGCCCGCGCTTGTCCGCGGGCGACTTGAACATCGCCAGCATCCGGTCGGTGACCAGGAACCCGCCGACGACGTTGATCGTGCCGAACGCGATCGCGACCACCAGCAGGATCTTGTCCAGCGTGCCCTCGGCGCCGAGGCCGAGCACGATCAGCCCGCCGAGCAGCACGATGCCGTGGATGGCGTTGGTGCCCGACATCAGCGGCGTGTGCAGGGTGTTGGGCACCTTGGAGATGACCAGGAAGCCGACGAAGCCCGCGAGCACGAGCACCGCCAGGTTCTGCAGCAGCATCTATTCCCCTTCCCGGGTCACGCACGCGCCGCGGACGATCTCGTCGGCGAAGTCGGGGGTGAGCGCACCGTCGGCGTCGACCAGCAGCTCGATGAGCGCGAGCACGTTGCGCGCGTACAGCTCGCTGGCGTGCTCGGGCATGGTGGCGGGCAGGTTCAGCGGCGCGGTCACCGTGACGTCGTAGGCCACGACGGTGCCGCCGGGCTCGCTCAGCTCGCAGTTGCCGCCGGACTCCCCGGCCAGGTCGACCACCACGGCGCCGGGCCGCATCCCGCGCACCGCGTCGGCGGTGACCAGGCGCGGGGCCGGGCGGCCGGGGACCTGCGCGGTGGTGATGACCGCGTCGAAGCCGCCGATGGCCTTGCCCAGCTGGCGCTGCTGCTCCTCGCGCTCGGCGTCGGTGAGCGCGCGGGCGTACCCGCCGCTGCCCGCGGCCTCGATGCCCAGGTCCAGCCACTGCGAGCCGACCGAGCGGACCTGCTCGGCGACCTCGGGGCGCACGTCGTAGCCGGTGGTGTGCGCGCCCAGCCTGCGCGCGGTGGCCAGCGCCTGGAGCCCGGCCACCCCCGCGCCGAGGACGAGCACCTTGGCGGGCGGGACGGTGCCCGCGGCGGTGGTGAGCATGGGGAAGAACCGGGTCAGGTGCTCGGCGGCCAGCAGCGCGGCGCGGTACCCGGCCACGTTGGCCTGGGAGGACAGCGCGTCCATCGACTGGGCGCGGGAGATGCGCGGCACCGACTCCATGGCGAACCCGGTGACGCCCGCGGCTTTGAGCGCCTCGACGTTCGCCGGGTCGGTGAGCGGGGCGAGGAAGCCGATCACGGTCGCGCCGGGGCGCAGGCGGGTGATCTCCTCCCCGGTCGGCGCGCTGACCTTGACCACCAGGTCGGCGGCCCACGGGTCGCCCATCGACGCCCCGACGGCGGTGTAGGCCCCGTCGGGGATCAGGGCAGCGGTCGCGGCGCCGGGTTCGACCACGACGTCGATGCCGCGGGCGCGCAGCCGCTCCACGACTTTGGGGACGAGGGCGACCCGCCGCTCGCCCGGAGCGGACTCCTTGGGGACCCCTACGACAGTGTTGGCCGTCACGCCCCATGGTTTACCACCTCATGGGTGGTTCGCGGCGATGATCCCAGTTGCCGTTAGCCAACGATCACGGGCTGACCTGCGCGGATACCGGAGAAAAAACAGTCCGTACGTCCGGATTGGGCCAGTGGCGTGACCCTAGGTCGCCGTGCTCCTCCAATGTGCCATGCCCAGCGCGATGATCCGGAGCTGCCGCTCGCCGACCTTGATCGCCTCGGCCACGGCCTCGGGGTGGCGGGGGCCGTCGAGCAGGGCGCTGACGATGCCGAGCATCCCGGAGACCATGAGGTCGGCGACCATCCGCAGGTCCTCGGGGTCCCACTCGGCCAAGCCGGGGAAGCGGGCCAGGTCGGTGGCCAGCTCGCTGCCGACCAGCCGCAGCTCGGTGGCGATGGCCCCGCGCACCCGCGAGACGCCGCCGTGGCGCTCGCGGATGAGGAACCGGAAGTGGTTCTCGTTGGCCAGCACCTGCTCGGCGAGGATGGCCACCGAGCCGCGGATGGCGTCGTCCACCCTGGTCCGCCGCGCGTCGCGGAGCATGGCGCGCAGGGTGCGCATGCTCTCCTCGACGAGGGCGACGCCGAGCTCGTCCATCGAGGCGAAGTGCCGGTAGAACGCGGTCGGCACGATGCCGACCTCGCGGGTGACCTCGCGCAGGCTCAGCCCGGCCAGGCTGCTGCGGTCGAGCAGGCCGAGGGCGGCGTCCAACAGCGCCTGCCTGGTGCGCCGCTTGCGTTCCTGCCGGGTCCCCACGGCCACGTCGCTCACGACAGTGAGCGTACGCGCGCGATCCATCGGTCCTCCGGGCACCTTGTTGCGGTGTTCACAGCCGTCTCGGGTTGACAGCCGCGCCGTTCCCGCGTTCCCTTTTCAGTGTACGAACGTACACCAACTGGGAGGACCCGATGGCCGTCACCGCCGGTCTCCGCCTGCTGGAGGCCCTCGCCACCCCGCATGGCCTGGACCGATACCTGGAACTGGTCAACCCCCTGCTCACCGTCCACGAACTGCGGGGTCAGGTTACGAACGTGCACCGAAGCACTCCGGGCACGGTCACGCTGACCGTTCGGCCGACCCGGCGGTGGCGCGGGTTCACCGCGGGGCAGTTCGTGCGGGTAGGGGTCGACATCGACGGCGTCCGGCAGACCCGCTGCTACTCCCCCGCGACCTCCCAGCACCGCCCCGGCGCGTTCGACCTGACGATCAAGGCGCACGACAGCGGACTCGTCTCGCGCTGGCTGCACGGCAACGCCCGCGCCGGGCTGGTGCTGCACCTGTCGCGGGCCGAGGGCGGGTTCACCCTGGACACCCCGCGGCCCGAGCGCGTCCTGCTCGTCAGCGGCGGCAGCGGCGTCACCCCGGTGCTGTCGATGCTGCGCACGCTGGCCGATGAGGACCACCGCGGCGAGGTCGTCTTCCTGCACTACGCCAAGCGCCAGGCCGACGTGCCGCACCTCGCCGACCTGCGCGCCCTCGCCGAGCGCCACCCCAGCGTCCGGCTCGTTCTGGCCTGCACCAGTGCCGACGACGGTGACCTGCGCGGCTCCTGCACCGAGGAGCACCTGCGCGCGGCCGCCCCCTGGTTCGCCGAGGCGCCCGCGTACCTCTGCGGGCCGCCCGGCCTGATGGGCGCCGTCACCGAGATCTACACCCGCCTCGGTGTAACCGAGCGGCTGCGGACCGAGGAGTTCGCGCCCGCGCCGATCGTGGTGGACACCGGCGAGGCCACGGGCACGCTCACCTTCGCCCGCAGCGGCCGCAGCGCCCCCAACACCGGGCACACGCTGCTGGAGCAGGCCGAGGCCGCCGGGCTGACCCCCGCGCACGGCTGCCGCATGGGCATCTGCTTCTCCTGCACCAGCGTCAAGACCGCGGGCCGCGTGCGCGACGTGCGCAGCGGCGAGGTGTCCACCGACCCGGACACCGAGGTCCAGCTCTGCGTCCGCGTCCCCGTCGGCGACGTCACCCTCGACCTGTAGAGGACTGCCATGACCCCCCAGCTCACCCCGGCCCAGTTCGACGCCCTCGGCCGCGACCTCGACGAGCTCCGCCGGCGGGTGCTCGCCGACCTCGGCGAGGCCGACCGCAAGTACATCCTCGACGTGGTGAAGGTCCAGCGGGCCCTGGAGGTCGCCGGGCGCGGCCTGCTGTTGCTGGGCTTCCTGCCGCCCGCCTGGCTCGCGGGCACGGCCGCGCTGTCGGTCTCCAAGATCCTGGACAACATGGAGATCGGCCACAACGTGATGCACGGGCAGTACGACTGGATGCGCGACCCGGCGCTGAACTCGCGGATGTTCGAGTGGGACACCGTCGCGCCCGCGGCGAACTGGAAGCACTCGCACAACTACGTGCACCACACCTTCACCAACATCCTCGGCAAGGACCGCGACATCGGCTACGGCATCCTGCGGATCGACCCCGAGCAGAAGTGGAACCCCTACTACCTCGGCAACCCGGTGTACGCGGCGCTGCTGATGGTCTTCTTCCAGTGGGGGGTAATGCTGCACGACCTCGAAGCCGAGAAGCTGGCCACCGGGGAGAAGAAGTGGTCGGAGACCGCCGCCGAGCGCAAGCGCATGTGGCACAAGGGGGTCAAGCAGGTCCTCAAGGACTACGCGCTGTTCCCCGCGCTGAGCGGCCCGCTGTTCGTGCCGACGCTGGTGGGCAACGCGACGGCGAACCTGGTGCGCAACGTGTGGGCGTTCTCGATCATCTTCTGTGGACACTTCCCGGCGGGCGTCGCCTCCTTCACCGAGGAGGAGACCGCGAACGAGAGCCGCGGGCAGTGGTACCACCGGCAGATGCTCGGCTCGGCCAACATCACCGGCAGCCCGCTGTTCCACGTCATGTCCGGCAACCTGTCCCACCAGATCGAGCACCACCTGTTCCCGGACATCCCGGCCCGGCGCTACCCGATGATCGCCCCGGAGGTGCGGGCGATCTGCGCGAAGTACGGCCTGCCGTACAACACCGGCGGCCTGGCGAGGCAGCTGGGCTCGGTGTTCGGCAAGATCGTCCGGCTCGCCCTGCCGGACTGGCTGCGCGGGAAGCCCACGCCGAGCCCGCCCGGTACCGTCGAGACCGACCGCGCGCCGCGCGCGGCGTGAGCCCCGGGGAGCAGCCGATGGTCAGCGAGTTCGAGTCGCGCAAGGACACCCTGCAGGAGCTGACGGAGTCCGCCGCCGACCACGTCGGGCGCATCGCGCAGATCGTCACCACCGCGGTCCGCGATGTGGCACGGGAAGTCGGCGACTGGGCCACCGACGTCATCGAGATGAATGAGGCGAGCCGCCGCGCCCGCGCCGACCAGGACCGCGTTCCCGACGAGGATGCCGTGGTGCGGCCGATCGTGGTCGATGACTCGCCGTGAGCTGTCCCGGGTGGACCGCCTGTCGAGACCACAGTGGACACTTTGTGCTGACATCCGTTCGGGTGTCACGGATCGGGTGAATTTGGGTCTCTCAGGCGCTGGGGTGCTCATGTCCTGCCGTTGGTGACGTCGAGGTAGTGCTGGTTGTACATGACGCCGAGGATGTTGCCGAACGGGTCGATCACCGAGGCGGTGGTGAAGCCGGGGCCGCGCTCGGTGGGCTTGTCGTGCTCGGTGGCGCCTCGGGAGATCAGGTGCTCGTAGGCGGCGTGGACGTCGTCGACGGCCCAGTACGTGACGGTGCCGCCGGTCCCGGTGTGGGGGGCGTAGCGGCGGTCGAGGACGCCCAGCTCGTGCTGGTGGTCGCCGATGCGGAACTCGACGTAGGCGGGCGGGCCGTCCACCGGGCGGACGAAGTACGGGTCCGCGCCGAGGATGTCGGCGTACCAGGCGACGGCGGCGGGCACGTCGTCGGTGAAGTAGGTGATGGTGGTGAGTCCTCGCAGCATGGTGCTTCCTTTCCTTGGTGACACCAGTCTCCGGGCTAAAGTGCTCATCAACTGAGCACTTTTCGGGAGGGATCATGCGGGCCGACCGGCTTGTCGCCGCCCTCCTGCTGATGCAGGCACGCGGCCGGGTGACGGCGGCGGAGCTGGCCGCGGCGCTGGAGGTCTCCGTCGCCACCGCCCGGCGCGACCTCGAAGCGCTGTCGGCGGCGGGGATTCCGGTGTACCCGCAGGCGGGGCGCGGGGGTGGCTGGTCGCTGGTCGGGGGCGCCCGGACGGATCTGAGCGGGTTGTCGGCCCCGGAGGCGCAGGCGCTGTTCCTGCTGGTCGGGCCCGCCGCGGCGGTGTCAGGGGAGGCGAAGGCCGCGCTGCGCAAACTCGTGCGGGCGCTGCCGTCGACGTTCCGCGCGGACGCCGAGGCCGCGGCGAGCGCGGTGGTGATCGATCCGACCCGGTGGGGAGCGCGCGACCGGGCGCGGCCCGAGCTGGTCGACCTGTTGCAGGCGGCCGTGGTCCGCAGGCGCAAGGTCCGCCTGACCTACACCAGCGGCGCGCGGGAACGCTCGGAGCGCCTGGTCGACCCGTGGGGCCTGGTCGACAAGGACGACGTCTGGTACCTGCTGGCGGGGACCGACCGGGGTCAGCGCACGTTCCGGGTGGACCGGATCACCAGCGCCGAACCGACCGAGGAAACCGCCGCCCGACCCGACGACTTCACCCTCGCCGCGGCGTGGGAGCGAGTGGTCGGGGAAGTGGAGCAGCGACGCTCGCGCGTATGGGCGGTCGTCTTGATCGAGACCCGCTTCGTGCCGGTCCTGCGAAATCAGTTCGGCAGGCATTGCCATGCCGATGAAGAACTGGCCGACGGCCGATCCCGAGTTCGGCTCGGGGCTCCCACGGCCTTGGATATCGCCAGGAACCTGGCGGGCTGGGGCGCGATGGTCGAGGTGGTGGAGCCCGCCTCCGTCCAATGGGAACTGGCTCGGATCGGTGGGGAACTCCGCACCCGCTACGGAGATTGCCACCGTACTCCACCGTCGAGCACCTGATTGAGCCGCCAAAAAAGTGACAGAACGCCGACAGGAACAATAGCAACCTGTTGGGTGATTGTTGGCGCAACTGCATAGTTCCATCCTGTTGTTGTCATACTCTTCGCCGATGGGTGGTTCGCATGAGGCTCACGCTGCTCGGAACCGATTGCCCCTCTGGAACGGTTAACTGCCCCGCGGTCTGCGTGGCCGACAGTGGCGATTTCGTGGTGCAGGGAGTGGAGGTCGAGCCGGTGGAGGTGGAGGGTCTGAGTGGTGTGGGCCTCAGGTGAGCGGGCTGTTGTGATCTCCGCGCGGACCCTGCTCGCGGCGGTGGACCGGTTTCACCAAGGTGCGGCGGAGGATGAGAGGTGAGGCAAGGCCACACTCCGGTGAGCTTGGCGGAGTTGTTGGAGCGCCTCCTCAAGACGCGGGAGTCGGTCTTCCGTCTGGAGTGCGGGCAGAATTATGACGTTGCCACGGAAGCTGTCGAATTCCGCCGTTTCCTGACCGACGGTGAGCGCGGGGTGTTCCCCAATGTCTCCGCGTGGGTCGATGAAAGTGTTGTCCGTGGTGGTCGGCTCCGGGCGGGTGATTGGGCGGGTGCACGTGGTGGAAGAGCCCTTGTCGGATTATCTGCGGTTCGAGTGCGCGTGGACCTACGCCGAGACCGTCCGCGCGGGTGAGGACGTGCGGGTGATCCCGGTCGGCGCCGGTCACTGGCCAGAAGGTCTCCCCCGGCTGGACTACTGGCTGTTCGATTCCACGTCTCTGGTGCACATGCTCTATGACGATGGCGACGGGTTCGTCGGCGCGGAGCTGGTGGAGGATGCCGGAGAAGTCGACCAAGCCTGCCGCTGGCGCGATGTCGCCGTCGACCTGTCGATCCCGTTCGCCGAGTACGCCCAGCGCCACGACGGGAGGTTTCGCCCGCTGGCATGAGTGAGAATGTCCGCGACGGCGACCTCTACGTCGACATGCGCGGATACGCCACGGGAACCGCGTTGACAGCCGGGCAGGCCTTGGACGGCTTCATCCGCGCCTTCGGTGTCGACCCCGACACCATGCCCGTCGAATTGGCTGAGCGGGCCGCGCTCTACCGGTCGCTGCTGGGTGGGCGCAGCGTCCTGGTGGTCATCGACAACGCGGTTTCGGCCAAGCAGATCCGGCACCTGCTTCCCGCCTCCCCACGGTGTTTCCGGCGCATGCTCACCTGGTACGTCCACACGGCGCACGCCGCTCGCCAACGCGTCCTGCCCCACGCCCAGCCGGTCGCCCTCGCCCCGGCCGCCTTCGAGCAGGTCACCGAGTTCCCCGACGCCGACAGCGCCCTCGACTGGTACGAGCGCGAACGCCTCAACCTCCTCGACGCCCAGCGCCAGGCCGTGGACCTCGGCCAGTACGACATCGCCTGGAAGCTGCCCGTCGTGCTCAGCGCGCTGTTCGAACTCCGCTGCTACTGGACCGAATGGCGACACCTGCACGAGGAGGGGCTGGCCTCGGCCCGCGTCATCGCCGACCTGCCCGGTGAAGCCGTCAACCTGCTGTGCCTGGGTGACGTCGAACTCCGTGACGCCGACCACCCCCAAGCGCTCCAGCGGTACACCGCCGCCCATGCGATCGCCCAGCGGATCGGCGACCACTGGGCAGCCGGGTTCTCCCGCCGCGGAATGGGTCTGGTGGCTCAGCACCACGGTGACCTCACCGAAGCGATGACCCATTTCCGGCAGGCCCTGGACGCGTTCACCGCAGGCGACCACCACCGAGGCGCGGGCATGTGCCTGTTGAGCATCGGCAACGTCGCGCTCGCACGCGGCGTCGCGGGCACAACGGTGCAAAGGTTCGCGGTTGGGCGAATGCGCGGTGTCGCTCCTGGGCGGTCAGATCAGGGACGGCACCATCGCCTCGATGAGGTGCGGGCCGGGGGTGGAGAGGGCGTTCCGGAACTGCTCGGCCAACTCCTCCGCCGTCGTCGCCCGGGTCGCCGGGACGCCCATGCCCTGGGCGATCGCGGTGAAGTCCAGGTCGGGGCCGGAGAGGTCGAACAGGGCCCTGGCGCGGTCGCCGCCGCTCTCGGCGCCCACCCGGGTCAGCTCCATCCGGAGGATGGCGTAGGCGCGGTTGTTGAGCAGGACCGTGGTGATGTTGAGGTTCTCCCGGGCCATCGTCCACAGGGCCGAGATGGTGTACATGGCGCTGCCGTCGGACTGCAGGCAGATGACCGGGCGGTCGGGGCAGGCGATCGCCGCGCCGATGGCCACGGGCAGGCCCTGGCCGATGGCGCCGCCGGTCAGGGTGAGGACGTCGTGGCGGGGGGCGCCCGCGGTGGCCATGGGGACCATCAGGCCGGAGGTGTTGGCCTCGTCGGAGATGATCGCGGCTTCCGGCAGCAGGGCGCCGATCACGTCGGCCCAGTTCTGCGGGGTCAGCTCGCCGGTGGGCAGGGCGGGGCGCGGGGCGGCGGACAGGACCGGTTCCACGCCCGCGGCCACCTTCTCGGCCAGGCGGTCCAGGGCGTCGGCGGTGTCGTCGGTCAGCTCAGCCAGGGTGTGCACCGCGCAGCCCTCGGGGGTGAGCTCGCTGGGCTTGCCCGGGTAGGCGAAGAACGAGACCGGGGCCTTGGCGCCGACCAGGACCAGGTGCTTGATGTCGGTGAGCTGCCACTGGACCTGCTCGGCCAGGTAGCCGAGCCGGTCGACGGCGGGCAGGCCCGCGCCGCGCTCGATGCGGGCGGGGAAGGTCTCGGCGAACAGCTTGGCGCCGGTGGCGGCGGCGACACGGCCTGCGGCGCGCAGGCCGCGCTCACCGGTCACGCCCGCGCCCAGCAGGATCACGGTGGACTCGCCGAGGACGCCCGCGACGTCGGCGATCCGCGCGTCGTCCACGGTGGCGGGGGCAGGCGGGATGATCTCCGCGACGGGGTGGCCGCCCTCGCCCCAGGACACGTCGGCGGGCAGGACCAGGTTGGCGATGCGGCCGGGCGCGGTGCGGGCGGCGGCGACGGCCTCGGCCGCGTCCCTGCCGACCGCGGCGGTGTCGGTCGAGGTGCGGTTCCAGCCGTTCGTCCAGCCGTTGAGGGCGTCGATGTCGGACTCCAGCGGGGCGTCGAACCCCTTGTGGTAGCCCGCGTGGTCGCCGATGACGTTGACGATCGGGGTGTGCGCGCGGCGGGCGTTGTGCAGGTTCGCCATGCCGTTGGCCATGCCGGGGCCCAGGTGCAGCAGGGTCGCGGCGGGCTTGCCCGCCATCCGGGCGTAGCCGTCGGCCGCCCCCGTCACCACCCCCTCGAACAGGGCCAGCACCCCCCGCATCTTCGGCACCGAGTCCAGCGCGGCGACGAAGTGCATCTCGGAGGTGCCGGGGTTGGCGAAGCACACCTCGACACCGGAGTCGACGAGGGTGCGGATGAGGGACTGTGCGCCGTTCATGTGGTCCATTCCGTCAGTCGAACAGGACGCCCGGGTTGAGCACGCCACTGGGGTCGAACGCCTGCTTGATCCGCTTCATGAGCGCGATCTTCGCCGGGTCCTCCAGGTCGAGGAAGTAGCGCTTCTTGGCGTGGCCGACGCCGTGCTCGCCGGAGATCGCCCCGCCCAGCTCCAGGCTCGCTGCGAAGAGGCCGTGCAGCGCCTTGGCCCGCTTCTCGGCGTCCTTCTGGAACACCGCCAGGTGCACGTTGCCGTCGCCCGCGTGCCCGCAGCCCACGACGAAGGTCTCCGTCGCCTGGGCGACGCCGGTGACCCTGGCCATGAACTCCGGCAGCGCGGCGCGCGGCAGCACGGTGTCGATGATGTCGTCGGCGCCCGCGCCCTTCGCGGTGTAGAACGCCTGCTCGCGGGCCTCGATCAGCCGCCGGGCCGACGGGCCGGGCAGCACGTAGGCGTCGACGGCGCCGAGGTCGCTGAGCAGCTGGCCGGTGGCGGCGACGTCGTCGTCGAGCCGCTCGGTGTCGCGGTTCTCCAGCATGACCACCAGGTACGCCTGCGAGGTGTCGCGGACCTGGTCGGGGATGCCCAGCTGCAGGTCGTGGGTGTAGGTGATCGCGCCCATCGTCATGGCGTCGATGTACTCCAGGATCAGCGGGCCGATCCCGCTGGCGACGACCTTCGGCACGGCCCGGACGACGGCGGTGAGGTCGGTGAAGGGCGCCAGCACGGTGGCCTGGTGGGCCACGCGCGGCTGCAGCTTCAGGGTGGCCTCGGTGACCAGGGCCAGCGTGCCCTCGGAGCCGACGACGAGCTGGGTGAGGTCGTAGCCGGTGCTGGCCTTGACGTACTTGCCGCCGCAGCGGAGCACCTCGCCGGTGGCCAGCACCGCCTCGATGCCGAGCACGTGGTGGCGGGTGACGCCGTAGCGGACCGCGCGCATCCCGCCCGCGTTGGTGGCCACGTTGCCGCCGAGGCTGCCGCCCAGCTCGCCGGGGTAGACCGGGTAGACGAGCCCGTGCTCCGCGGTGCGCTCCTCCAGCTCGCGCAGGGTGACCCCGGGCTGCACCACGGCGACGTGGTTCTCGGTGTCGATCTCCAGGACGGCGTTCATCCGCTCGAAGGACACCAGGATCGCGTCCTCGCGGGGCACGGCCGCGCCGGAGAGCCCGGTGCCGGACCCGCGCGCGGTGACCGGGGTCCCGGTCTCGGTGGCGCAGCGCAGGATCTCGGCCACTTCCCCGGCCGTCGAGGGGCACACCACGTAGGCGGGCCTGCTCGCGACGCTGGTCAGGCCCTCGTCGCGGGCGTAGTCCTCGGCGGCGTCCGCGCCCGCGCGCACGTTCGGCCCGCCGACGATCCCGGCGAGCCGCGACCGCATGTCCGTCATGGGACTCCCTCCGCCGTACTGGCGCGTAACACTAGTGGTTGCGGGCGGGGATGCGCTGGGGGTATCGGTGGATCGAGGTTTCCGCTGGGTGTGCCGGAGGAAGGTCCTCGTACCTGGTCGTACTCGGGCCTTTCGCCGGTGCGTCCAGCGGGAAGCTCGGCCGCCGAGACCTCCGGCGAATCCCCGGCCGTGACCACTGGTCAGGAGAAGCGATTGGGCGAAAGCTGCGCCTGCGTGACCGCGATGTCGGCGGGCAAAGGCTGTCCGGTGATCACCGCGGCCCCGGCGGCGGCGAGCGCGGCGGCCATCTGGATGCCGTAGCCGCCCTGGCCCGCGAAGAACGCGAAACCGGGGTGCTCGGAATGGGCGCCGACCACTGGGTCGCGGTCCGGGGCGAAGGTGCGCAGCCCGGCCCACGCCGTGCGCACCGACCGCAGCCCCAGCGTGGTGACCTCGTTGACCCGGTCCAGGGCGAGGGCGACGTCGAGGTCGTCGGGCCTGGCGTCGACGGGCTCGCTGGGGGTCTCGTCGGCGGGCGAGACCAGCAGCGCGCCGGACTCGGGCCGGAAGTAGAACCGGTCGTCGATGTCGGCGACCATCGGCCAGCCGGGGTCGACGGGCCCGCCCGCGGCGATGGCGATGGTCCGGCGCAGCGGCCTCAGCCCCAGCGGCGGCACCCCGGCCATGGCGGCGACCTGGTCGGTCCACGCCCCGGCCGCGGCCACGACGAGCCCAGCGGTGACTTCGTCGGCGCCGAGGCCGACCCGCCAGCCCGCGCCGTCCCTGGCCAGCGCGGTCAGCGGCGCTCCCCGGCGGACCTCGCCCCCGCGGGCGCGCAGGCCGCGGACGTAGGACTGGTGCAGCCCCATCGCGTCGATGTCGGCGGTGTGCTCGTCCAGCGCGGCGGCGGTGACCGCGCCCGGGCGCAGCGCCGGGCACAGCTCCCGGGCGCGCTCGACGTCGATCGGGTGGGCGCCGGGGATGTCCCGGCCCGGCCCGGCGGTCGCCAGCCAGAGCATCGCGCGCGGGGTGAGCAGGTCGTCGTCCATGCGGGGCTTGGACGCCGCGGTCAGCGCCCGGACGACCGGGCTGCCGTAGGAGGGCAGGTAGATCGCCGCCGAGCGCCCGGTCGTGTGCCGGGCCAGCTCCGCCTCGGCCTCCACCAGCAGGACCGACCCGCTCGCCGCCAGCTCACCGGCGATCGACACCCCGGCGATACCGCCCCCGACGACCACCACGTCCCACGACATGACCGAAGACTACGGCCGCCACCTCGGGTCGCGGCCGCTCAGCGCCAACGCGCGCACCAGGGTCGGGGCGTCGGCCGGGACGCTCACCTCGGGACCGAACGCGCCCCACTCGCGGCCCATGACCGCCATGCCCTCGATGCCGCGCAGCGCCGCCTGGGCCACCTCCTCGGAGACGACGAGGGTCTGCCCGGTGGCCGCGGCGAGGTCCCAGCCGTGCACGACGATGTCGCCGAAGAGCATCGTGGCGATCGTGCGGGCGGGCAGCGGGCTCGCCGCCATCACCGACTCGCCCTCCCACGCGCCCGGCTCGGACCACGCGGCGACGGCGCGCCCGATGCGCTCGGCGAAGAAGGCGGGCCAGTCGCCGTCGGTGTAGTCGACGCCCTCGTCCTCGGAGCCGTCGGTGGGGCGGGGCAGCTTGCGGGCGGTGCGCTCGGAGACCACGGCGGACCAGTGGGTCAGGTGGTTGGCCAGGGCGCGCACGTCCCACTCCGGGCACGGCGTGGGCAGGTCGTACTGGCTGGGCTTGACGTTGCGGGCGATCTCGACGGCGGCGGCCGCCGCGTCGGCCATGAGGCGGTGTTCCATGCCCGCGACGGTAGGTCGGGCCCCGGTGGCGCGTCTTGAAGAAACGCGACGGCTGAAGAAACGTGACGGCGGTCTACCGTGGACTCGTGGCTGTGGTGGACGAGGCGAGCCCCGGCGTGCTGGACCCGAGGACGGCGCGGACCAAGTTCGAGCTGCGCAAGGCCCCGCCGTCCCCGGCGCTGGCACCGTTCGTCGAGTACCACTGGCAGGTCTCGTGGGACCTCGCCGACGCCTTCACCCAGCGGGTCGTGCCCCATCCCAACGTCCACCTGGTGTTCGAGGAGGACGGCGCCTGGGTCTACGGGGTGCTGCACGGGCTGTTCCGCGCGCGGCTGGTCGGCCGCGGGCAGGCGCACGGGGTGCGCTTCCACGCGGGCGGGTTCCGCCCGTGGCTGGGCAGGCGGGTCTCGTCGCTGACCGACGAGCGCTTCGCCGCCGCCGACCTGCTGCCCGGTTTCGCGCCCGGTCCCGTGCTCTCGGGTCCCGTGCTCTCCGGCGGCGGTGTCGAGGCCGCCGAGGCCGCGCTGCTGCCGCTGTGCCCGCCGGTCGACCCCGCGGTGGACGAGGTGCGCGCGCTGGTGGCCGCCATCGCCGAGGACCGCGGGTTGACCCGGGTCGACGAGCTGGCGGCTGGTGTCGGCCGCACGGTGCGCTCGGTACAGCGGCTGTTCAACGACTACGTCGGCGTCGGTCCGAAGTGGGTGATCCGCCGGTACCGGATGCACGAGGCCGCCGCCCGCGCCGACGGGGGCGGGGTGGTGGACTGGGCCGCGCTGGCCGGTGACCTGGGTTTCAGCGACCAGGCGCACTTCACCCGCGAGTTCACCGCGGCCATCGGGATCTCACCTGCCCGCTACGCCGCGGGCGGGTAGTTTCGCGGGCGTGTACGACCTGGATGACGACCCGGACCGCATCGATGTCGGCGCCGTGTGGGCGTTCCTGTCCACCGAGCCGTACTGGGGCCGGTGGCGCACCCGGGAGCAGTTCGAGGCGCAGCTGCGCGCGGCGTGGCGCGTCGTCGGCGCGTACGAGGCGGGCACCGGGGCGCAGGTGGGCTTCGCCAGGGCCACCTCGGACGGGGTCTCGATGGCCTACCTGGCCGACGTCTACGTCCTGGCGTCGGCGCGCGGGCAGGGCCTGGGCAAGGCGCTGGTCCACCGGATGGTCGAGGACGGGCCGGGCGCGCGCTTCCGGTGGATGCTGCACACCGCCGACGCCCACGGGCTCTACGAGGGCTTCGGTTTCGGCAAGCCCGACGAGACCTACCTGGAGCGCCCCGCCCAGGGGTGATCAGCCAGCAGTGATCAGGCCGGGACCGGCGTCCTGGCCAGCAGGGCGCGGACCTCGGCGGCGGCGGCGCGGCCCGCCCGGGTGGCGCCGACCGTGCTGGCGGAGGGGCCGTAGCCGACCAGGTGGACGCGCGGGTCGGCGGTGACCCGGGTGCCGGTCATGGCGATGCCGCCGCCGGGCGAGCGCAGCCGCAGCGGCGCCAGGTGGTCGAGCGCGGCCCGGAAGCCGGTGGCCCAGAGGATCACGTCGGCATCGATCTCGGTGCCGTCCGCCCAGCGGACGCCGGTCGGGGTGATCCGGTCGAACAGGGGCCTGCGCCGCAGTTCCCCGCGGGCGATGGCGGCCTCGACCTGGGGCGTCAGGGACAGGTCGGTGACGCTGACGACGCTGGCGGGCGGCAGCCCCGCGGCGACCCGGTCGGCGACCCTGGCCACGGCGGCGCGGCCGTACTCGGGAGTGAAGGGGCCCTCGCGGAAGACCGGCGGGCGGCGGGTGACCCAGGTGGTCTCCGCGGCGAGCGGGCCGATCTCCAGCAGCGCCTCCACCGCGGAGGTCCCGCCGCCGACGACGACCACGCGCCTGCCGCGGAAGTCCTCGGGCGCGCGGTAGTCGGCGCTGTGGAGCTGGCGGCCCTGGAAGGTCTCCTGGCCGGGGTAGCGCGGCCAGAACGGCTTGCCCCACGTGCCGGTCGCGTTGATCAGCGCCCGCGCGGACCAGGCGCGGTCGGCGGAGACGGTGAGCCGCTCGCCCGCGTCGGTGACCGAGGTCACCCGGGCAGGGCGGACGACGGGCAGGCCCAACTCGGCCTCGTACCGGGCGAAGTAGTCGGTGATGGCCTCCGCGGCGGGGCGCTGGGGGTCCGGGGTGCCCAGGGCGAGGCCGGGCAGGCTGTGGAAGCCGTGCACCTTGTCCATGACCAGGCCGGGCCTGCGGTGGTGCCAGGCGCCGCCGGGGGTGGGGTTGGCGTCGAGGACGACGAAGTCCAGGCCGTGCCTGCGCAGGTGGTAGGCGCTGGACAGGCCCGCCTGCCCCGCGCCGATCACCACCACGTCGATGTCGGTTGCCACGTCGGTGTCAACGCGCCGGGCCCGCCGTACATGCCCGGCCCCAGGGACCACTCTCAGGGACCACTCTCAGGGATCGGTGAACGGGGTCAGCTCCGGGCGCTTGGGCGGGCGGGCGTCCCCGGACGAGCGCCCGGTCAGTCGACGGCCGATCCACGGCACGACGTGCGCGCGGGCCCAGCGCAGGTCGGCGCCGAGGCGGGCGGTCCACGGGCGGGCGGGCGCGGTGGGGACCGGCGCGGACCAGTCGAACTCCGGGTCCGTGCCGAGCGCGCGCAGGACGGCCTCGGCGACGCGGCGGTGGCCCTCGGCGTTGAGGTGGATGCGGTCCTGCGCCCACAGCCCCGGCGAGTCGAACACCCGCGCCGAGAACAGGTCGACCAGGATCGCGTCGTGGCGCTCGGCGGCGGCGTCGACGGCGTCGAGCAGGCGGTGGATGCGGGGCAGCAGCCGGGCGCTGCCCCGCATCCGCCGGGTCGGGTCGATCACCCGGAACAGCATCAGCCGCCGGGACGAGGCCGCCAGCCGGTCCGCCGCCTCGGTGACCCGCCGCAGCACGGTCCCGATGTCGCAGCCGGGCCGCATGACGTCGTTCATGCCCCCGGCGAAGCTGGCCAGGTCGGGCCGCATCGCCGCGGCCGGGCCGACCTGCTCGTCGACGATCTGCCCGACGAGCTTGCCGCGCACGGCCAGGTTGGCGTACCGGAAGCCGACGGTGTCCGCGGCCAGGCGCGCGGCGACCAGGTCGGCCCAGCCGCGGCAGGTGCCGTCGGGCAGCTCGTCGGACATGCCCTCGGTGAAGGAGTCGCCGACGGCGACGAAAGTGGTGTGTGTACTCATCGCGACGCGGGAGCCTACCGGCCGGTAAGCCGGCGCGGCGCCTCAGTGGAACCCTGTTCACTGCGCGAGCGGTCGGCTACGGTCCGCTGGCATGAAGCGATCCTTGATCCTTGCCGCGCTGGCCGCGGTCGCCCTTGGCGGGGTTCCGGGCGTGGCGGCGGCGACCCCGTCCCACCCGGACCTGACCTGGGCCCTGTCGGAGACCGGCACGACCGCGCAGCTGCGCGGGCTGGCGGCGGTCAGCGGGCGGGTGGCCTGGGCGAGCGGGGCCCGCGGCACGGTCCTGCGCACCGTCGACAGTGGACGAACCTGGCAGCACAGCTCCCCGCCCGGCAGCGAAACCCTTGAGCTGCGCGACATCGAGGCATTCGACGCGCGCACCGCGGTGGCCCTGTCGATCGGCCCTGGGGACCAGTCGCGGATCTACCGGACCACCGACGGCGGCGAGTCCTGGACGGAGTCCTTCCGCAACCCCGAGCCCACGGCGTTCTACGACTGCATGGCGTTCTTCGACCGCAGGCACGGCCTGGCGATGAGCGACCCGGTCGACGGCAGGTTCCGCGTGCTGCGCACCGACGACGGCGGGGCGAGCTGGCAGCCGGTGCCCGACGCCGGGATGCCGCCCGCCCTCGACGGCGAGTTCGGCTTCGCCGCGAGCGGGCAGTGCCTCACCGTCGCGGGCGGCAGGCACGCCTGGATCGCCACCGGCGGTGGGGCCACCGCGCGGGTGCTGCGCTCCGCCGACCGCGGCACGACCTGGACCGCGGTCGACACCGTGCTGGCAGGCGGGCCGACCGCGGGCGTCTACGCCACCGCGTTCCGGGACAAGTCGCGCGGGATCGCCGTCGGCGGGGACTTCACCAACCCGACCGGCTCGGTCGACGCCCTGGGCGTCACCAGCGACGGCGGCCGCACCTGGACCCGCCCCGAGACCGCGCCGCGGGGGTACCGCTCCGGGGTGGCCTGGCACGCGTTCCTGCCCGGCGTCGCCATCACGGTGGGCCCGACCGGCAGCGACGTCACCCTCGACGGCGGCAGGCGCTGGCACCAGTTCGACACCGGCACCTTCGACTCCGTCGACTGCGCCCGCGACGGCGCCTGCTGGGCCTCCGGCGCGCGGGGACGGGTCGGCAAGCTCTCCCTGTAAACAGTTTGACGGGACAGGGCCGGGCCGCAACGGTCGGCGGATGACAAGCACCATCCAGAACATCGTCATCGACTGCGCCGACACCTACGCCCTGGGCAGCTTCTGGTCGCGAGTCGTCGGCTACCCGCTGGCCGACGACGACAAGCCGGGCGACCCGGAGGCGATCATCGTGCTGCCCGGGGGCACGGCCCTGTTCTTCAGCCAGGTCCCGGAACCGAAGGCGGGCAAGAACCGCCTGCACCTGTGCCTGAAGCCCGACAACCCCCGCGACGACGAGGTCGAGCGGCTGCTCGCCATCGGCGCGACGGTGGTCGACGACCGGCGCACCCCCGACGGCCGGGGCTGGGCCGTGCTCGCCGACCCCGAGGGCAACGAGTTCTGCGTGCTGCGCGGCCCGCGCGACACCCCGCCCAACCACGGCTGGGACACAGATCCCGCCCCCGGCGTGACCAACCAAGTGGTCTAGACCCATCATGGAGCGGTGCGCACACCACTGCTCGAGATCATCGCCCTGACGACCGACGACGCCGTCGCCGCCGAGCGGGGCGGCGCCGACCGGCTGGAGGTCGTCGCCGACATGTCCCGGGACGGGACCACGCCCGAGCCCGCGCTGGTGGCGCGGATGCGCGCGGCGGTCGGCATCCCGCTGCGGGTCATGATCCGCGGCGGGGCGGGCTTCACCGCCGACGAGGCCGAGGTGGCGCGCATGGTCGCCGCGGCGGGGGCGCTGCGGTCCGCGGGCGCCGAGGAGTTCGTGTTCGGGTTCCTCACCGGCGACGGCGACGTCGACCTGGCCGCGACCGGCGCCGTGGTCGAGGCCATCGACGGCTGCCCGTGGACGTTCCACCGGGCCGTCGACCACGCGGGCGACCCGGCGCGGGCGTGGTCGGACCTGGCCGGGCTGCCCGGCCTGGACACTGTGCTCACCGCCGGGTCCGCCCTCGGCCTCTGCGACGGCCTGCCGCTGCTGGCCACCCGCGCGGTCTGGCCGGGCCCGCGCCTGCTCGCGGGCGGCGGGCTGCGCCACGCCCACGTCCCGGAGCTGCGCGCCATGGGCGTCACCGCCATCCACGCGGGCGGGCTGGTCCGGCAGAGCTGGGAGCACCCGGTGGAGGCCGACCGCGTCCAGGCCCTGCGCTCCCTGCTCGATGCCTAGGGCCTGTCCTCAAACCCCGATCGCGATAGCCGGGCCGGATCGGCCGCTGACGGCACCGCCGCAGAACCCGAGTACGACCCGGTACGAGGGCTCTGCGCCTGCACCGCCAGCGACCGATCCGATCCCGACTCTCACCGACCGAGGTTTGAGGACAGGCCCTAGGCCGTGTGGGCCATCTGAAAACACGGCCCCAGCGTTTACGATGCGCCCCGGGAGAAAGCGGGGGCTGGCGTGCGGGACGACGACCTTGGCTCGCTGCACGACCGGCTGCTGGCGCGCGGTCCGCTGCCGGTGGCCGAGGTGGTGGCCGCGGGCATCGCGGTGGCCGACGCGCTGGCGTCCGCGCACCGGCGGGGAGTCCCGCACGGCGCCGTCACACCCCGGAACGTGCTGGCGCTGCCCACGTCCTACGCCCTGTCCGACGCCCTGACCGATGTGTCGCCGCGGACGGCCTGCCACGTCGCCGATGACGTGTGGGCGCTGGGCTCGACGCTGGTCACCCTGCTGACCGGGGTCGCACCGGTCGGCGGGGACACCGCCCACCTCGGCCAGGTCCGCCCGGACGCCCCCGCGGCACCGCCCGACTGGGCCATCGCCCACCTCGCCCGGGTCCGGCCGGACGTCCCCGCGGCGTTGGCCGACGTGCTCGCCCGGTGCCTGCGCGAGCGCCGCGACGACCGCTTCCCCGACACCGCCGCCCTGCGCGACGCCCTGGCCGCCGCGGACCTGCGGCGCGCGCCCGTCCCCGGCCCGGTGAAGTCGGCGCGGGACCGCTCGGGGCACACCGCCAGCCCGGTGGAGCCGCCGACGGTGCCCGCCCTCGCCCCCGCCCGCTCCCCCGCCCGCTCCCCCGCCGCGTTGCGCTGGCGGGGGTTCGCGGTCACGGGCGTGGTCGCCGCGGTCGTGGGCGTGGGCATCGGCGTGCTGGGCACCCACGACGCCGCCCCGGTGAGCCCGCCGACGACCTCGGTGTCCCCGGTCCCGCCCGGCGGCGACCCCGCGGTGGCACCGGTGCTGACCACAGTGGACAGAACCGGGATCTCGGCCGAGGTCGCGTGGACAGACCCGACGCGCGGTCAGGCGCAGTTCATGCTCTACGACGTCACCGAGGCGGGCGCGCCCCCCGTGCCGGTGGCCACCATCGCCGCGGGCCTGACCAGGCACGTGGTCACCGGCCTCGACCCGGACACGGCGCGGGTCTGCTTCCAGCTCGTCGCCATCGGCCTGGACGACCCCGCCACCCAGCGCGGCGCCTCGGCCCGGGTGTGCGCCGGGGCGTAGCCGGGCCCTGGGAATAATGGCCCACCTCAGTTGGAACCGACGATGGGCCGAAGAATGCCGTACTGCACCGCCTGTGGCGGACCCCTCGCCGCCTCCTGGCCGCGGCGGTGCGCCTGCGGGCACACCGCCTACCGCAACCCGCTGCCGGTCGCGGTCCTGCTCCTGCCGGTGGACGACGGCCTGCTGGTCATCCGCCGCGACATCGATCCCGGCCGCGGGCTGCCCGCCCTGCCCGGCGGCTTCATCGAGCACGGCGAGACCTGGCAGCAGGCGGCGGCCCGCGAGCTGGCCGAGGAGGCGGGCGTGCCGCTCGACCCGGCGGGCATCGCCCTGTTCGACACCGTCAGCGCGCCCGACGGCACGCTCCTGGTCTTCGGCATCGCCGCCCGGGTCGGCGCGGGTGAGCTGCCCGCGTCGACGGCCACGGCCGAGTCCACCGGCTGGGAGGTGCTGCGCGCCCCGGTCCCGCTCGCCTTCCCCCTGCACACCGCCGCCGTGGCGCGGTTCTTCGCCTCGACCACAGAGGACACCTGATCGGCTCTCCCCTCCGCCGCGAGGAGGAGGCCGCGGTCGTGCCCGGGCATGACGACCAGGACGAGCAGCGCCGTTAACGTCAGTTCCACGGTCGCGGGGGGCGCGGCCGACAGGGAAAGGAACTGACATGAAGGCTCTGACCAAGGCCGGGATCGTCGCCGCGCTGACCGCCACGCTGGCGCTGCCGACCGCGGCGGCCGCCATGGCCGACGAGCAGGTCCGCCCGCGGGCGGTGTCGATGTGCGGCAGCTACTACGCAGGCTACTGGGACCGCGCGCAGTGTGAGCAGATCGGCCAGGCCGGTGTGGGCACGGGGAGGTGGTGGGCCTACGTCTGCGAGGAGGACGTGTTCGACTGGAACCTCTACGTCTGCTACTAGGGGTCAGCGCCCCCGCCGGGCTGGGGGTCCGGCGGGGGCTTACCCTCGCACCGTGCGGATTCCGGTCGTCGTGGTCGCGGGCTTCCTCGGCTCAGGCAAGACCTCCCTGCTCAACCACCTGCTGCGGACCGCGGACGGGCGGCGCATCGGGGTGATCGTCAACGACTTCGGCCGGATCAACATTGACGCGATGGCGGTGGCCGCCCAGGTCGACTCGATGGTCACCCTCGGCAACGGCTGCCTGTGCTGCGCGGTCGACGCCTCGGACCTGGAGGCCATGCTCGCCACGCTGGCCGGGGCCGATGTCGACGCCATCGTCATCGAGGCCAGCGGCCTGGCCGAACCGCCCGCGATGGCGCGGATGGTGCTGGCCTGCCCGGGGGTGGAGTTCGCGGGGCTGGTCGAGGTGGTCGACGCCGCGGAGTTCGCCGCCACCCGCGAGCGCCACCCGCAGATCGACAAGCACCTGCGCTACGCCGACCTGGTGCTGCTCAACAAGTTCGAGCACGCCGACGACGGCCTCCTCGCGCTCGTCCGCGAGCTGGCGGGCGGCGAGCCCGTCGTGCCCACCTCCTTCGGCCGCGTCGACCCGGCCCTGCTGTTCGACCCGGTCGAGCGCCCGGAGCCCGCGGGCAGGCAGCTGTCCTTCTTCGACCTGGAAGACCACGGCGAGCACATCCACGCCGGGTACGAGGCCGTCGACTTCACCAGCGACGCCCCGCTGGACCCGATCCGCCTGGCCGCGGTCCTCACCGACCGGCACACCGGGGTCTACCGCGCCAAGGGGTACGTCCACTTCGGACCCGACCAGCGGTACGCCGTCCAGGTCGTCGGTGGGTCCGTGCGGGTCGCCAAGGAGCCGGGCGAGGGCACCGAACTGGTGTTCATCGGGCTCGGCCTGCACCCCGACGACCTCCGCGAGCGCTTGCGCGCGACCGTCGCCGACGGCCCGGCCGACCCCATCGCCCTGCTGTCCATCACCCGGTACGAGCGGTCCTGAGCTGCCCTTCGGGCCGCCCCCGACCCCACCCGATCGGACATTGGCCCGCCGCCGCGGCCCGCTCACCATCGCCTGCATGGACGAGAGCACCGTGGAGTTCGAGCACGAGATCGACACCGGCGAGCGGATCGACCTCAACGGCGAGTGGGTGGCCTGGCTGGAAGGCCAACCCGTCCCCGCCTGCGTCGAGGGCGTGGACGACGCCCTGCGCCACGGTCCCGGCGACACGGCGATGGCCTGACATGTCCAATCCCGAATTGCGTCGTGACAGCACCGAGCAGCAGTGGGTCGAGTACCTGCAGGGCCTGCTCGCCGACCGGCTGGCGGGCGCCGATGTCCGGCTCAGCCCGGCCGACGGCCGCTTCGGCCCGATCACCGAGGCGTCGGTGGGTTTCTTCCAGACCCGCGAGGGCCTGCCCGCGACCGGCGTCGTGGACGAGGCCACCTGGCAGGCGCTGGAAAACCCGCCACAGCCACCCGCCGCGACCCCGCTGAACCTGGCGATCCCGTTCGAGCTGTGGCTGCGGTGGCAGGACACCACGGTGGAGCGGATGGTGGTGGAGTTCGAGAACTTCGACCTCGGCGCCCACCCCGACGCCCGGCTGCGCCTGGGCGGCGACGTCGGCCCGCTGGCGGGCAACGGCGGCGTCGAACTGCTCAACCGCGAGATCCGCCTGTGGCCGCGCTGGTTCCTCAACCACACCCACCGCTTCACCCTGGACTGGTCGAGCGACCACGGCTTCGAACTGGGCCTGGAGAACGAGGCCGAGTTCGGCGTCCGCCCCCTCCGCGACGTGGAACTGTTCCTGCGCGGGGAGTTCACCCTGCGGTACACCCCCCAGGAGATGCGCGGCGACGTCGACTGGAGCGCGGGCGCCCACCTGCGGTGGCGGTTCGACCTAGCCAGGTAACCAACCACCCCCCTACTGTGTGAGTTATGGCCGACCCCACGGTTCGACACCGCCTCCCGGTCCGCAAACTGGTCGCGGCGAGCGTCGGCAACGCCCTGGAGTGGTTCGACTGGACCATCTACGCCACGTTCAGCATCTACTTCGCGACCGCGTTCTTCCCCTCGGGCAACGACACCCTGGCGCAGATCAACACCTTCGCCACCTACGCCCTGGCGTTCTTCTTCCGCCCCTTGGGCGGGGTGCTCCTGGGCCGTTTCGCGGACCTGCGGGGTCGCAAGCCCGCGATGGTGCTGACCATCGTGATGATGGCGGGCGGGTCGGTGCTGATCGGAGTCCTGCCGACGTTCGCGCAGGTGGGCTGGCTGGCGCCGATCGGGCTGCTGCTGGCCCGGATCGTGCAGGGGCTCTCGCTGGGCGGGGAGGTGTCCAACGCCTCGGCCTACCTCGGGGAGATCGCGCCCGCGGACCGGCGCGGGCGGTACTCGGCGTTCTTCTACATCTCCACCGGCACGGCGGTGCTCAGCGCGTCGATCCTGGGGTTCGCGCTGGCCCGGTCGCTCAGCGCGGAGACCATGCAGTCGTGGGGGTGGCGCATCCCGTTCATCCTGGGCGGCGTGCTCGGGCTGGTCGGGCTGTGGCTGCGGCGCAGCCTGGTGGAGACCGAGCTGTTCGAGGCGCACAAGGCCAAGCGGGTGGCCAACCCGCTGCGCGCGACCCTGCGCGAGCACCCCAGGGCCGTCGGCCAGCTCGTCGGCTTCACGATGCTGTCGACGCTGTGCTACTACACGTTCTTCAGCGCGCTGACACCGTTCGCGGTGAAGACGCGCGGCGCGGACGCGGTGGACGTGTTCCTGGCGCTGTCGGTGGCGACGGCGATCTTCGTGGTGCTGCAGTACCCGATGGGCGCGCTCGCCGACCGGTTCGGCCGCAAGCCGCAGCTGCTGGCGTGGTCGGCGGCGACGTCCGTCCTGATCGTGCCACTGTCCACTTTGGTGCGACCTGGTTTCGGGAACCTGCTGGTGGTGTTCACCGTCGGCCTCGGGCTCTACACGGCCATGACCTCCGTCGCGCCCGCGTTGATGAGCGAGCTGTTCCCCACCGAGCTGCGCGGGCTGGGCATCGGGGCCTGGTACAACCTCACCGTAGCCATCTTCGGCGGCACGGCGCCGCTGTTGATCAGCGCGCTGTCCGGGGCGGGCATGGCGACGGCGTTCTTCTGGTACGTCGCCGGTGGCGCGGCGGTCGCGTTCGCGGTGATCCTGACACTGCCGGAGACCCGCGGCACGCCACTACGCTGAGGCGTGGCCGACGAGAGACGATTCCACTCCTGCCTTGCCGGTCCATCGACGAGGTGGCGGAGTTCTCCCTCGGGCTCGGCTGGGCCACGACACCACCGACCTGTTCTAGGACATCACGGCGTACTGCTCGACCCGCACGTCGACGATCATCGCGCCCAGCTCGTCCCCGGGCCCGTCCCCCCGGAAGGCAGCCAGCGCCTCCACCGTCTCCCACCGCTCGAACACCACCACCCGGTCAGGATCGATCGGATCAGCCGCGACGACGAAGTCCAGACACCCCGCCGTCCCCCGAGCCTGAACCACCGCATCCCGCGACTCCGCGACGAACTCGTCCCGCCGCCCGGACGCCACCTGGATGCTCCCCGCCACGATCACCATGGGACGACCCTAGCCACTCCACCCGACCATCAGGGGACAACGGCCCAGGACCAGCGGCGGTCACCTGACTGGGGCGTACCCGCTAAACCCAACCTGACCAGCACAGACACAGTTCGCGCACCGCGTGCATTGGTGGGGCGGGTGGGGCTCGAACCCACGGCCAAGGAATTATGAGTTCCCTGCTCTGACCAACTGAGCTACCGCCCCTGACCCGGGTGATCCTACCCGGGCGCGGGCCGGGCTTGATCAACTCGTGGGAATGGAAGAGCCCAGGCCATTGGCCTGGGCTCTCTGCGCTCCTCCAGCTGGACTTGAACCAGCAACCCTTCGATTAACAGTCGAATGCTCTGCCAATTGAGCTATGGAGGAAGGGCCTTCGCCGGGGCCAGCCCGACGGGTGGTAACTCTAGCGCATGCCCACCGGGCCGTGGGCGGGGGTCCCTCTCTGACGGTGTGCGCACGTGGGGCCCCGGATGGGAGGATGGCGCGCAGAGGTCGTCAAGAGCCGGGAGGCGGGCTGTGGTGGGGTTTCTGCTCGGAGCGGCGGTTGGGTACGTCTTCGGCGCCAAGGCGGGTCGGGGGCGTTATGACCAGCTGGTGCGGACCTACCGCAGGGTCAGCGACAACCCGGCCGTGCAGGGCGCCGCGGGGATCGCGCGGGCCAAGCTCGGGTTCGACAAGGGGCGCAGGCCCTAGGGCGTCCTGGCCACGAAGAACACGCGGCGGAACGGGAACCAGGTGCTGCCGTCGGCGCGCGGCGGGTACGCGGTGCGCAGCCGGGGGGCCAGGGTGGCGCGGAAGTCGGCCCAGCCCGCGTCGTCCAGGGCCGCGCGGATGGGGCGCAACGCGGTGCCGGTGATCCAGTCCAGGACCGGGTGCTCGCCCTCAAGACGGTGCAGGTACGTCGTTTCCCAGGCGTCGACCTCGCAGTCGTCGAGCAGGGTGGCGTAGGCCTCGGGGCTGAGCACGGCGTCCTCCTCGCGCAGGTGCGCGCGCAGGCCGCGCTCCTCGGCCAGTTCCCGGACCAGCACGTGCGACGGGGCGGCGAAGTTGCCGGGGACCTGGACGGCCAGCCAGCCGTGCGAGGGCAGGACCGAGGCCCACGCGCGCAGCAGGTCCGGGTGCTCGGGCACCCACTGCAGCGCGGCGTTGCTGATCACGACGTCGGTGTCCTGGGCGGGCGCCCACTTCCGGATGTCGCCCGGCTCCACCGTGACGCCCCGGGCGCGGGCGGCGGAGACCATCTCCGGCGAGGAGTCGACGCCGGTGATCCGGGCGCCTGGCCAGCGGTGCGACAGGGTGGCGGTGAGGGTGCCGGGACCGCAGCCCAGGTCGACGACCGCGCGCGGGTGCCCGGGGGTCACCCGGGCCACCAGGTCGTAGAACGGACGGCCGCGCTGGTCGCCGAAGGTGAGGTAGTCGGCTGGGTTCCACATGACGGGCCTCTCGAAAAGTCAGTTCTCGCGCGCCGCCGCGATCTTGGCGGCGACCTCCGCCGCGACCGCCCGGATGGCGTCCACGTCACTGCCGTCGTCCGGGCGCACCTGCAGGACGACCCCGTCGAGGCCGGGCACCTTGCGCTGGACGAACCACGCGCCGCCGCCGGGCAGCTCGTGGCGGTGCCGGGACCGGATCGACGCGGTGACCCGCTGCTGGACGGCCTGCGGGAGCTTGCCCGGCTGCTCGACGGCGATCCGCCGGGGCGCCAGGTCGCGCAGGACGACCGCCGCGCCCGCCGCGCCCGCTTCCTCCGCCTCTGTGATGGTGAACACACCGCTGTCCCACGCCGCCTTGGACACCAGGTGCCAGCCGATCCGCCGGACGCCCTCCCCCTCGGGCACCCACAGCCCCAGCGACGTCGCCACCAGGTGCCCGCCACCGCGCACCGGCGCCGCAGCGGCCACGGCCTCGTCCTCCTCCAGCGAGCCCGGGAACCCCGCGGGCAGGCCGCCACTGAACAGCCGGGACCAGAACCTCACTCGAACTCTCCCGCCGCCTGCTTGCCCAACGCCTTGTACCACTCCTCCATGGCGACGATGTCGCCCCAGAGTTCGCGCGCGGTCTCCGGCTCCTCGATCGGGGACACCCGCTGCAGCCGCGACTTGAGGTCGGCGATCTGGCGGGCGACCAGCTCGCGCTGCACCGCGGCCAGGATCGCCGCGGCGTAGCGCTCGGCGGCGGCGTTCTTGTTCGGCAGCGGCATCGGCTCCACGGCCAGCTCGCTGGCCAGGGTCCGCATCACCTGGGTGTTGCAGTTCTTGGTCACCGCCTCCAGCAGCTCCGCGCCCGCCAGCCCGCTGGCCGTGCCGCCCGCGTCCAGGACGGCCCGGTGCAGCGTGTCGTAGGCGGGGTGGGTGAACACCTCGGAGGGCAGCGAGTCGTACATCGGGCCTGCCCAGGCAGGCTCCTGGAGTGCGAGCTTGATCACTTCCCGCTGGGCGCGGAGCTTGTGGTCGCGCGGGTCCGGCCGCTCCGGGCCGGTGACCTCGACGGCCAGGGCGCCCTGGTTCGGGTCGACGGGACGCGAGCGCTTGGGCTGCGGGGTGGCCGGGCCCGCGCCCGAGGTCTCGCGGACGCGGCGCACGACGGTGGCCATGTCGTCCCAGCCGACCCAGCCCGCGAGCTGGCGGGCGTAGTCGTCGCGCAGCGAGTGGTCCTTGATCCCGGCGACCATCGGCACCGTGCGGCGCAGCGCCTCCACCCGGCCCTCGGAGGTCTCCAGGTCGTGCTCGGCCAGCTCGGCGCGGATGGCGAAGGCGAACAGCGGCTGCCTGCGGGCGATGAGGTCGCGCACGGCCACGTCGCCCTTGCGCTGGCGCAGGTCGCAGGGGTCCATGCCCTCCGGGGCGATGGCGATGAAGGTCTTGGACGCGAACTGCTGGTCGCCCTCGTCGAAGGCCTTGCGCGCGGCCTTCTGGCCCGCCTCGTCGCCGTCGAAGGTGAAGATGACCTCGCCGCGGAAGGCGTCGTCGTCCATCAGCAGCCTGCGCAGGACGCCGATGTGGTCGTTGCCGAAGGCGGTGCCGCAGGAGGCGACCGCGGTGGGCACCTCGGCGGCGTGCATGGCCATGACGTCGGTGTAGCCCTCGACCACGACGACCTGGTGGCGCTTGGCGATCTCGCGCTTGGCCAGGTCGAGGCCGAAGAGGACGTGCGACTTCTTGTAGATCGGCGTCTCGTTGGTGTTGAGGTACTTCGCCTGGATCTGGTCGTCGTCGAAGAGCCTGCGCGCGCCGAAGCCGACGACGTCGCCGCTGATGTCCCTGATCGGCCACAGCAGCCTGCGGTGGAACCGGTCGATCGGGCCCTGCCTGCCCTCGCGGGAGAGCCCGCCCTTGATCAGCTCGGCGAGCTCGAAGCCGCGGCCGAGCAGGTGCTTGGTCAGCTTGTCCCAGCCCGCGGGGGCGTAGCCGCAGCCGAACCTGGCCCAGACCGGCTCGTCGAAGCCCCGCTCGGCCAGGAACTGCCTGGCCTTGACCGCGTCGGGGGTGAACAGCTGCTCGGCGTAGAACTCGGCGGCGGTCTTGTGCGCGTCGGTCAGCCGGGCGCGGGTGCCGCGGTCGCGCTGGACGCTGGTGCCGCCGCCCTCGTAGGTCAGCTGCACGCCGCAGCGCTCGGCCAGCCGCTCGACCGACTCCACGAAGGAGAGGTGGTCGATCTGCATGATGAAGGCGATGACGTCGCCGCCGACGCCGCAGCCGAAGCAGTGGAAGGTGCCGTGCGTCGAGCGCACGTTGAACGACGGGGTCTTCTCGTCGTGGAAGGGGCACAGCCCCTTCAGCGCGCCGCCACCGGCGCGGCGCAGCGCCACGTACTCACCGACGACGTCGTCGATGCGGCTGCGCTCACGTACGAGCGCGATGTCGCTTTCCCGGATGCGCCCAGCCACAGCCGTCGAGTCTATGCGCTCCGATCGGCGGGACTACCCTGGGGCGGGTGACCGCAGGCGACACCGCGCTGGCCGAGCGCTTCACCGAGCACCGCGGCCACCTGCTGGGCGTGGCCTACCGCCTCACCGGCACCCTGGCCGACGCCGAGGACGCGGTGCAGGACGCCTGGCTGCGGCTGTCCACTGTGGAGGACTCGGCGGGCATCATGGACCTGCGGGGCTGGCTGACCACCGTCGTCGGCAGGCTGTGCCTCGACCGGCTGCGCTCGGCCCCGGCCCGCCGGGAGCGCTACGTGGGGCCGTGGCTGCCCGAGCCGGTGGTCACCGCGGTGGACGGCGGTCCTGGTGAGGACCCGCTCGACGCGGTGGTCCGCGACGACGGCGTCCGCATGGCCGCGCTGGTGGTGCTCGACCGCCTGACCCCGGAGCAGCGCGTGGCGTTCGTCCTGCACGACGCGTTCGCGGTGCCCTACACCGAGATCGCCGAGACGCTGGCCTGCGCGGAGGCCACCGCCCGCCAGCACGCCTCCCGGGGCAGGCGCGCGGCCGCCGATGCCGACCCGCCGCCGAGGCTCGCCCTGCGGGAGCAGCGCGAGGTCCTTGAGCGCTTCCTGGGCGCGCTGGCCAGCGGTGACATCGGTTCCGTGGTCAGCCTGCTGCATCCGGACGCGGTGTTCGTCGGCGACAGCGACGGCAAGGCGCGCACCGCGCGTCACCGCATCGAGGGCACCGACAAGATCGCCCGCTTCCTGGTCGGCCTGCTGGCGATGTACGGCGCGGAGCGCATGATGAACCTGCGCCCGGTGCTGGTCAACGGCGACCTGGGCATGAGCGTGCCCGACCTGCCGGGTCCGCGGCCGGTCGCCCGCCGGGTCACGACGTTCGCCATCCGCGACGGCCGCATCGCGGCGATCTTCGACATCGTCAACCCGGACAAACTGGCCCGCGTCCCAGACTGATGTCCACCACAGGCTGACGTTCACCACGGGCTACGGGCTGACGTTCACCACGGGCTGGCGTTCACCACAGGCTGGCGTTCACCCACACGCCGGTTCCTTGGTCGCTCGGCGGGAAGAAGCCGTCCCCCAAACGCCGGGTAACGGTACCGACACTCTCAGCGACGCATCTTCCGAGTGCGCACCATTCCTCACCCACGCTCAGGTGACATCAGGAAGGAACGCGACACCATGCGTAGCCAGAAGCGATACCGAAGACCCCATCGGGTTCTCGCGCTACTCGCCGGTTCGACCATGGCCCTGCCGCTGGTCGCCATCCCGGCCGCCGCGGCTCCGGTGGCGGGCACCGATGTGCTCTACACCCGTGACGCGGATTTCGACCAGGGAGTCCTGGAGGACGTCAACCACGACGCCCCGAACAACGACCAGCTCCAGCTCGACCGCACCAACACGTTCTTCCCGTACGTCAACGTCGCCGCCTCCGCGCGCGGCACGATGGTCCGCATCGACGTCGACACCGGCGTCATCGTCGGCGAGTGGCTCTCCGCGCCGGACGGCCGGGGCCGCAACCCCTCGCGGACCACAGTGGACAGACTGGGCAACACCTGGCTGTCCAACCGCAACGAGGCCGACGGCGGCCAGGGCTCGGTGACCCGCGTCGGCGTCATCGTCGGCGGGACCAGGGTGGACGGCGTGGGGGCGCCCGACCCGCTCGGCGACTTCCTCGCCGGTCCGTTCTCCTACAACACCTGCGAGGACCGCGACGGCGACGGGCGGATCGCCACCAGCCGCGGCCTCGGCGACATCCGCGGCTGGACCAACGCCGGGGGCGTCGACAACGACGGCGGCGTCGAGACCGCGGCCGACGAGTGCCTGATCAACTACACCCGGGTGGCCGGGAACAACACCCGCACCGTCGCCGTCGACGCCGACAACAACCTGTGGACCGGCGGCTCGGACACCCAGCACGAGAAGCTCGACGGCACCACCGGCGACGTGGTCCCGAACACGCTGTTCAACCTCGGCTGCGGCGGCTACGGCGGGCTGATCGACCCCGCGGGCACGCTCTGGTCGGCCCGCTACGGCGCCAACCTGCTGCGCTACGAGACCGGCGCGCAGACCGGGGCCTGCCTGAACACCTCCCACGGCGACTACGGCCTCGGCCTCGACCCGAACACCGGCGAGATCTGGCACACCTTCGTCAACGGCAACCAGGTCGCCAAGCTGGCCCCGGACGGCACCGTGCTCGGCGTGTTCCCACACGGCAACGCCAACGCCCAGGGCGTCGCGGTGGACAGCGCCGGGAACGTCTGGGTGGCCCACGCGCTCTTCGGCGCCACCACGGTCGGCCACCTGCGCACCGACGGCACCTACGTCGGCAACGTCACGCTGCCCGGCGGCAACAGCCCGACCGGCGTCGCGGTGGACAGCAACGGCAAGGTCTGGGTCACCAACCTCAACACCAACAACGCCCAGCGCATCGACCCCAACGCGGGCCCGATCGGCGGCGGCGGGTTCCCCGTGGGCGCGGTCGACCTGACCGTGGACCTCGGCGCGGGCGCGGGACCGTACAACTACTCGGACATGACCGGGTCGGTGCTCGGTGAGGTCACCGCGCCGGTCGGCCGGTGGTCGGTGGTGCAGGACGGCGGCGTCGCGGGCCAGACGTGGGGCACCGTCACCTGGAACACCGAACCGCAGGGCGCCGAGCCCGCGGGCACCTCGATCACCGTCGAGGTGCGCACGGCCGACACCGAGGCGGGGCTGGCGGCGGCGCCGTTCACCGAGGTCGGCAACGGCGTGCTCTTCGACAGGCGGGGCCGCTACATCGAGGTGCGCTCGACGCTGCGGGCCAACAGCGCCGGTGACAGCCCGGTGCTCTCGGACCTGCGGGTGAAGACCGCCAAGCGGACCGGGGTGTTCTCCTGCCAGGCCACGGCGCTGAACCTGGCCGGGATCATCGTCGCCCGCGCCAACCCGCCGGACGTGCCGTGCGTGGACGACCAGAAGACCGTGGCCAACGTGAACCTCAACGCGGGCATCCTGACCGTCCGCGCCAACGCGCTGACCGCGTCCACGGACCAGACGCCGGACGACCTGGCGGGCTCGCCTCCCACAGCGGGCGACAGGTCCAGCGGCTCGGCCAGGGTCGAGTACACGAGGGTGTCCACGCTGCTGGTCAACATCGAGATCGGCGTCATCCAGGCGCAGGCGTCAGCGACCTGTGTGGACGGTCCGAACGGTCTGGAACCGCGGTTCACCGGCTCGTCGCACGTGGCGAGCCTGCGGATCAACGGCGTCGCGGTGACCGTCGGCAGTGCCCCGCTGACCATCCCGCTGGTCATCGGCTCGCTGCGCCTGAACAGCCAGACGATCTCCGGCGGCACGATCACCCAGCGCGCCATCGTCCTCGACACGCTCCTGACCGACCTGGTCATCGCCGAGGCCAAGGCGAACGTGGAGGGCAACCCGGACACCCCGTCGGGCAACCCCTGCCGCGTCTAGGCCGGGACCGGGGGTGGGCGGCACCCGTGTCGCCCACCCTGCCGGCGCCCACTCCCCGACCCGTCGCCAGGGACCGGCGGCGGTGCCCCTGAGGGAGTCGGGCGTGGGATGAGCGGCAGGCGGGTCAGCCACCCCCGCCTGTCGCTCGCCTGCGCGGTCAGGGCGTGGGGACGCGGCATGCCGCGCCGGTGCTGAAGCCCTGGTCGACTATGCCGAGGGCGCTGTTCATGCGGGCCCGCATGTTCTCCAGTCCGATCTGGAAGGTCAGCTCGATGACTCCCTTCTCGCCGAAGGCGGTGGTCAGCTCCGCCACCTGGGTGTCGGTGACGGTGGTCGGGTCGGTGGTCATGGCGTCGGCGTAGGCGATGGCCAGGCGCTCGGCCGGGGTGTAGGCGGGGTGTTCGGCGTAGGCGTCGATGTGCTTGAGGCGGTCGACGTCCAAGCCGTCCAGCCGCTGGAGCATGGCGCCGAAGTCGACGCACCACGAGCAGCCCAGGCGCTGGGCGACGCGGTACACAGCGAGTTCGCGGACGCTGGCGGGCAGCGCCGTGGACGCCTTCTCCACCGCCAACTCGTGCCTGCCGCTGGCGATAAGCAGCTTCGGGTGGTGGGCGACGACGGCCATCGGCTCGGGGACAGCCCCGAAACGGCGGCGGGCGAACCAGTAGGCGAGCCGCAGCAGCACGCCTGCGTCCTTCGTCGAGACCGCGGGGATGCGGGGCATCGCTGACCTCCCAGTGTTCGGTGGCGTTCACCAGGAGGACGACGCGGCTCCCGCGGACGTGACAGGCCCGGTCAAAAAAACAGGCCCGGTCAAAACAAGCCCGGTCAGGACGGGTCGGTGACGCGCGCCACGAAGTAGACCACCCCCGTCTCCCTGTGCCGCACGACGAAGAGGAAGGGCCGGTCGACGGCGACCACGACGGGCTCGGGCGGCAGCGACATCAGCCGCATCATCACCGCGGTCGCCGCGGCGCCCTCGAAGCCCTGCTCGTCGACCTTGAGCACCGACTCGTGCAGGATCGCCTGGACGGCGAGCCAGTCCGGGCTGATGCCGCCGAGGTCGGCCTCGCGGGTGAACACCGTCCGCACACCGAGCGCGGTCAGCGCGGGGGTCAGCTCCGCCTGGGTCGTCACGGTCAGCTTCGGCAGGAACAGCTGGACCTGGGTCGGGTCCGGCGAGTCCAGGAGCGCGCCGAGGGCGGGCCCGGTCAGGGCGCTCTCGGCCTCGGCTAGGTCGCCGTCGGGCAGCAGGACGACGGCCTCGACCCCGCCCAGCCCGGGCAGCCCCACGACCTGCCAGCCGTCGCGCGCGGCGTAGTCGACCCGCTCGTTGAGCGTCATCGTCGGCACGTCGACCGAGCCGGTGACGGCCGCGAACGGGCGCGGCGACGTGGCGCCGGAATCGAACGGGTTGCGCCACGCGCTCTTGAGGTAGAGGGCGTTGACCAGCGCGGACACCGTGTCGTCGCGGACCACGCCCGCGGGCAGCAGTTCCGGGATCAGCTGGCGGGTGGTCTCGGCGACATCGTCGTTGATCATGCCGCGGGCCTTCTCCGGCTCGGTGCGGAACGGCGCGTTGCGCACCGTTCCCTCCGACCAGCCGGACAGTTCCTCGGCGAAGGACCGGTGGATGGTGATGGCCTCGTCGGCCCACAGCGTGTTGGACACCGCGAGCGCGGGGGCGTCGTCGTCCGGCCCGACCTCGCCGAGCCGGGAGGCGGCCGCGATCGCCGCGGTCAGCTCGTCGAGGTCGCCGAGCAGGGCGGTCAGCTCGTCACGGCTGGGTCCGCGCGCACCGAGGGTGAGCAGGCCGAGGGCGCTGGCGACCGAGAACGGCGACCAGCAGACCTGCTCGTGCGGGTCGGGCGCGAGCGCGCGGTGCAGGCTGAGGGTGAAATCCAGGTGGGACACGGTGCGGCTCCATCGACATGTGGGGGTCGCGATCTGGGCTCGTCGATGCCGAGTCTGCCAGCTGGGCCGGGTGCCGCCCGGGGAGTTATCCACAGGGTTTGGAGTTATCCACAATCGCTCGGTGCCAGGTGGCGGCCTGGGCGTCGGTCAGGGATGCTGTCTGGTCGATCACGACGCGCAGGCGTCCGGCGTCGTCGGTCGCGGCCCGCCAGGCGGGCTGGAAGGCGGGTTCCAGCGCGGCGGGCGCGCGCTCGGCCAGCACGGCGACCAGCTCACCGAGCAGGTCCCGCTGCGCGACCTGAGCGGCCAGCCGGTCGGGGTCGCTCATCACGTAGTGCAGGGCCATCGCCTTGAACAGGGCGACCTCGCACTGGACCTGGTCGGGGATCACCAGATCGGCGCCGTGGCGGGTGAGCGGCCCGTCGCCGTGGGCGCGTCGGGTCGCGGTGACCACGGCCGAGGCGAACCGGCCGACCAGCTCACTGGTGAGGCGCTTCAGCGCGACCTGCGCGCCAAGCGTGCCGTCGTAGTCCCGGTCGGCGAGGTCGGCGACGACCGGCAGCCCGAGCAGCCCGGCCGCGGCTTCCTCGATGTCGGTGACCGGGTGGGCGGAGAAGTGCTTGGCCGCCAGGGCGGCGAGCACGGCGCGCTCCTGGGCGTCGGCCAGCGCGCGCACCCGGATGCGGCCCGCGCGGACACCGTCCTCGACGTCGTGCACCGAGTAGGCGACGTCATCGGACCAGTCCATGACCTGGGCCTCGACACAGCGGCGGTCCGCGGGGGCGCCGTCGCGCAGCCACCGGAAGACCGGCAGGTCGTCGGCGTAGACGCCGAACTTGACCGTGTCCGGGCGGCGCGGCCACGGGTACTTCGTCGCCGCGTCCAGCGACGCGCGGGTGAGGTTGAGGCCGTACTCCGCGCCGTCCTCGCCGAGGACCTTGGGCTCGAGGCGGGTCAGGATGCGCAGGGTCTGGGCGTTGCCCTCGAAGCCGCCGCACGCCCGCGCGGCCTGGTCGAGCGCCCGCTCGCCGTTGTGGCCGAAGGGCGGGTGGCCGATGTCGTGGGCCAGGCCCGCGGTGTCGACGATGTCGGGGTCGCAGCCCAACTCCTCGGCGATGCCGCGCCCGATCTGGGCGACCTCCAGGGAGTGGGTGAGCCGGGTGCGGGGCACGCCGTGCACCTCCGACCCCTCGTGCGGGCCGACGACCTGGGTCTTCCCGGCCAGCCTGCGCAGCGCGGCCGAGTGCAGGACGCGGGCGCGGTCGCGGCTGAACGGGGTGCGCACGGCGGGCCAGGCGTCGGGCAGGTCGGCGCTCTTGGGCGGCTCGGGATGGGCCCGTTCGCGGTCGGGATCGGTGTAGCCGGGGATCACCGCGGGAAGCGTACTCAGCCGACTTCCTGGTCGAGGGCGATCCGGTCCGCGGCGGCGTTCGTGGCGCGGTAGTAGAGCAGGGCCGCGGTCTCGCGGAGGATGTACTTGGCCTGGGTCTCGCGGGTCTGCACGATCGGGCCCGAGTGCGTCGGCGACGTCCAGGCGTCGAGCCCGGCGTCCCCGGCCATGGTCCTGGCCCGCAGGGAGTGCCACGGGTCGCTGACGATCACCGCGGTCGACCAGCCGCGCCGCTTCACCTCGGCGGCGACGGCCTTGAGCGTGCCCAGGGTGTCGTTGCCCTCGCCGACGTCGATGATCCGGTCGCCGGGCACGCCGCGGGCAATCAGCCAGTTGCGGCCCGCCTCGGCCTCGGTGAACTGATCGCCGGCGCGCCTGCCACCGCCGGTGACGACGTACTCGGCGACGTCCTGCTCGAACAGGGTCTTGGCCTGGCGTAACCGGGCTTCGAGCACCTTCGACGGCTTGCCCGCGTACTGCGCCGCGCCGAGGACGACCACCACGTCGGCGCGGTCGCGGTCATCGACGCGGGCCACCTGCCACACCCGGAACGCGGTGCCGCCGACCACCAGCACACCCATCAGGACGGCGCCCAGCAGGAACCTGCGCAGGAAACGGCGGAGTGGGGACGGCACCCCAGCATCTTCCCAGAGGCGGGCGCTCGGCCGTCGGCCGGGCAAGTTAGCAGATGGGAACGACATCGTGGCTGTTGGGAACCGAATCCGTCCACAGAGCAACTAACTGTCCACAGGCTGTGACATCAGCCCTGGCGCCCGCCCACTCCGAGCCGATTGGCTTGACGCATGGAAACGAATCGAACCCTGGTCGACGTCGACCGGCTGTCCCAGTTCTTCCCGCACGGCGTCGCCCGCGCGGCCGACCTGGTGGCGCTGGGCCTGACGAACGAGCACATCCAGCACCGCTGCGGCCCGGACGGGCCGTGGCGGCGGCTGGACGACAAGGTCGTCCTGCTGCACGACAGCAAGCCGGCCCGCGAGCACCGACTACTGGCGGCGCTGGGCATGGCCGAGCCCGGCGCCGTCGTCACCGGTCGGGAAGCCATGTGGCTGCACGGCGTTCCCGTGCGGGCGCTCGGGGCGATCCACCTGCTGGTCGACAGCAGGGGCCGCGAGCGCCACGACGGATCAGTGGTGATCGAGCGCACCGCCCACCTGCCCGAACCGCTGTGGCGCGGGCGGTTCCCGGTCGCCTCGCCCGCGCGGGCCACTGTGGACGCCTGCAGGCGGACCCCGTCCTTCGGGGAGGTCCAGGTGCTGGTCGCGGAGGCGGTGCAGCGCGGCGGGGTGTCGCTGGACGCCCTGCACGGCGAGCTGGCGAGCGGGGCGAAGAAGGGCACGTCGACGCTGCGGTCCGTGCTGGCCGAGGTCGACCGCAAGTTCCGCCAGGCCAGCACCCGCGCGGCGCGCGAGATCGTCCACGAGGCCGGGCTCCCGCAGCCGGTGTGGAACGTGCGGCTGAGCAGGCCCGACAGCGTGTACCTCGGGACGGTGGACGCGTGGTGGCCCGAGGTCGGCCTGGCCTGGGACGCCGACATCTACCGGCCCTGGGAGCCGCGGCCGGAGAACACGACCTCGACCCGGCTGTCCCGGTACCTGGGGGCCGGGGTCGTCGCGGTGCACACGGTGCCCAGCCGCCTGCGCGAGGACAGCGCGGCGGTGATCGCCGAACTCCGGGCCGCCCACCGCCTGGCAACGCTCGCGCCGCGCCCGGAGGTGGTCGGCGACAGGTAGGTCACGGCCGGGCCCCACCGGGTGGCCGTGGAGAACGGGACACGAACGAGAAAGGAGGTCGCCTCACCACAACTGAACAGGCCGGTGCCCCGCCCCGGAGGCGAGGCGCTGACAACGGCCGACCTGCACCCCGGCTGGTAGGCAGGCTCCGACCGGCGACGGGCACTGACCAGGCGGCCGAGAGCGATGACTGATCCGCCGACGCACGGCCCCAGGCGGTCAAGACGGCGTGTTCCTGGGAGTCAGCGGGATCGCGCACCGCAGGCGCGCCTGGCAGACAACGGGGACCAGGGAGGCGTGCTCCCTGGTCCCCGGTCGTCCTCGTGCGCGTCACCTGGCAGCGGACGGCACCCAGCCGATCAGCAGCCGATGAGCTGGGCGGCGAGGTAGGACTCCAGGCGGTCCAGGGAGACGCGCTCCTGGGACATGGTGTCGCGTTCGCGGACGGTGACGGCGTGGTCGGTGAGGGTGTCGAAGTCGATGGTCACACAGAACGGGGTGCCGATCTCGTCCTGCCTGCGGTAGCGGCGGCCGATCGCGCCCGCGTCGTCGAAGTCGATGTTCCAGTGCTTGCGGAGGGCCGCGGAGACGTCGCGGGCCTTCGGGGAGAGGTCGGCGTTGCGGGAGAGCGGGAGCACCGCCACCTTGACCGGGGCGAGCCTGCGGTCCAGGCGGAGCACGATGCGCTTGTCCACGCCGCCCTTGGCGTTGGGGGCCTCGTCCTCGCTGTAGGCGTCGAGGAGGAACGCCATCAGGGGGCGGCCGACACCCGCCGCGGGCTCGATGACGAACGGCCGGTAGCGGGAGTTGGTGGCCTGGTCGAAGTAGGACAGGTCCACGCCGGAGTGGTTGGAGTGCGTCGTCAGGTCGAAGTCGGTGCGGTTGGCGATGCCCTCCAGCTCGCCCCACTCCGAGCCGCCGAACTGGAAGCGGTACTCCACGTCCACGGTCCGCTTGGAGTAGTGGGACAGCTTGTCCTTCGGGTGCTCGTAGACCCGCAGGTTGTCCTTGGCGATGCCCAGGTCGCTGTACCAGCGCATGCGCTCGTCGATCCAGTACTGGTGCCACTCCTCGTCGCTGCCCGGCTCGACGAAGAACTCCATCTCCATCTGCTCGAACTCGCGGGTCCGGAAGATGAAGTTGCCCGGGGTGATCTCGTTGCGGAAGGACTTGCCGATCTGGCCGATGCCGAACGGCGGCTTGCGCCGGGAGGTGGTGAGCACGTTGAGGAAGTTCACGAAGATGCCCTGCGCGGTCTCCGGGCGCAGGTAGTGCAGGCCCTCCTCGGACTCGACCGGGCCGAGGTGGGTCTTGAGCATCATGTTGAACTCGCGCGGCTCGGTGTACTGCCCGCGGGTGCCGCAGTTGGGGCACGGGACGTCGGTGAGGTTGTTCTCCTCGACCGCCTTGCCGGTGCGCGCGGAGTACTCCTCGGCCAGCGTGTCGGCGCGGAAGCGCTTGTGGCAGGAGGTGCACTCGACCAGCGGGTCGGTGAAGGCGCCGACGTGGCCCGAGGCGACCCACACCTGGCGCGGCAGGATCACCGAGGAGTCGAGGCCGACGACGTCGTCGCGGCCCTGCACCATGCTCTTCCACCACTGGCGCTTGATGTTGTCCTTGAGCTCCACGCCCAGCGGCCCGTAGTCCCACGCCGAGCGGGTGCCGCCGTAGATCTCCCCGCACGGATAAACGAAGCCTCGGCGCTTGCAGAGACTGACCACGGTGTCGATCCGGTCGGCTGCCACTGACCCTCCAGCGGGAAACTACGAAAGAAGAACTGCAAGGGTAGCCATCCGGTCCGCGGACACGACCGGGGGATTCGCCCCGGCCATCCGCCCCGGCCTGCCAGCGGACAACGTAACGCCCCTCGCGGGAGGCCGGTTACCTGGCCACAGCCGGACCGCCCGCCTCGCCGAGCCCGACGGTCGCGGCGTCGGCGGCCAGCAGGCTGGGGTGCTCGCGGACCCCGTCGGCGGTCGCGTCGAGGACGATCTCGTAGGCGGCGGGCTCGGTGGAGTCGGCGCGGGCCAGGAACGGGATCACGTGCGTGCGGACGTCGAACGGGGACAGCGAGCGGCGGTAGGCGGCGATGGAGTCGAACTCGACGGTGAGCACCCAGCCCGCGGTCTCTGTGGAGCGCACGAACAGCCCGCGGCGGCAGCCGGGCTGGGCCAGCAGCAGGGCCAGCGCGCGCTTGGCATCGGCCACCAGCGGCGCGGCGTCCTCGGCGGTGAACCTGGCGATGAGCAGCACGCGGGGCCTTCCGGGGAGGGTGCGAGGATGCGCAACGGTAACCCAGACCAGAGGAGGGGCGCCGTGGCCCGAAACCGTACGCCGCTGCTGCCGGGCAGGGGACCGCTGGCCGGTGTCCCGCCACTGGTGGCGTTCCTGCTGGTGACCGGCCTGTTCGTCGCCGGGGTCCTGGTGCGCGGGGTGCTCGGCGCCGCGCTGCTCGGCCTGCTGGCGGCCGGGGTCGGCGTGCTGCTGGCCGCGACCTGGCAGGTGCTGACGCCCTCCCAGCGCGCGGCGCGGGCGCTGGTGCTGGCGCTCGTCGCCGGGATCGCGTTCTCCGTGCTGTGAGGACCCGCCCGGCGCGGCGGTCGGGACGGGAATCGCCCGAGCCGCCTAGGATGTTGAACACGGTAACCATTCATCCGGCGGCTCTGGCTGTCGTCGGCAGCGAGGGAGGACGATGTCGACCGTGACCCCGGACGCCGCCTCGGACGAGCTGCGGACGGTCGAGCACTCGCCGGACCGCCCGGTGGTGCGCAGGGTGACCCGCCGTCCCGCGCCCACGCTGGCCGCCGCCGGGGACCTGCTGCGCGCACTGGCCGCGCCGGTGCGCATCGCGATCGTGCTGGAGCTGCGCGAGGCCGAGCGCTGCGTGCACGAACTCGTCGAGACCCTGGGCGTGGCGCAGCCGCTGATCAGCCAGCACCTGCGGGTGCTGAAGTCCGCGGGCGTCGTCCACGGCGAGCGCCACGGCCGTGAGGTCGTCTACCGGCTCGTCGACGAACACCTCTCCCACATCGTCGTCGACGCGGTCGCCCACGTCGAGGAAGACGGCCCCCGGTGAGCGAGGACCGCTCCGCCGCCACCGTCCCCGGCAAGCGCTCGACCCGGCAGCGCACCGCCGTCGCCCGCCTGCTCGACCAGCTCGACGACTTCCGCTCCGCGCAGGAACTGCACGAGGAACTCCGCAAGCGCGGCGAGGGCATCGGCCTGACGACGGTCTACCGCACCTTGCAGTCCCTGGCCGACGCGGGCGAGATCGACGTCCTGCGCACCGACACGGGCGAGGCCATCTACCGCCGCTGCTCCAGCCACCACCACCATCACCTGGTGTGCCGCACGTGCGGGCACACCGTGGAGGTGGAGGGCCCCGCGGTGGAGCGCTGGGCGGAGCGGGTGGCGTCGGAGAACGGGTTCTCCGACGTCAGCCACACCGTGGAGATCTTCGGCACCTGCAACCGCTGCGCCTGATCAGCCCTCGTACGGGTTCTCCGGCTGCGGGATCTGCGAGAGCCCGGTCACGGTGAGGGTCGGCACGTAGTCGGTCTCCTTGGTGGCGGTGCCCATCTGGACCTGGCCGATGGCCTCGATCCACATGTCGTTCTCCAGCGAGTCCGTCCCCGCCCCGTCGAGCTTGACCTTCACCGGGAACGCGTCCGCCGCGCAGCAGGCGATGGACAGCCGTGCCAGGTAGACGGTGTCGCCCTGGGCGACGATGAAGCCGGTCAGCCGGACGGTGCGGTCCTTGAGGGAGTCCCCGGAGTCCCACGCCGCGCGGGCGGCGAAGTCGCTCATGGCGACGGTGACCACGTCGCCCTGGGGAAGCGCGGGGAACAGGGAGCGGCCGTCGGTGCCGGAGGCGCGGCTGGCCGCGGCCTGGTTGTCGCCGCGCATGACCGAGTCCGCGCCCAGGGCGGGCGGGGCGATCAGGAAGATAGCCAGGACCGGGAGCAGCAGCAGCCACGCGCTGCGGGCCGAGTGGTTGTGCTCGTGCTCGTCATCGGAGTGCTCGCCGGCCGCGTGCTCGCCGGTGGAGTGCTCGCCGGTGGAGTGCTCGCCGGTGGAGTGCTCGCCGGTGGAGTGGCTGCCCGCGGGGTGCGCGTCACCGGAGTCGATCGCGACGGCGGTCGCGCCCGAGGGGGCGCCGTGGGCCGCGGCGACGGGCTCGGCGGCGACCGCCTCGGGCGCCGCTTCCCTGGGGGCGATCAGGTCGCGCGCGATGGAGATGATCGCGAGGGCCACCATGACCAGCCCGCCGCCGATGAGCCACGGCTGGTGCGCGGGCTTGACGTAGAGCAGGTACGCGCCGGTGAAGGAGATCTTCAGCAGCGCGCCGCCCGCCAGGATCAGCAGGATGTTCTGGGTTTCGCGCCTCATCCGAGTCCTCCGAGGAACACCAGGCCCGACACGACCGCGCACGCCACGGCCACGACGAAGGTCGCGGGGGCGAAGCGCATCGCGAAGGAGCGGCCGAACGTGCCGGTCTGCAGGGCGAAGAGCTTGACGTCGATGGCCGGGCCGACGACGAGGAACACCAGCTTGGGCAGCAGCGGCATCCCGGCGATCGACGCGGCGACGAACGCGTCGGCCTCGCTGCACAGGGCCAGCAGGACCGCGAGCACCGCCATGACGATGACGCCGAGCACGATCTGCTCGCCGAGGGTGTCCACCCACGCCCGCGGGATGGCCACGTTCAGGACCGCCGCGGTGAGGCCGCCGAGGACCAGGAAGCCGCCCGCGTCGACCAGGTCGGCGCGCGAGGTCTCGAAGAACGTCCGCCACCGGCTGCGCCCGGACTGCTCCGGCAGGCGCCGCAGCGCCCGCTCGATGATCCACTCGGACTTGCCGAAGCGGGCCCACAGCCAGCCCATGAAGATCGCGGTGGCCAGCGAGCCGACCAGCCGGGCGGCCACCATCTCCGGGTTGTTCGGGAACGCGACGTTCGTCGCCACCAGCACGACCGGGTTGACCGCGGGCGCGGCGAGCAGGAACGTCAGGGCGACCGAGGTCGGCACGCCCTGCTGCATCAGCCGCCTGGCCACCGGGACCGCGGCGCACTCGCACGTCGGCAGCGCGACACCGGCGATGCCCGCCACGGGCACGGCCGCCATCTGCTTCTTGGGCAGCATCCGGTTCAGCGCGCTCGCGGGCACGAACGCGGCGATGGCGCCGCTGATCAGCACGCCGAGCACCAGGAACGGCAGCGCCTGGACGCACACCGCGACGAAGATCGTGGCGCCGGTCTGGATGGCCCCGACGTCCAGCCACGACGTCAGCCAGCCCTGCCCGAGCAGCGCCACCACCAGCAGCGCGCACAGGACCTCCAGCGAGGTGATCCGCCGGGCGGGTTTCTCCGGAGGCGCCGCCGGAGCTGTCTGGACCTCAGTCATGCTCGCCCCCGGGTCGCGGATAGGTCACCGGGCGCATGATGCCGGCCGGGGGGTCACTTCCGGGAGCGCTGGACGTCGGGTGTAGCCGAATCGGTTGTTCCCAGCAGGTCGGCGCGCAACTGGGAAGCCGTCGAGACGACCAGCAGCAGCAGGGTGCCCAGCGGGGCGACCTCCAAGCCGTGGGCGGGGAAGGCGTAGCGCAGGGTCACGTCCATCCCCCGCTCGGTGCGCACGACGCCCAGGGTGCCGAACAGGCCCTGGCCCGCGCGCTCGGCGGCGGAGACGGCCAGCGCGGGGTCCTCGGGCAGGTCCCAGGCCACGACGCAGGTCAGGCTCAGCACGACCAGGCCCTCGGCCAGCTGCATCGCCTGCACCGCGCACGGCACCTCGCCGTGGCGGAAGGTCAGCGAGCCGTCGTCGTCGGCGGTGACGTCGTGGTAGAGCTCCAGCGCCTCGCGGGTACGGGCCAGCAGCTCGGTCTCGGTGCTCATGCGGTGTCTCCGGTCTCGAGCAGGGCGGCGACCTCGTCGGAGTCCTGGGCGGCGCCGAAGCGGCGGTCGCGGCGGGCGAACTCGGTCGCGGCGGCCCACAGGTGGGTGCGGTCGAAGTCGGGCCAGAGGACGTCCTGGAACACCAGCTCGGCATAGGCGGACTGCCAGAGCAGGAAGTTCGAGGTGCGCCGCTCCCCCGACGGCCGGATGAACAGGTCCACGTCGGGCATGTCCGGCTGGTACATGTACCGGGCCAGCGTGCGCTCGTCGACCTTCTCCGGGTTGAGCCTGCCCGCCGCGGCCTGCCGGGCGATCTCGCGGGCGGCGTCGCCGATCTCGGCGCGGCCGCCGTAGTTGATGCACATGGCCAGGTTCAGGCGGTCGTTGGGCTGGGTGCGCTCCTCGGCGACCTCCAGCTCCTTGATGACGCTGCGCCACAGCCGCGGCCTGCGACCGGCCCAGCGCATCCGCACGCCCATCTCGTCGAGCTCGTCGGTGCGGTGGCGGATGACGTCGCGGGAGAACCCCATCAGGAAGCGCACCTCCTCGGGGCTGCGCCGCCAGTTCTCGGTGGAGAAGGCGTAGAGCGAGAGCCATTTAACACCCAGCTCAAGACAGCCCATCGCGGCCTCGACCACCTGCGCCTCGCCGCGCTTGTGCCCCTCGACGCGGGTCAGGCCGCGCTGGTTGGCCCAGCGCCCGTTGCCGTCCATCACGATCGCGATGTGCTTGGGCACCAGGTCGGCGGGCAGAACCGGCGGCCGGGCGCCGGAGGGGTGGGGCCGGGGCGGGCAGATCGGCCTTCCCGCCGCACTCCTGCTGGGCGGCCGCCGTCGCAGCACGGTACCTCCGATGGGGGGAAGAATGTCAGGCGATCCTACCGAGCGGCGGTCACGGGCTCCGCTTGCGCTCCACCAGCGGGAGCGAGCGCAGCTGGCGCTCCAGGTGCCACTGCAGCAGCGCGGCGACGAGGCCGGAGGTCTCCCTGCGGACCGGTTCGCCGCTGGCCTCCGCGACGTCCCACAGGCCGTGGGCCAGGGCGTCCATCAGGGTCAGCACGTCCCGCGACGGGCTGGCCGAGCCCGCGGGGCGGCAGCGGAAGCAGACCGAGCCGCCCGCCTGCACGCTGAAGGCGGGGTGCGGGCCGGGCTCGCCGCAGCGGGCGCACTCGCCGATGGCCGGGGCCCAACCGGCGAACGCCAGCGCGCGCAGCAGGAACGCGTCGAGCACCAGGGAGGCGTCGCGGGTGCCGTCGGCCAGGGCCCGCAGCGCGCCCGCGACCAGCAGGTACAGGCGCAGGACCGGCTCACCCTCCTCGGCGGAGAGCCGGTCGGCGGTCTCCAGGACCGCGCACGCCGCGGTGTAGCGGCGGTAGTCGGCGGCGATGGTCGCCCCGAAGGCGTCCAGCGTCTGCACCTGGGTGATCACATCCAGCGTGCGCCCGGTGTAGAACTGCACGTCGACGTGGGCGAAGGGCTCCACGCGCGCGCCGATGCGCGAGGTCATCTTGCGCACGCCCTTGGCCACGGCGCGGACCTTGCCGTGCTTCTGGGTGAGCAGGGTGATGATCCGGTCCGCCTCGCCGAGCTTCTGCACGCGAAGCACCACCCCGGTGTCGCGGTAGAGGCTCACCCACGCATCCTAGGGCGTCGGCAGGGGTGACCAGACCTGCTCACGCCGCGGTCACACGTACAGCGCGGCGAACGGGGCGAAGGGCAGGTTGCGCACCACGAACCACAGGACCAGCACGGGGATGACCACGTGCGGGGTGTACCGCCAGTGCGGCCACGACCGCGCGCGCCGCCCCCGCACGCGCCCCACCGTCCACACCACGACAGCCCAGGCGAACAGCGCACCGAACACAAGGGACACAGCGTTGTAGCGCAGCGCGGCGCCAATATCCCCGTGCAGCAGGCTGTAGAGCATCCGCAGACCACCGCAGCCCGGACAGCACAGCCCGAAGGCGGACTTCGTCGGGCACGTCGGCAGCCACCCGCCCGGCGTCGTCGGGTCGGCCAGCACGACGGCCACGCAGCCGCCCACCACGAGCGCCCCGGGCCCCAGCGCCGAGAGCAGCGACCGCCGGGGCACGAGCATCTAGAACCCCAGGCGACGCAGCTGGCGCGGGTCGCGCTGCCAGTCCTTGGCGACCTTGACGTGCAGGTCCAGGTACACGCGCGTGCCCAGCAGCGCCTCGATCTGCTGGCGCGCCGCCGTGCCGACCTGCTTGAGCCGCTCGCCGCGGTGGCCGAGGATGATCCCCTTCTGGCTCGACCGCTCGACGAAGACGAACGCGTGCACGTCCAGCAGGTCGTCGCGGCCCTCCCGGGGCACCATCTCCTCGACGGTGACCGCGATCGAGTGCGGCAGCTCGTCGCGCACGCCCTCCAGCGCCGCCTCCCTGATCAGCTCGCCGACCAGGATCGCCTCGGGCTCGTCGGTCAGCTCCCCGCCGGGGTAGAGCGGCGGGCCCTCGGGCAGCCGGGCGACCAGCAGGTCGGCCAGCGTGCCCACCTGGTAGCCGTCCTTGGCCGAGACCGGGATCAGCTCGGCGAAGTCGAAGGCGGCCTGCAGGGCGAGCAGCTGCTCGACCACCAGCTCGGGCGCCACCAGGTCGGTCTTGGTGACCACGCCGATGATCGGCGTCTTGCGGGCCACCTTCACCAGCTCGGCGAGGATGAACTTGTCCCCTGGTCCGACCTTCTGGTCGGCGGGCACGCAGAACCCGACGACGTCCACTTCGGACCAGGTTTGTCGGACGATGTCGTTGAGCCGCTCTCCCAGCAACGTGCGGGGGCGGTGCAGGCCGGGGGTGTCCACGATGACCAGTTGCGCGTCGGGTCGGTGCACGATGCCGCGAATGGCGTGCCGGGTGGTCTGCGGCTTGCTGGAGGTGATGGCGATCTTGCCGCCGACGAGGGCGTTGGTCAGCGTCGACTTACCCGCGTTGGGCCGCCCGATGACGCAGGCGAACCCGGACCGGTGCGCGGAGTCGTTGTCACTCACCGCCTCATTGTGCCCTTCGCAGTCCGGGAGCCGTGATGCGGTGCAGGTCAAGGGTGTCCCTCAGCGGCGCCACGCCCGGTCCGCCCGAGGTCAGCCAGCTTTCGATGTCATCGAAGACGGCGTCGGAGAGCACCCAGCCCAGCCACACCGGCGCGCTGCCCTTCGCCTGGACGACCACCACGCCCGCGATGTCGCAGGTGTCCAGGCAGTCGGCGGTCCGCACGCTCGCGCCGGTCTCCGCCGCGAGGGCCCGCAGCCGGGCCAGCCGCCCCGCCCGGTCGACGGTGGCGTCATCGGGGACCGATCCGCTGAAGCACTCCGCGCAGACGGTGAGCCTCACCGCAGGATGTCGACGACCGCGCCCGAGGCGTCCGCGCGCAGCACGGGGGCGTCGGCGGACAGGTCGCGCACCGCGGCGACGGAGGCGGCGTCCACGGCGTCGGCCGCGGTGACCACGGCGGCGGCCTCCAGGCCGGGCGCGCCGCTGGAGACCGCGGCGGCGACGGCCGCCTGCAGCGCGGTCAGCTTCAGGGAGGGCAGGTCGACGCTGGCAGCGGCGTAGGTGCGGCCGTCGGTGTCGCGGACCGCGGCCCCCTCCGCCGCACCGGTGCGCGCCCGGCTCGAGCGCGCCAGGGTCACGATCTTGGCGTCCTCCGGGTCCAGCTCAGCCACGCTCGACGCTCCTCTCCCGCTCGGCCTCGTCGGCCGGTTCCGCGGCGGCCTCGGACCGGCGCACGACGACCGAGGTGATGCGCACCCGGCCGCGGCTGTCCTTGCCGCCCTCGGCACGGAACCGTAGCCCGGTGATCTCGGCCTCCGCGCCGGGAAGTGGCACACGTCCCAGCCGCTGGGCCAGCAGCCCGCCCACGGTCTCCACGTCCGGGTCCTCCAGGACCATGCCGAACAGGGCGCCGAGGTCCTCGACCGGCAGCCGCGAGCTGACCCGCACCGCGCCGTCGTCGAGGTGCTCGACCGGGGGCCGGTCGTCGGTGTCGGACTCGTCGGTGATCTCCCCGACGATCTCCTCCAGGATGTCCTCGATGGTCAGCAGGCCCGCCGTGCCGCCGTACTCGTCCACGGCGATGGCCAGGTGGTTCTTGGACACCTGCATCTCGCGCAGCAGGTCGTCCACGCGCTTGGTGTCGGGCACGAACGAGGCCGCGCCCATCAGCTCGGCCACCGTGCGGTTCTCCGCGCCGGGCTCCATCCAGGCGCGCACCAGGCCCTTGAGGTTCACCGTGCCGACGATGTCGTCGACGCTCTCGCCGATCACCGGCAGCCTGCTGTACCCGGTGCGCAGCGACAGGGCCAGCGCCTGGCGCACCGACTTGGCCTGCTCGATCCACACCATCTCGGTGCGCGGGACCATCACCTCGCGGGCGATGGTGCCGCGCAGCTCGAACACCGAGTGGATCATCTCCCGCTCGTCGGCGTCGACGACGCCGCGCTCCTCGGCCATGTCGACCAGCTCGCGCAGCTCCACCTCCGAGGAGAACGGGCCCTCGCGGAAGCCCTTGCCCGGGGTGATCGCGTTGCCGACCATGATCAGCAGTCGGGACAGCGGCCCGAGCACGGTCCCCAGCGCGCGCACGGGACCGGCCAGGAGCAGCCCGACGCTGTAGGGGTGCTGGCGGCCGATGGTGCGCGGACCGACGCCGACGAGCACGTAGGACACCACGAGCATCCCGAGCGCGGCGATGAGCCCGGCCAGCAGACCGGGCTCGATGTGGCGCAGGCAGACCGCGGCGACCAGCACCGTGGCCGCCAGCTCGCAGCTCAGCCGCAGCAGGAGCAGGAGGTTGATGTGGCGGGGCCGCTCGGACAGCACGGCGGCGAGCTGCCGCGCGCCGGCGCGCCCCTGCCGGACGAGCCCGTCGACGCGGGCCTTGGAGACGGTGGAGAGCGCGGCGTCGGCCGCGGCGAAGACCCCGGCGGCGAGCACGAGCAGGACGGCGATGACGAGCAGACCTGCCGAATCGGCGGACAACGGCTCCCCCGGGCTAGCGTTTGTCGGTCGAGTCGGGCTCGGTGAGCCCGACGGCGCCGAGGAGCTTGTCGTCCTCGACGCGCTGCGCGGCCCGCCGCCGCGCGTCGGTGCTCGCGGCCCGGAAGTCGGTCAGGATGCGCTTCTGCAGCGTGAACATCTCCCGCTCCTCGGCGGGCTCGGCGTGGTCGTAGCCGAGCAGGTGCAGCACGCCGTGCACGGTGAGCAGGTGCAGCTCGTCGGCCAGGCCGTGCCCGGCCTTGCGCGCCTGGTCCTTGGCGAACTCCGGGCAGAGCACGATGTCGCCGAGCAGCGCGGGCCCCATGTCGGATGCGTCTGGGCGCCGGGCGCTGTCCAGCTCGTCCATCGGGAAGGCCATGACGTCGGTGGGGCCCGGCAGGTCCATCCAGCGCTCGTGCAGGTCGGCCATCACCTCCAGCTCGACCAGCAGCACCGACAGCTCGGCAAGGGCGCTGACGTTCATCCGGTCCAGGGCGAACCGGGCGGCGGCGACGATCGACACCTCGTCGACCGCCACCCCCGACTCGTTGGCTATCTCGATGCTCACCGGCTCATTGTCCCTGGGACGGCTAACGGCCCTGCCTGCGCCCGCCCGCCCGGACCCGGGGCGCGGGCTCGGGGGTGCTCTCCTGCTCGTCCTGCCAGCGCTCGTAGGCGTCCACGATGTCCCCGACCAGCCGGTGGCGGACCACGTCGGCACTGGTGAGCAGGGAGAAGTGCACGTCGTCGAGCCCGGCGAGGATGTCGCGCACCACCCGCAGCCCACTGCGCTGCCCACCGGGCAGGTCGACCTGGGTGATGTCCCCGGTGACCACGATCTTCGAGCCGAAGCCCAGCCGGGTCAGGAACATCTTCATCTGCTCCGGCGTGGTGTTCTGCGCCTCGTCCAGGATGATGAACGCGTCGTTGAGGCTTCTACCGCGCATGTACGCGAGCGGGGCGACCTCGATGGTCCCGGCGGCCATCAGGCGCGGGATCGACTCCGGGTCGACCATGTCGTGCAGGGCGTCGTACAGGGGGCGCAGGTACGGGTCGATCTTCTCGTTGAGGGTGCCGGGCAGGTAGCCCAGGCGCTCGCCCGCCTCGACCGCCGGGCGGGTGAGGATGATCCGGTTGACCTGCTTGGCCTGCAAGGCCTGGACCGCCTTGGCCATGGCCAGGTAGGTCTTGCCGGTGCCCGCCGGGCCGATGCCGAAGACGATGGTGTTGGCGTCGATGGCGTCGACGTAGCGCTTCTGGTTCAGGGTCTTGGGGCGGATGGTGCGCCCGCGCCGGGACAGGATGTCCAGGCTGAGCACCTCGGCCGGGGACTCGGCCGTGCCCGCCGAGAGCATGGCGATCGTCCGCCGGACCGTGTCCGGACCGAGCTGCTGCCCGCGCCCGGCCAGGGTGATCAGCTCGGTGAACACCCGCTCGGCGAAGGCGACGTCCGCCGGGGTGCCCGAGAGGGTCACCTCGTTGCCTCGGACGTGCACATCGGCCTCGAGCAGCTCCTCTGCCAGCCGCAGGTTCTCATCGCGGGAACCGAGCAGGGCCAGCACGGCCCCTTCCGGGACTGCGAACCGGGACTGGGCGGCGTCGGTTCCCTCGGACTGGGACTCCGCGCCCTCTTCGCTACCGGTCGTCACGTGCTCTCGGTCCTGCCTTCTGCGCCCGCGCGCTGCTTTCGGGGTGGCCGTAACCGATGCTAGCCCTGCACACCGATGGCGCGCACCGGAGAAACGCTCAGCGGCCGAAGCCCGCCAGCTGTTCGCCGCCGAGAACGTGCAGATGGGCGTGGAAGACGGTGCGGCAGGCGTCGTCGCCGGTGTTGGCGACGAACCGGTACCCGGACTCGGCGACGCCCTCGATGGCGGCCACCGCCGCGCCCGCGGCGATCACGTCGGCGAGCAGTTCCGGCTGCCCGGCCAGCGCGGCGATGTCCTCGTGGTGGACCTTGGGCACGATCAGGACGTGCACCTTCGCCTGCGGGCTGATGTCGCGGAAGGCGTAGACGGTGTCGGTCTCGTGGACCTTGGTCGAGGGGATCTCCCCCGCGACGATCCGGCAGAACAGGCACTCGGCGCTCATGCGCGCCAGCTTATGCACCGACCCCGAGGAGAAGACGGGTGGTCGTGCGGATGCCGGACCTCGCGGGCGAGCGTCCGTTCGAGTGGGATCACCGCGCGGCACTTCGAGCCGAAGCGCTCCTGGAGAAGCCGCGCGGGCGGTGGAACCTGGGGGTCGCCCCACCGCCCAGCGCGGCGCCGCCGGACCGAGGGGGGAGGTGTCCGGCGGTCGTCCACCGGCTCGGCCCGGAACCACTCGATTGGTTCCTTTGGCCGATGCCGTGGGAGAAGCGTAGCCCGACCTGTGGTACCCGCGCCACCGCGAGTTGGGGGGTTCGCGGTCAGTGCCAGCGCGGCGTCAGGACGCCGATCGCGCCGAGGGCGACCGCCGCGGCGGTGGAGGTGCGCAGCACGCTCGGACCCAGCCGGACCGGGACCGCTCCGACGCTGGTCAGGGCGGTCAGCTCGGCCGGGTCGATGCCGCCCTCCGGGCCGACGACCAGCACGATGTCGCCCTCAGCGGGCAGGGCCACCTCGGCCAGGCGGGTCGCCTCGCCCGCCTCGAGGACCAGCACCAGGGCGGCCCGCTCCGCCCGTCGGGACAGGGCGGCGGTGTCGACCGGCTCGGCCACGACCGGCAGCCACGGGCGGCGGGACTGCTTGCCCGCCTCCCTGGCGGTGGCGCGCCAGCGGGCGAGTGCCTTGTCCCCGCGCGGGCCGTCCTCCCACCTGGCGACGCTGCGCCGCGCGCGCCACGGGATGATCTCGTCGGCGCCCGCCTCGGTGGCCAGTTCCACGGCCAGCTCGCCGCGGTCGCCCTTGACCAGTGCCTGGGCCACGACCACGCGCGGCGAGGGGGCGGGCTCGCTCCAGCGCCGGTCGACCCCGAGGTCCAGCGTGTCGCGGCCCGCGGCGCGGACCGTGCACCGGGCCACGGCGCCGCGGCCGTCGGAGACCAGCAGCTCCTCCCCCGCGCGCAGCCGCCGCACGGCAGCGGCGTGGCGGCCTTCCGGACCGTCCAGGGTGAAGTCGGTCTCGGGCACCGACTCCACCAGGAACAGCGCCAGGGTCATCGCGGGTGGCGCGAGCGCAGCCGGGAGAACAGCCCGCCGCCGCGGCCGTTGGCGGCGGCCAGCGTGCCGTCCTCCTCGCCGCGCAGCCCGGCCAGCTCGCGCAGCAGCTCGCTCTGCCGGGCGTCGAGCTTGGTGGGCACCTCGACCTCGATGTGCACGTGCAGGTCGCCGCGGCCGTCGACGCGGCCGGTGGAGCGCAGCCGGGGCAGGCCGCGCCCGGCCATCACCAGCTCGGTGCCCGCCTGGGTGCCCGCGGCCAGGTCCAGCTCGACCTGCCCGTCCAGGGTCTCCAGCTTGAGCACCGAGCCCAGGGCCGCGGTGGTCATGGGCACGCGCAGGGTGCAGTGCAGGTCGGCGCCCGCGCGCTCGAAGGTGTGGTGGGGCAGCTCCTGGACCTCGACGTAGAGGTCACCGGCCGGGCCGCCGCCGGAGCCGACCTCGCCCTGGCCGGACAGGCGCACGCGCATCCCGTCGGCCACGCCCGGCGGGATCTTGGCGGTGATGGTGCGCCGCGCGCGGACCCGGCCCTCGCCGATGCACTGGCTGCACGGGTCCGGGATGACCTCGCCGAAGCCGCGGCACACCGGGCAGGCGCGGGCGGTGACGACCTGGCCGAGGAACGAGCGCTGCACCGACTGGACCTCGCCGCGCCCGTGGCAGGTGTCGCAGGTGGTGGGGCTGGTGCCCGCCGCGCAGCCGGAGCCCCGGCAGACGTCGCAGAGCACGGCGGTGTCGACGGTGATGTCACGGCTGACGCCGGTCGAGCACTCCTCCAGGGTCAGCTCGATGCGCAGCAGCGCGTCGGAGCCGGGCTGCACGCGGCTGCGCGGGCCGCGCCCGCTGCCACCGCCCGCCGCGGCGCCGAAGAAGGCGTCCATGATGTCGCCGAGGCCGAACCCGCCGAACGGGTCGCGGCCCCCACCACCGCCGCCGCCGTTGGCCAGCGGGTCGCCGCCGAGGTCGACCATCTTGCGCTTCTGCGGGTCGGACAGGACCTCGTAGCAGGCGGTGACCTCCCGGAAGCGCTGCTGGGCGGCCTCGTCAGGGTTGACGTCGGGGTGAAGTTCGCGCGCGAGCTTGCGGTAGGCGCGCTTGATCTCCTCAGCGCTCGCGTCCGGGCGCACGCCCAGCGTGCCGTAGTAGTCCCTCGCCACCGTGTTCAATCCTCCTGCCCCGGGCGCCCCGGGGCTCCCTCGATAACCGTCCCCGCCTACTGGCTGAGGATCTCTCCCACGTAGTTGGCCACCGCGCGCACGGCGGCGATGTTGGTCGGGTAGTCCATGCGCGTCGGACCGACCACGCCGAGCCCGCCGAGGTGGTTGCCGCCGAGGCGGCCGTACCCGATGGACACCACCGAGGTGCTGCGCATCTCCTCGGCCTCGTTCTCCTCGCCGATGCGCACGGTGATGGTGCGCGAGTCGCCCGCGGCGGCCAGCAGCTTGAGCACGACGACCTGTTCCTCCAGCGCCTCGAGCACCTGGCGCAGGGAGTTCGGGAAGTCGGTCGCGCTGCGGGTGAGGTTGGCGGTGCCGCCGAGCACCAGCCGCTCCTCGGGGTGCTCGACCAGCGACTCGACCAGCACGGTGCTGACCTTGATGACGTGGTCGCGCAGGTCGCCGGGCGCGGACTCGGGCAGCTCGGCGACCTTGGCCGCCGCGTCGGTGAGCCGCCTGCCGGTGAGCGCGGTGTTGAGCATGGCGCGCAGGCGGGCGACGGACTCGTCGGTGATCACGTCGCCGAGGTCGACGACGCGCTGGTCGACGCGGCCGGTGTCGGTGATCAGCACCAGCATCAGCCGGGCCGGGGTGATGCCGACGACCTCGACGTGGCGCACGGTCGAGGTGGTCAGGGTCGGGTACTGGATCACCGCGACCTGGCGGGTGAGCTGGGCCAGCAGCCGCACGCTGCGGCGCATCACGTCGTCGAGGTCGATGGCGCCGGTGAGGAAGCTGCGGATGGCCCTGCGCTCCGCCCCGGTCAGCGGCTTGACCTCGCTGAGCCGGTCGACGAAGAGCCGGTAGCCCTTGTCGGTGGGGATGCGGCCCGCGCTGGTGTGGGGCTGGGTGATGTAGCCCTCTTCCTCCAGCGAGGCCATGTCGTTGCGCACGGTCGCGCTGGAGACGCCCAGGTTGTGCCGCTCGACGATCGCCTTGGAGGCGACCGGCTCGTTGTCGCGGACGTAGTCGGCGACGATGGCGCGCAGGACCTCGAACCGCCGTTCGTCCGCGCTGCTCATACCCACCTCCTCGGCAAAACCTGCTGGTCTCGACTCAAGTTTACGGAGCGTCGGCGCTCGCGTGGTTGCTCGGTGCCCGATCACGTTCGGACATCAGTGCCGGAGCCCCCTTGCGTGGGCCGTCGGCTCTGCCCGAATCTTCAGGCCCCCTCACGTTACGGAGCCGCGATGGAAGCCTCCTCGACGCTGACCACGATCTTCCTCCCGATCGCGCTGGCGATCATCATGTTCGGCCTGGGCCTGCACCTGACCGTGGCCGATTTCACTCGGGTGGCCAAGGTCCCGAAGGCGGCGCTGCTGGCGCTGGGCGTGCAGGTCCTGGTGCTGCCCGCGGTGTGCCTGGGCCTGGTGCTGCTGTTCGACCTCGAACCGCTGCTCGCGGTGGGCATGATGCTGCTGGCCGCGTCGCCGGGCGGGACGACGGCGAACATCTTCAGCCACCTCGCGGGCGGGGACGTCGCGCTGAACATCACGCTGACGGCGATCAACTCGGTGCTGGCGGTGGTGACGCTGCCGATCGTGGTCAACCTGGCCATCGACGGGTTCCTCGGCGGCGGGGCGGAGATCGGGCTCCAGCCCGCGAAGATGCTGCAGGTCTTCGCCATCGTGCTGGTGCCGGTGGCGGTCGGGATGGCCGTGCGCAAGCGGTTCCCCGACTTCGCCGACCGGATGACGCGGCCGGTGAAGATCGCGTCGATCATCGTGCTCGCGCTGGTCATCGCGGGCGCGATGATCGCCGAGCGGGACAACATCCTGGGCTACCTGCGCGACGTCGGCCTGGTGGCGCTGCTGCTGTGCGTGATCAGCCTGGGCCTGGGCTACCTGGTGCCCCGGCTCGCGCGGGTCGAGCGCGGGCAGGCGATCGCCTCGTCGTTCGAGGTGGGCATCCACAATTCGACGCTGGCCATCACCATCGCGCTGTCGCCCGCGCTGCTGGACAACCCGACGATGGCGGTGCCCGCGGCGGTGTACGGGGTGGTCATGTTCATCCCGGCCGCGGCCATGGCCTACGCCGTGGGGACCAGGCGGCGCGCGGCGGTGCCGTAGTCGGCCTAGGCCGTGCTCCACATCTGAAACGCGGCCTCGGTCCCCGCGGGTGTCACCGCTGTCCGCGCGTGGTGATCGGGACGCGGGCGGCGCCGCGCAGGTTGATGCGGCCGTTCCACTCGACGTCCCCGGCGAGGGCCAGGCCGGGGAAGCGGGCGATCAGCCCGCCCAGGGCGAGTTGGGCCTCCATCCGGGCCAGGGCGGCGCCCAGGCAGTGGTGGGGGCCCGCGCCGAAGGAGACGTGGAGGCGGGCGTCGCGGCGGGTGATGTCGAGGGCGTCGGCGGTGGGGCCCCAGAAGCGTTCGTCGCGGTTGGCCGAGGCCAGGCCGACGATGACGAAGCTGCCCGGCGGGATCTCCTGGCCGCCGACGGTGACCGGGGCGGTGGTGACGCGCCTGCCGGACTGCACCGGGGAGTCGTAGCGGAGCAGCTCCTCGACCGCGTTGCCGATCAGGGCGGGGTCCTCGCGGATCGCGCGCAGCTGCTCGGGGTGGCGCAGGAGGGCGACGACGCCGTTGGAGACCAGGTTGACGGTGGTCTCGTGGCCCGCGACGTAGAGCAGGACGACCTGGGCGACGAGCTCGTCGTCGCTGAGGACGTCGCCGTCCTGCTCGGCGCGGATCAGGGCGGTGAGGAGGTCGTCGGCCGGGTTGGCGCGCTTGGCGGCGATGACCTCGGCGCAGAGTGCGGAGAGCTCGGCATCGGCGGCCTTGACGCGCCGGGCCAGCTCGGGGTCGGCGATGGGTTCCAGGGAGCGGACCAGGGTGCCGGTGAGCTCGCGGATGTGGTCGCCGTCGGCCAGCGGCATGCCCAGCATCTCGTTGATCACCGCGAAGGGCAGCGGGAAGGCCAGCTCGGCGACGACGTCGCCGCCGTCGCCGCCGTCGGCCAGGCGGTCGAGGCCCTCGTCGACCAGCGCGGCGATGCGCGGGCGCAGGCCCTCGATGGCGCGGGGGGTGAACACCTTGGCGACCAGGGACCGCAGGCGGGTGTGGTCGGGCGGGTCGCGGTCGAGCATGGACAGGCCCTTGCCGCGGAAGTGGCCGTCGCCGGAGGACTCGCGGATCTGGTCGCGGACCGGGTGCGGGGCCAGGTTGCGCTGCTCGACGGACAGCCCGGCGCGCAGGAGGTCGGCGACGTCGTCGTGGCGGGTGACGAACCAGAACCCGAGCGGGTGCTCCTGCACCGGGCTGGCGTCGCGCAGCTCGCGGTAGTGCGGGTACGGGTCGTCGGTGAAGCCGGGTGCGAACGGGTTGAACAGGAGCATCTCGGTCATCGTCAACCTACCCCGTGTCGGTCACATACTCAGCGTATGTCGATACGGTACACGCCATGTCCGCCCCCAGGAGCCGACGCGAGCAATATTCCGAGGCGACCCGGACCGCCCTGCTCGACGCGGCCACCCAGCGCTTCGCCACCCACGGCTTCGCGGGCACCGGCCTTGAGGACATCGCCGCCGACATCCGCGCCACCCGCGGCGCGGTCTACCACCACTTCAGCAGCAAGAAGGCCCTGTTCGAGGCGGTGCTCGACGAGCAGGAGATCGCCGGGCTGGCCCACATCAAGGCCGCCCGCGCCGCCGCCCCCGACCCCTGGCAGGGCGCCCTCGCCGCCGTGGAGGCGTTCCTCGACCAGTGCCTCGACCCGGTCTACAGCCGGATCGTGTGGCAGGAGGGCCCGATCGCGCTGGGCTGGAAGGCGTGGCAGGAGGCCGAGGGGAAGTACGCCTACGCCCACATCGAGGAAGTCCTCGGCGAACTGGTCGCCCTGCGCCTGCTCGACCCGATCCCGCTGGGCACCGCCACCCGCATCTGCTTCTGGCTGCTGGGCTCGGCGGGCCTGGCCCTCGCCGAGACCGACCCGGCCGGGCAGCCCGCCCTCCGCGCGGAGTTCAGCTCCGTCATCGGCCGGATGCTCGGCGGCCTGCGCTCAGGTCAGCCTGCGAACCACGGCGTCGGCGAGCAGCCTGCCGGTTGAGGTGAGGACGCAGCGGCCCTCGCCCAGCGCCACGGGGTCGAGCAGGCCGTCAGCGACGGCGGCCGCCGCCTCGGCGCGGGCCGCGTCGTCCAGGACGTCCACGGGCAGGCCCTCGGCCAGGCGCAGCTCCAGCAGGACGCGCTCGACGCGGCGGTCGTCGGCGGAGAGGACCTCGCGCCCCGCGGCCGGTGAGCGCCCCTCGGCGAGGGCGCCCGCGTGCCGGGCCGGGTGCTTGACGTTCCACCAGCGGACCCCGCCGACGTGGCTGTGCGCGCCCGGCCCCGCGCCCCACCAGTTGTCGCCGCGCCAGTAGAGGAGGTTGTGCAGGCAGCGGGCGTCGTCGGACGCCGCCCAGTTCGACACCTCGTACCAGCGCAGCCCGGCCCCGCTCAGCGCGGCGTCCACCTGCTCGTAGCGGTCGGCCAGCACGTCGTCGTCGGGGGCGGGCAGCTCCCCGCGCCGGACGCGGCGGGCCAGGGCGGTGCCGTCCTCGACGATCAGGGCGTAGGCGGACACGTGGTCCACCCCCGCCGCCAGCACCGCGTCGAGGGAGGCGGCCAGGTCCGAGGCGCGCTCGCCGGGGGTGCCGTAGATCAGGTCGAGGTTGACGTGGTCGAACCCGGCCGCCCGCGCCTCGCCGACCGCCGCGACGGCGCGGCCCGGGGTGTGGACGCGGTCGAGCACCCGCAGCACGTGCTCGGCCGCGGACTGCATCCCCAGCGACACGCGCGTGTACCCGGCCTCGCGCAGTTCCGCGAAGAACGACGGCGAGGTCGACTCGGGGTTGGACTCGGTGGTCACCTCGGCCCCGGGCGCCAGGCCGAACGCGGACCGGACGTGGTCCAGCACGGACGCGAGCCCCGAGGCGCCCAGCAGCGACGGCGTCCCCCCGCCCACGAACACCGTCGACACCGGCGGCGCCGACCCCAGCACGGTGGCCGCCAGTTCCAGTTCCCGCCCGACCGCGTCCAGCCACGACGACGGCGACGCCGACCCGCCCAGCTCCCCCGGCGTGTACGTGTTGAAATCGCAGTACCCGCAGCGGGTGGCGCAGAACGGGACGTGGACATAGACCCCGAACGGCCGCGTGCCCACGGATGTGAGCGCGCTAACAGGCAGCGCCCCGTCCGCGGGCGCCGGATCACCGTCGGGAAGCACGGAAGGCACCCGCCAATCCTGTCATCCGGACTAAAGACCGTACATTCCGACCTCTCCGGTCGAGGACAAATGTCCGGTCATTGCCGACCACAGTGGACGATGATCGATCTGCCATGTGGCCTGGCAGAAGGCAAGCGGGGCGCCGGGTATCCCATGATGCGGATGGCGGTGGACCACACCCTGGACGCGTGGCAGTCTGGGGACATGTCAGCAGCGACCGAAGTCCGACTCGTGGCCCGCCGCCACGTGGATTTCCGTCGCGTTTCCAGCGCGATGTGCCGCCCGCGTCTCTGACGCGGGCAACCTGTCTCGAATTCAGCAGGCGTCGGCGCGCTGGCAGGTGTGACAACCGCACGGTTGTCCTCGGGTCCACGTGCGCGAGCGCCCCGACCCGGAGGACGTACCGGTGTCTCCCACCACCACCCCCTCGCCCGCCAAGCGCGCGCGCCGCGGCGAGGGCCAATGGGCGCTCGGCTACCGAGAGCCGCTGAATCCGAACGAGCGCTCGAAGAAGGACGACAACCCGCTCAACGTCCGCGCGCGCATCGAGAACATCTACGCCCACGGCGGCTTCGACAGCATCGACCCCGGGGACCTGCGCGGGCGGTTCCGCTGGTACGGCCTCTACACCCAGCGCAAGCCCGGCATCGACGGCGGGCGCACCGCGACGCTGGAGCCCGAGGAGCTCGACGACGAGTTCTTCATGCTCCGCGTGCGCACCGACGGCGGCGCGGTCACCACCGAGCAGCTGACCGTCCTGGGCGAGCTGTCCCAGACCTACGGCCGCGACACCGCCGACATCACCGACCGGCAGAACATCCAGTACCACTGGATCCGCATCGAGGACATGCCCGCCATCTGGCGCAAGCTGGAGGGCGCGGGCATGACCACGATGGAGGCCTGCGGCGACTCCCCCCGCGTCGTGCTCGGCTCGCCGGTGGCCGGGATCGCCGAGGACGAGGTGATCGACGGCTCCCCGGCGATCGCCGAGATCCTGGAGCGCTTCGTCGGCGACCCGGCGTACGCCAACCTGCCGCGCAAGTTCAAGTCCGCGGTCTCCGGCCTGCCCGACATCGCCCACGAGATCCACGACGTGGCCTTCGTCGGCGTGGTGCACCCCGAGCACGGCCCCGGCTTCGACGTCTGGGTCGGCGGCGGCCTGTCCACCAATCCGATGATCGGCCAGCGCCTGGGCGCCTGGGTGCCGCTGGCCGAGGTCGCCGACGTCTACGGCGCGGTGATCAGCGTCTTCCGCGACTACGGCTACCGCCGCCTGCGCAGCCGGGCCCGGATCAAGTTCCTGGTCAAGGACTGGGGCGCGGCGAAGTTCCGCGAGGTCATGGAGGAGAAGTACCTCCACCGCACGCTGGTCGACGGCCCCGCCCCCGCGGTCGCGTCCACCCCGGTCGACCACGTCGGCGTGCACCGGCAGAAGGACGGCAACTTCTACGTCGGCGCCGCCCCGATCGCCGGGCGCGTCTCCGGCACCATCCTCATCGACGTGGCCAAGGCCGCCGAGCGTGCCGGGTCGCGCCGGGTGCGGTTCACCCCGCAGCAGAAGCTCGTCGTGCTGGACGTGCCCGAGACCGAGGTCTCCGGGCTGCGCGCCGACCTGGCCAAGCTGGGGCTGCAGGTTGAGCCCTCGCCCTGGCGGCGCGGGGTGATGGCGTGCACCGGCATCGAGTTCTGCAAGCTGGCCATCGTCGAGACCAAGGCCCGCGCGCACACCCTGGTCGCCGAGCTGGAGACCCGGCTCAAGGACATCACCGACGGCATCACCGCGCCGATCTCGGTGCACATCAACGGCTGCCCGAACTCCTGCGCGCGCATCCAGACCGCCGACATCGGCCTCAAGGGACAGATCGTCACCGACGACGGCGGCGCGCAGGTCGAGGGCTTCCAGGTGCACCTGGGCGGCGGGCTCGGCCTGGACGCCGGGTTCGGCAAGAAGCTGCGCGGCCACAAGGTGACCGCCGACGACCTGCCCGACTACGTCGAGCGCGTGGTCCGGGCCTACGTCGCCGAGCGCGCGCCGGACGAGCGCTTCGCCCAGTGGGTCACCAGGACGGACGAGGCGAACCTGCGATGAGCGCCGACCGACGTCCCACCCGGAGGCGGCCGTGACCGAGCGCGCCGTGCCGTTCCACTGCCCGTTCTGCGGGGAGGAGGACCTGCGACCACACGAGGAGCCGCAGGGGGCATGGGTCTGCATGTTGTGCCGGCGGGTCTTCACGGTGAAGTTCGTCGGTCTCTACGTTGGCGACACGACTGCGGGGGTGAACGAATGACCAACACCGTGCGGGAAGACCTGCGCGACCTGGCCACGCGGGCGGAGACCGAGCTGGCCAACGCGGGCGCGGCCGAGGCGCTGGAGTGGACCGCGCGGACCTTCGGCGAGAAGTTCATCGTGGCCTCGAACATGCAGGACGCGGTGCTCATCGACTTGGCGTACCAGGCCAGGCGCGACTTCGACATCCTGTTCCTGGAGACCGGCTACCACTTCGCCGAGACCATCGGCGTGCGCGACGCGGTCGACCTGGTCTACCCCGAGGCGCGCATCGTCACCGCGCAGGCCGAGCAGTCGGTGGCCGAGCAGGAGGCGGAGTTCGGGCTGCTGAACAAGACCGACCCGGGCCGCTGCTGCCTGCTGCGCAAGGTCGTGCCGCTGCAGCGCACGCTGTCGAGGTACGACGCGTGGGTGACCGGCGTGCGCAGGGTGGACGCGCCGACGCGGGCGAACACCCCCATCGTGCAATGGGACGACCGCAACGGCCTGGTGAAGGTCAACCCGATCGCGGCGTGGACCGACGAGGAGTTCGCCGCCTACATCGCCGAGCACGGAATCCTGGAGAACCCGCTGGTCGGGGCCGGGTACCCGTCCATCGGCTGCGCGCCGTGCACCAGCAAGCCGCTGCCGGGGCAGGACGCGCGCAGCGGGCGCTGGGCAGGGCAATCCAAAACCGAGTGCGGACTGCACGGGTAAAGGGACGAGATGACACTGACGGACATCCCCGCAGGCCTGGACGCCCTGGGCAGGCTCGAATCCGAGGCCATCCACATCTTCCGGGAGGTCGCGGGCGAGTTCGACCGCCCGGTGATCCTCTTCTCCGGCGGCAAGGACTCCACCGTCCTGCTGCACCTGGCGGTCAAGGCGTTCTGGCCCGCCCCGGTGCCGTTCCCGCTGCTGCACGTGGACACCGGCCACAACCTCGACGAGGTCATCGAGTTCCGCGACCGCACGGTGCAGCGCCACGGACTGCGGTTGCTGGTGGCCAACGTGCAGGACTACATCGATGACGGCCGCCTGAGCGAGCGCGCCGACGGCACCCGCAACCCGCTGCAGACCGTGCCGCTGCTCGACGCGATCACCGGGAACAAGTTCGACGCGGTCTTCGGCGGCGGGCGCCGCGACGAGGAGCGCGCGCGGGCCAAGGAGCGCATCTTCAGCCTGCGCAACTCCTTCGGCCAGTGGGAGCCGCGCCGCCAGCGCCCCGAGCTGTGGAACCTCTACAACGGCAGGCACAAGCCCGGCGAGCACGTGCGGGTGTTCCCGCTGTCGAACTGGACCGAGCTGGACGTCTGGCGCTACATCGAGCGCGAGCGCATCGACCTGCCCGACATCTACTTCGCCCACCAGCGCGAGGTGTTCAAGCGCGACGGCATGTGGCTGACCCCCGGTCCGTGGTTCGGGCCCAAGGACGGCGAGGAGCTGCTGGAGAAGACGGTGCGCTACCGGACCGTCGGCGACGGCTCGTGCACCGGCGCCGTGGAGTCCGACGCCGCCGACATCACCGCGGTGATCGCCGAGGTCTCGGCCAGCAGGCTCACCGAGCGCGGCGCGACCCGCGCCGACGACCGGCTCTCCGAGGCCGCGATGGAAGACCGCAAGCGGGAGGGCTACTTCTGATGACCGACCTACTCCGGCTGGCCACGGCGGGCAGCGTCGACGACGGCAAGTCGACGCTGGTCGGGCGCCTGCTCTACGACACCAAGTCGGTCCTGGCCGACCAGCTCGACGCCGTGCACCGCGCCAGCGTCGACAAGGGACTGTCCACTCCGGACTTGTCGCTGCTGGTCGACGGCCTGCGCTCCGAGCGGGAGCAGGGCATCACCATCGACGTGGCCTACCGCTACTTCGCCACGCCGAACCGCAGCTTCGTCCTCGCCGACACCCCGGGGCACGTGCAGTACACCCGCAACACGGTGACCGGCGCGTCCACGGCGCAGCTGGCGATCCTGCTGGTCGACGCGCGCAAGGGCGTCATCGAGCAGACCCGCCGCCACGCCGCGGTGCTGGCGCTGCTGGGCGTGCCGCGGCTGGTGCTGGCGGTCAACAAGATCGACCTGGTGGACTACGACGAGGAGACCTTCGCCGTCATCGCCAAGGAGTTCGCCCAGCACGCCGCCGCCCTGGGCTACGCGGCGGACGCGGTGCGCACCATCCCGGTCTCGGCGCTGGTCGGCGACAACGTCGTGGACCGCTCGGCCAACACCGACTGGTACTCCGGCCCGACGCTGCTGGAGCACCTGGAGTCGGTGCCGGTCGAGCCCGACCCGCACGACGTGCCGCTGCGCTTCCCGGTGCAGTACGTGATCCGCCCGCGCACCGCCGAGCACCCGGACTACCGCGGCTACGCGGGCCAGGTGGCGGCGGGCACGGTCCGCCCCGGCGACGCGGTCGTCGTGCTGCCCGCGGGCCGCACCACCACGGTGACCCGCGTGGACACCCCCGACGGGGAGCTGACCGAGGCGCGGGCGGGCCAGTCGGTGACCCTGCTGCTGGCCGACGACATCGACATCACCCGCGGCGACCTGATCGCCCCGGCCGACGCGGCGCCGTCGGTGTCCGACGACTTCGACGCCACCCTGGCCTGGCTGGGCGACAAGCCCCTGCGGTCGGGCGCCAGGGTGCTGGTCAAGCACGGCACCCGCACGGTGCAGGCGGTCATCGCCGAGCTGGGCGCCCGGTTCGACGAGCAGACCCTGTCCATCGTGGACTCCCCGGAGTCGCTGGAGCTCAACGACATCGGCCGGGTCCGGCTGCGCACGGCCGAGCCGCTGCCGCTGGACAACTACACCGCGGTGCCCCGCACCGGCGCGTTCCTGGTCATCGACCCCGCCGACGGCAGCACGCTGGCCGCCGGTCTGGTCGGCGCGGGCCTGCCGGGCCTCGACCTGGTTCCCGCGGGGCCGTGATGACCAGGGTGCTGGCGGCGCTCGCCGCGTTGGTGGTGCTGGTCTCGGGGTGCACCCGGGTCCAGCGCACCGAGGCGTGGGAGCGCGGGCCGGTGCCGGACCGGGGACCGGCCGCCGAGCTGCGGCTGGGCTACTTCCCCAACGTCACCCACGCCTCGGCGCTGATCGGCCTGGAGAAGGGCTTCTTCGCCGCCGAGCTGGGCGGCACGACCCTGGTGCCGACGAAGTTCACCGACGGCGCCACCGAGGTCTCGGCGTTCCTCGGCGGGTCGCTGGACGCCGGGTTCATCGGCTCCGGTCCCGCGCTCAACGCCTTCGCCAAGTCCGAGGGCCGCGCGGTGCGCCTGGTCGCCGGGGCGACCTCCGGCGGGGCGCAGCTGGTGACCGCGCCGGAGATCACCTCGCCGGAAGACCTCGCGGGCCGCGTCGTGGTCACCCCCGCGCTGGGCAACACCCAGGACATCGCCCTGAAGACCTGGCTGGCCGAGACCGGGCTCACCGGGCGGGTCGAGGTCACCAACCGCGACCCCGCGCAGACCTTCGCCGCGTTCACCAAGGGCGAGGTGCAGGCCGCCTGGCTGCCCGAGCCGTGGGCCTCGCGGCTGGTGCTCGACGCGGGCGCGCGGGTCCTGCTCGACGAGGCCGAGCTGTGGCCCGCCGGGCGCTTCCCCACGACGGTGCTGCTGGTGCGCGCGCAGTTCCTCGCCGAGCACCCGCAGACCGTGCGCGCGCTGGTTCGCGGCCTGCTCGCCACCAACGCCTGGGCCCTCGCCCACCCTGGCGACGCGGCGGCGGCGGTGAACACCCAGCTCGAGGCGCTGACCAGCAAACCGCTGAGCGAGCCGGTGCTCGCGCGCGCCTACGCGGGCATCGAGCCGACCACCGACCCGATCGCCTCGGCGTTTCCCGAGCTGGCCGAGGACTCGGTCACCGCGGGCATCGCCCTGCGCCCGGTGGACCTGGCCGGGTTCGCCGACTTCACCGCGCTGAACGCCGAGCTGGCCGCCCGCGGGCAGCCCGCCGTCGACTCGGCGGGGCTGGACCGCCGCAAGACCCCGAACTAGACCCGAACAGAACCGACCGGAAGGCAGGCACCGACGATGACCGCCACGCTCGCGGCCACCCCCGCGCCCACCGCGACCGACGCCGTCGTCCGTTTGAGCGGGGTCCGCAAGGTCTTCGGCCACGGGCCGCGGGCGGTCACCGCGCTGGACGGGATCGACCTGTCCGTCGCGCCCGGGGAGTTCGTCTGCCTGCTCGGCGCCTCCGGCTGCGGCAAGACCACCGTGCTGAACATGATCGCGGGGCTGGACCGCCCGTCCGCCGGTCGGATCGAGATGACCACCACCCGTCCGGCGGTGATGTTCCAGGAGGCCGCGCTGATGCCGTGGCTGACCGCCGCCCGCAACGTGGAGCTGCCGCTGCGGCTGGCCGGGCTCGGGCGCGCCGAGCGCCGGGCGCGCACCGTCGAGCTGCTGGAGCTGGTCCGGCTCGCGGGCGTCGGCGACAAGCGCCCGCACGAGCTCTCCGGGGGGATGCGCCAGCGCGTGGCCCTGGCGCGCGCCCTGGCCTCGGCGCTGCAGGGCAACAACGGCGAGGCGTCGTCCTTGCTGCTGATGGACGAGCCGTTCTCCGCCCTCGACGCCATCACCCGCGACGTCCTGCAGGGCGAGCTGCTGCGCGTGTGGGAGGCCACCGGCACGGCGGTCGTGTTCGTGACCCACGACGTCCGCGAGGCCGTCCGCCTCGGCCAGCGCGTCGTGCTGCTGTCGTCCAAGCCGGGCCGCGTCGTGCAGGAGTGGTCCGTCGACGGGCCGACCGACGGCGCCGCGCTGGCTGAGGAGATCAACACCCGCCTGCGCGAGGTGATCAGCAGCCATGCCGCCTGAGGCCCTCGCCCAGGCGCGCACCGACTCCGTCGGCGCGGGCCTCGACGCCCTCGACACCCCGCCCGCCGAGCGCCGCCAGCGCCGCCTGCTGCGCTCGGTCCTCGCCCCGCTCGTCGCGTTGACGCTGGTCGTGGCGCTGTGGCAGTTCCTGTGGTCACGCGCGTTCTGGCCGGAGTACCAGCTGCCCGCCCCGGTGGACGTCTGGGCGCAGATCACCAGGATCGTGGCCACCGGCGACGTGTGGGAGTTCCTGTGGGTGTCGGTGCACCGCGCCGTCATCGGGTTCCTGATCTCGGTGGCCGTCGCGACGCCGCTCGGGCTGCTGCTGGCCAAGGTGCCGCTGGTGCGGGCGGCGATCGGGCCGCTGATCTCCGGGCTGCAGAGCCTGCCGTCGGTGGCGTGGGTGCCCGCGGCGGTGCTGTGGTTCGGCCTGACCGACGCGGCGATCTACACCGTCGTGCTGCTGGGCGCGGTCCCCTCCATCGCCAACGGGCTGGTGGCCGGGATCGACCAGATCCCGCCGATCCTGCCCCGGGTGGGGAAGGTGCTGGGCGCGGGCAGGCTGGACACCGCGCGGCACATCCTGCTGCCCGCCGCGCTGCCGGGCTACCTGGCGGGCCTGAAGCAGGGCTGGGCGTTCTCCTGGCGCTCGCTGATGGCCGCCGAGCTGATCGCGACCTCACCCGCCCTGGGGTTCGGGTTGGGGCAGTACCTGCACAACGCGATGTCGCTGTCGGACATGTCGATGGTGATCGCGGGCATCCTGCTGATCTTCTTCGTCGGGGTGGGGATCGAGCTGCTGGTCTTCCGCCCGCTGGAGCGGACGGTGCTGCGGGCCCGCGGCCTGACGGGCGCGCTGTGATCCCGCTGGTGGCGGTGGCCCACGGCAGCCGCGACCCGCGCTCGGCGGCGACGGTGGCCGACCTGCTGGCGGTGGTGCGCGAGCGCGCGCGCGGGCTGGACGTGCGGGGGGCGTTCCTGGACCTGTCGACGCCGCGGCTCAGCGAGGTGCTGGCGACGCTGCACGCGGAGGGCCATAGGCGAGTCGTGGTCGCGCCGCTGCTGCTGGGGCGGGCGTTCCACGCGCGGGTCGACCTGCCCGCGCTGCTGGACGAGGCGTTGGCGGCGCTGCCCGGTCTGTCGGTGTCGGTGGCCGACGTCCTCGGACCGTCGCCGCTGCTGGAGGCCGCCGCGCTGCGCCGTCTCGCCGACGCAGGCGTCCGCCCGGGTGACCCGGGGCTGGGCGTCGTGCTGGCCGCGATCGGCTCGTCGCACGCCCCGGCGAACGAGCGGGTGGCCGAGGTGGCCCGCCGCTGGGCCGGGACGCACGGCTGGTCGGGCGTGGCCCCGGCCTTCGCCTCGGCCGCGGCGCCGGACGTCACGACCGCCATCGCGGGCCTGCGCGCCCGCGGGGCCCGGCGGATCGCGGTGGCGTCGTGGTTCCTGGCGCCGGGCCTGCTGCCGGACCGGGTGGCGGCCCAGGCGTTCGCCGTCGACCCGCTGGCCCGCGTCGCGCCGTCGATGGGCAACGCCGTCGAGGTCGCCGACCTGGTCCTGAGCAGGTATCGCGCACAAGCGGCAAGCCTCCATGGCAGCGACGCGGCCTGAGAGCCGCTAACGTGGCTGACGTGCCCGGCGACGATGTCTGTCTCTGCCTGATCTGCTTGGACTACGGCGACCAGGACCGGCTCGACGAAGTCGACACGAAGCTGGTCCGCGACATCGGCGACGCGGGCTGGGGCGTCGTGGCGATCCCGGGCGACCGCGTCAGCGCGGGCTGGACCTTCACCGTGGGCCTCTGGCACACCTTCCGCTTCCCCGAGCTGGCCATGTTCGGGCTGGACGGGCGCCTGATGCAGAGCTGCGTGAACACCGTGGGCAACCAGGTCGCCGCCGCTCGCGCCCCCGCTCCCGGCGACGACCTCGGCGACATCCTCAGCGACGACTACCGCCTCTCGCTGCGGCCGGTGGACCCCGGCTGGCACAAGCCCTTCTTCGGCGCGGCGACGGGCTTCTACCGCGCCACCCCGAGCCTGCCCTTCCTGCAGCTGCTGTGGCCGGACGACGACCACCTCTTCCCCGGCCACATCGACTTCGACAGCGACTACGACGAGTTGCAGCCCCAGCTCTGGCTGCCCCGGCACGCGCACCCGCCGGGCCCCTGGACCGAGGACTCCGGACGGTTGGGGTAATCGGGGGTAACACATAACCACTCAAACGGCGGTTCGGCGTGCGCGTCGGGTCGATCGGGTTGGGCTGCTCGGGCGACGGCACTGCCGGGTGGTTGCGTGGGTGATCACCCCCTTGGCGCACGACACCCATGATCAACGGGACGGTCGGTGGCCGGTGTGACTCCGCCGAACAGCCGTGCCATGGCGTCAATTCTTGACGTGACGGCTACTCGAAAGTAACCATCAGGGGGCCGCGCGGCATCTCGAAACCCTTGTCCCCCAAGCGATCGAGGTAACCCTGATGAAGACCGCTCCACGCCGGACCCTATCCGGACTCGCCCTGGCCGGGGTGGCGGTGCTCGCACTGGCGCCGACCGCCGCCGCCGTCCCGCACAGCATCAACTTCGCCTGCCAGGGCAGCTCGCCCCTCGGGCCGCAGAACTTCACCATCGGCCAGGACGCCGAGGTGACCGCGCCCGCCACGGTCGCGCCCGGTGGGGCGCTGACCGTCGTGATCGACCCGGCGCCGAACACCGTGCCGTCCTCCATCAACGGCTTCCGGGTGCAGCGGACGCACACGCTGGCCCTGAAGGTGCCGATCCCGGCCAACTCCACCTTCGTCTCGGCCGCGCTGTCCGGCGGGTCCAATGTGGGCACCACGAACCTCAGCGTCAGCAACGGGATGGCGACCCTGACCGCGACCGGCCCGATGGCGGGCGGGTCGGCCTACGAGCTGCCCACGGTCACCGCGCAGCTCACCGCCGGGGCGTCGGGGACCATCCAGACCAAGCTCCACGGGACCGGCTACAGCAACCCGGGCCTGACCTTCACCGCGGTCGTCTCCTCGTTCCTCGGCAGCGTCACCGTGCCGACCGCGTGCTACCCCAACCCCAACCCGGTGATCACCACGACCACCATCGGCTGATCGCGGCACGCGGTCCCGCGCGGGTGGCCCGACCCCCGCGCGGGACCTGCCGGGTCAGGCGAAGTCGCCGAACGCCGTGAGCACCCGCTCGGTCATCCCCGGGCCGCCGGTGTGGCCGGAGTCCTCGATGACCGCCAGTTCGGCGTCCGGCCACGCCTGGGCGAGCTGCCAGGCGTTCCGCAGCGGCCCGCCGAGGTCGTGGCGGCCGTGGACGAGCACCGCGGGGATGCCCGCCAGCTTCCCGGCCTCCCGCAGCAGGACCCCCTCCTCCAGGAACGCGCCCTGGCCGAAGTAGTGCGCGCAGATGCGCACGAAGGTCACCTGCTGGACATCGGGCCGGTTGCTGTAGGAGTTCTTCTTCCCGTTGGGCTCCAGGGAGATCACCGCGTCCTCCCAGCGCAGCCACTCGACGGCGGCGTGCTCGCGGACAACGGGGTCGGAGTCCTCCAGCAGGCGGGCGTAGGCGCCGATCAGCTCCTCGATCGGGGCGTCGGGGTCGACATCGGAGACCACCGACCAGAAGCGGTGCCACTCGGCGGGGAAGAACCTGCCGACGCCGCGGTAGAGCCAGTCGATCTCGCTCCGGCGGGTCATGGTGACGTCGATGATCACCATCTCGGTGACCCGCCCGGGATGCGCCTGCGCGTAGGCCAGGGCCAGGGTCGAGCCCCACGACGCGCCGCTGACCAGCCAGCGCTCGATGCCCAGGTGCTCGCGCAGCCGCTCCATGTCCGCGATCAGGTTCTGCGTCGTGTTCTGGCTCAGGTCGACGGCGGGATCGGCGGCGTTGGGCGTGCTGCGGCCGCAGTTGCGCTGGTCGAACAGGACGGCGCGGTACTTCTCCGGGTCGAACCAGCGGCGGTGGTTGGCCGAGCAGCCTGACCCGGGACCGCCGTGGACGAAGACGGCGGGCTTGCCCCCGGGATTTCCGATCACCTCCCAGTGGACGCGGTTCCCGTCGCCGACGTCGAGCAGCCCGGAGTCGTGCGGCTCGATGGGCGGGTACACCTCAGTCATGGGTTCCCTCCAGAAACAACAGTGCTGTTGTATTAGCGCTGTTATATTACCCGCTACATTGGCGCTGTGACTTCCCATGGGCCCGAACTCCTTGGCACCCGCCTGCGCCACCTGCTCGACCGGCTGGACGCCGACGTCGCCGCGGTCTACGCCGACCTCGGTCTCACGGGCTTCCGCACCCGCTTCACCGCCTACGTCCGCACACTGGCGCACTCCGGCCCCAGCTCCATCAAGGACCTGGCCACCGCCGTCGGGGTCACCCACTCGGCGGCCAGCCAGACCGTGGCGCAGCTGGCCAGGGCCGGGCTGGTCGTCCTCGAACCGGGCGAGGACGGCAGGCAGCGCATCGCCCACCTCACCCCGCGGGCGCAAGCGCTTGTCCCCGTGCTCGACGCCGAGTGGGCGGCGACGGCGAGCGCGGCGAGGGCGCTGGAGCGCGAGCTGTCGGCGCCGCTGAGCGCGCTGGTCGACGAGATGGTCGCCGCCCTCGACCGCAAACCGATGCGGGAGCGCATCGCCGAGGCCGACCCCGGGCTGCTCAGTCGGTGGGGACCCAGCTCGCCGGGCGCTTCTGGGCGAACGCGCTGATGCCCTCCTGGCCCTCCGCGCTCGCGAAGTACCGGGCGGAGAGGGCCAGCATGTCGGCGAAGTCGCCTGCCATGGTCGACGGGCGCTCGCGGCGCAGCATCGCCTTGGTGGCGGCCAGCGCGTTCGGGCCGCCCAGCGCCAGCATCCCGGTGTAGCGGTCGACCTCGGCGTCCAGGCGCTCGGCGGGGACGGCGGAGTTGAGCAGGCCGATGCGCACGGCGTGCGCGGCGTCGAACTTCTCCCCGGTCAGGAACAGCTCGTGGGCGGCGCGGGGCAGCAGGCGCGGGAGCACGGTCACCGAGATGATGGCGGGCACGACGCCGATGCGGACCTCGGTGAAGGCGAAGGTGGCGTCCTCGGCGGCGACGGCGATGTCGGCGGCGGCGACGACCCCGACCCCGCCCGCGCGCGCGGGTCCGGCCAGCTTGGCCACGACCGGCTTCGGGCTGGTCCAGATCTGCTCCAGGATCGCCGGGAACTCGTTGACGCCCTGGTCGGCCGCCGACGCCCCGCCCGCCTCCTTGAGGTCCATCCCCGCGCAGAAGACAGGGCCGGTGTGGTCGAGCACGATCACCCGCACGGAGTCGTCCTCGACGGCGGCGCTCAGGCGGGCGCGCAGTTCCCCGCGCAGCTGCGCGGAGAGCGCGTTGCGGTTGTGCGGGGAGTCCAGCGTGATCCGCGCCACGCCCCGGGCGATCGCGTAGTGCACCAACTCATCAGCCATGCCCCGCACCCTAGCCAGGGCTCGATAATCAGGGCTCGATGAGGACTACCGAGAAGTCGCGCTCGGGATCGGTGAAGTCGGCGACGGCGTCGGCCAGCACCGCCTGGACGGCGCGGTAGCCGACCGGGTCGGAGTCGGCCAGGACCTCGGGGTGCGTCCACACGAGCACGTGCTGGCCCTCGGGCAGCCAGGACAGGTCGGTCAGGCAGTCGTAGAGGGCGTCGAGGTTGTGGCCGAACCACTCCGGGAAGCGCAGGGTCTCGGCGACGGCGTCGTAGAAGTCGAGTCTGGTGTGCACCGACGTGCCGTCGAGGATGTGCTCGGTCATTTCCCGTGCCCGGTCATCGCGTGCCCGATCATCGCGTGTGCACGGTCGCCGTGTACTCGGTCGCAGTGCTCGGTCATTGTGAAGTGTCCACCGCCACAAAGGTGTCGTAGTGGTTGTCGGTGTAGTACAGCTCCGACGGCGATCCGGTCACCAGCCTGCGGGCGCCGCGGTCGGGACTACCCGGGGTGGGGACGGTGTACTCCTTGTAGTAGCCCTCGTCACGCTGGGGCAGGAGGCGTTCGCGGTTGCCGAACGTCGTGCCGTCCTGGGGATGGGGGAACGGGCCGCCGCGCTCGATCAGCTCCAGGGTCTGGACGACCTCGACCGGCAGCGACGACAGGGGCCGCACCGGCGGCTGGCCGTGGTCGCCGACGTCGCGCAGCAGCCAGCCGCCCAGGACCAGGACGACGAGGGCGGCCAAGGCCAGCGTGATGCGTTTGCGGGAGCCCATCGGCTACTCGACGTCGATCGGGGGCTCGTGGCGGACGCCGAAGCGGGCCGAGGTGTAGTCCACCGCCCGGTCGATCAGCCAGGCCACGCCGAGGCACAGCGGCAGCAGCACGGCCATCACCAGGGTGAACTGCACGGCGAACGGGATCGTGGCGAGCCACAGCTCGACGTCGTTCCACCAGTCGGACAAACCCTGCACGTACCCGAGAGTAGACCTGGACCACTTCTGTGGGGCGGGCGGCGTCGGGCCTGGCTAAGTTGCTCTCATGTTCGCCGTATTCGCCGCCGAGCCCAATCCGGACGACCCGCTGGCCGCGCTGACCGTGGGCGAACGCCCCGACCCGGTGGCGCCCGACGGGTGGGTGACGGTGACCGTGCGCGCCGCCAGCCTCAACATGCACGACCTGTGGACGCTGCGCGGGGTGGGCATCAAGGCCGAGCGCTTCCCGATGACCCTGGGCTGCGACGGCGCGGGCACCCTCGCCGACGGCACCGAGGTGGTCCTGCACTCGGTCATCGGCGACCCGTCCTGGACCGGGGAGGAGACCCTGGACCCCCGCCGGACGCTGCTGACGGAGCTGCACCAGGGCACCTTCGCCGAGACGGTGGTCGTGCCCGCGCGCAACGTGCTGCCCAAGCCCGCGGACCTGTCCTTCAGCGAGGCCGCCTGCATGGGCACGGCGTGGCTGACGGCGTACCGGATGCTGTTCGTGAAGTCCGGGCTGCGGCCGGGGCAGACGATGCTGGTGCAGGGCGCCTCCGGCGGGGTGTCCACCGCGCTGATCGAGCTGGGCAGGGCCGCGGGGCTGCGGGTGTGGGTCACCGGGCGCACCGAGGACAAGCGCGCGCTGGCCACGGAGTTGGGCGCGCACGCGGTCTTCGAGTCCGGCGCGCGGCTGCCGGAGAAGGTCGACGGGGTGTTCGAGACCGTCGGCAAGGCGACGTGGTCGCACTCGATGCGGGCGCTGCGCCCCGGCGGGGTGATCGTGGTCTCGGGCTCCACCAGCGGCGCCGACCCGAGCGCGGACCTCCAGCGGCTGTTCTTCCTTCAGCTCAGCGTGATCGGCTCGACGATGGGCACCCGCGACGAGCTGGCCGACCTGCTCTCGTTCTGCGCGACCGCGGGCATCAGGCCGCGGATCGGCTCCGAGCTGCCCATGGCCGACGCCCGCGACGGCTTCGAGGCGATGCTGGCGGGCGAGACCGCCGGGAAGATCGTCTTCACCCGCTGAGGTGCCGGTCGATGAGCGGCCAGGTCTCGTGCCTGGCCGCCCGGCCGGTCAGCACCCCCAGGTGCCCGCCGCCGGCGGTGACGAACTCGACGTCGGCGTCGGGCAGGACGTTCGCCAGGTGCGCGACCGCGCGGCGCGGGGCAATGGTGTCGGAGCGGCCCGCGATCAGGAGCGTGCGCTGCTTGGCCGCGGCGAGGTCGACGCGGGTGCCGCCGATCTCGATGGCGCCCTTGGCCAGGGCGTTGGCGCGGTAGAACTGGTGGTAGATCTGGCCGAGGGTGCGGCCGGGGTAGGCGGCCATGTTCGCGGTGAAGTGCCCGACGGCCTCGATCTGGGCGAGATAGTCGCGGTCGCCGAGGTGGGCGGCGACGGCGAAGGGCTTGGTGAGGTGGCGGTCCAGCGCCGAGACCTGGAAAGCGGCGCGGACCAGCGGGGCCGGGATGGTGCCCAGCGTCCGGTAGACCGGGGTGAAGACATGGCCGCCGGTCGCGGCCACGATCGGGCGGAACGGGGCCAGCAGCCGCACCTTGGTGAAGTCGAACGGGCTGGCGATCACCGTCAGCGAGGCGATGGCGTCGACGCCGAGGCGGGCGGCGGTGAGCACCGACAGGATGCCGCCGAAGCACCAGCCGACGAGGTGCGGCGCGGTGCCGGTGCGCGCGCGGACGGCGGCGACGGCGGCCGGGAGCACGGTGTCGACCCAGTGCTCCAGCCCGAGTGCGCGCTCGCCGAAGCCCATGGGTCCGTAGTCCAGCAGGTAGGTCGGGCGGCCCCGCTCGACGAAGTGCTCGACCAGGCTGCACCCGCGGCGCAGGTCGAAGGGGGTGTCCGGGACGCCGAGCGGGGGCACCAGCAGCACCGGCTCCCCGGTGGTCTCCGGCAGGTACTCGTAGACGAAACGCGCCCGGCCCTCGGAGACGAGCCTGCGCGGCATCGGGGTGAGGTCGGCGAACCCGCCCGACACCACCCGGTGCGCCACGTTCCCCACCGCGGCCCGCACACTGCCCAGCACCGTCATCGGCCCTCCCCAAGCTACCTACCCAACAGTAGGCCAACCACGCGGGGCACGGCTCCAGACCGCCGCTGTGCGCAACCGCACAGCACTCAGCGCAGCACTCAGCGCAGCCGGTCGGCCAGGGCTCGGGCCGCGTCCCCGGCCTCCGCGCGCAGGCGGGTGAGGACCGCCGCCACGGGCTCGTCGGTGGCCAGGGGGTAGCCCTGGCCCGCCCACAGCGACATCACCTCGGGGTCGCCCGCGGCGCGCATGGGCCGGGTCAGGTTGTTCACCCTCGGGTACGCCGAGGGCGCCGTGGGGTGCTCGGCCAGGAACCGGTTCACCAGGCCGCGGGCGGGGCGTCCGCTGTAGGCCCTGGTCAGGGCGGTCTCCCTGCCGCCGTCGGCCAGGGCACGGCGGTACGCGGCGCTGGTCCCGGCCTCCGGGCACCGCAGGAACGCGGTGCCGAGCTGGGCGGCGACGGCCCCGGCGGCGAGCACCGCGGCCACGTCGGCGCCGTGCGACAGCCCGCCCGCGGCGATCAGCGGCAGGCCCAGGTCGCCCATCAGCCGCAGCGCGGGCAGCAGGTCGTACAGCGGGGCGCCACCCGCGTGCGCGGGGTCGTCGGCGAAGGTCCCCCGGTGCCCGCCCGCCGCGGCGCCCTGCACGCACAGCGCGTCCACCCCGGCCGCCGCCGCGGCGGCGCCCTCGGCGGGCGTGGTCACCGTCGCCACCAGGAGGGTCCCCACCGCCCGCAACCGGTCGAGCACGTCGGCGCCCGGCAGCCCGAAGGTGAACGACACCGCCGCCACGGGCGCGTCGACCAGCACGGCCACCTTCTCGGCGAACCGGTCGTCGTCCCACACCGCCCGCCCCGGCTCCACGCCCAGCCGCGCCGACTCCGCGGCCACCGCCGCCACGTGCCCGCCGAGCAGCGCCTCGTCCGGCGGCCCCGGCACGAACAGGTTCACCCCGAACGGCCCGCCCGTGCCCGCCCGGACCGCGTCGACGGCCCCGGCCAGCGCCGCCGGGCTCAGGTACCCACCCGGGACGAACCCGGTCGCCCCCGCCGCCACCGCCCCGATCACCAGTTCCGGCGTACTCACCCCACCGGCCATCGGCGCGACGACGACCGGGATCTCGAGATCGCTGAACACTCCCCCACCCTAGGCCGTGTTTCCGATGTGGAGCACGGCCTGGCCGCGCCAGTCCGACCGCTGACGGCAGCCGAAAACACGGCCTGGGTTGTCTTCAGGACGGTCAGCCGCCGCAACCCCCACCGCCGCCGCAGCTGCTCCCGCCGCAGCTGCTCCCGCCGCCACTGCCACAGCCACTGGAGCCGCTGTCGCCGCCGCCGGAACTCGACCCCCCGTCGCCGGCGGGCGGCGGAGTGGTGTTGAGGGCCGCGCTCATCTCCGGGTCGGGGTAGGCGACCAGGCCCGCGAAGGCGACCGGGAGGAGGATCGCGGCCCCGACCGCCATCCCGGAGACACCGTGGGCGTGGGCGTGGGAAAGCGCCTGGCGGCCATGCCGGGTCGGGGTGGTGCTCCGGTGCTTGAGGGGCGCACCGACCAGTTTGGCGATCACCAGGGTGGCCACCAGGGACAAGGCCAGCCAGCCGATCGGGCGGTCGTTCATCAGACCGGTCACCAGCCGGGCGGCGCCCACCAGGCCGATCCCGACGAAGATCAGCTTCACCAGGGCGGAGGCGGCGCCGCCCTGGGGGGACTTGAGGTACCCGGCCTCGACCATGCGGCGGGCGAGGTCGCGGGCCACCGGGCTCTGCTGGAACCGGTACGAGTCATGGACGCGGTCGCCGTGGCGCAGTTCAGCCAGGACGGCGGACTCGTAGTGGTCGGCGGCGCGCGCGTGCGGCACCTGGGTGATCTGGCCCGACCGGCTGACGTGCACCGCGCCGCGCGAGACCAGCCCGGCCAGCGCGGTGTGCATGACCCGGGTGGGACCGCCCGCCAGCATGGCCACCTCGTACGGGCCGAGACCGCCAAGGCGCCCCGACCGCGGCCGGTGGGCCCACAGCGCCGCGACCATCGCCAGCAGGGTGGCCACACCGAGGGCGAGCCAGTACAGCTCCAGGAACTCCGGCCCGGTCAGACCCCACATGTGACCTCCTCAGCGCCCTCGGATCAAGGGTGCGCACCACACAGACGCCCTGGGGGCTTTTCCGGTTGCCTTTCGAGCATCGAATTCGGCGACGAGCGGAAGAACCGGGGCACCGACACTACGGTTGCAGCGACGAAGGGACACCGCCCATGCACGCCACTGGCACGTTCACCATGGACACCTGGGCTCCCCAGCCCGACCCCGACGACCGCGACGGCGTGGCCATCGGCACGACGCTCATCGCCAAGACGTTCACCGGCGCGGTCACCGGCACCAGCCGGTTCACCATGCACCAGGTGACCACGGCCGTGCCGACCTCGGCGGCCTACGTCGCCTTCGAGCGCGTCGAGGCCACCGTCGACGGCAGGCACGGGTCGTTCGTGCTGCACCACTCGGCGAGCATGTCCACGGGCGCGCAGCACGCCTCGATCACCGTGGTCCCGGACTCCGGAACCGGCGCGCTGGAAGGCATCGCGGGCGAGTTCGCCATCACCAAGGACGACGAGGGCTACCGGTACGCCTTCGACTACACCTTTGGTTAGGGCTTACTTCTTGCCCTTCTTGTCCGCGGGCGACTCGTCGGTGGACAGGGCGGCCACGAACGCTTCCTGGGGGACCTCGACGCGGCCCACCATCTTCATCCGCTTCTTGCCTTCCTTCTGCTTCTCCAGCAGCTTGCGCTTGCGCGAGATGTCACCGCCGTAGCACTTGGCGAGGACGTCCTTGCGCATGGCGCGGATGGTCTCGCGGGCGATGACGCGCGAGCCGATGGCCGCCTGGATGGGCACCTCGAACTGCTGGCGCGGGATCAGCTCGCGCAGCTTGGTGGCCATCCGGGTGCCGTAGGCGTAGGCGGACTCGCGGTGCACGATCGCGCTGAAGGCGTCCACCGGCTCGCCCTGCAGCAGGATGTCGACCTTGACCAGCTCGGACTCCTGCTCGCCCGACTCCTCGTAGTCCAGGGAGGCGTAGCCGCGGGTGCGCGACTTCAGGGTGTCGAAGAAGTCGAAGATGATCTCGCCGAGGGGCATGGTGTAGCGCAGCTCGACGCGGTCCTCGGACAGGTAGTCCATGCCCAGCAGCTGACCGCGCTTGCCCTGGCACAGCTCCATGATCGCGCCGATGTACTCCACGGGGGAGATGATCGTGCACTTGGTGATCGGCTCGTGCACCGAGGCGACCTTGCCCGTCGGCCAGTCCGAGGGGTTGGTGACGGTCAGCTCGGTGCCTTCGTCCAGCACCACCCGGTAGACGACGTTGGGCGCGGTGGAGATCAGGTCGAGGCCGAACTCGCGCTCCAGGCGGTCGCGGGTGATCTCCAGGTGCAGCAGGCCGAGGAAGCCGCAGCGGAAGCCGAAGCCCAGCGCCGCGGAGGTCTCCGGCTCGAAGGTCAGCGCCGCGTCGTTGAGCTGGAGCTTCTCCAGCGCCTCGCGCAGGACCGGGTAGTCGGAGCCGTCGACCGGGTACAGTCCTGAGTAGACCATCGGCTGCGGCTCGCGGAAACCGGCCAGCGCCTCGGTGGCGCCCTTGCGCTCGGAGGTCACGGTGTCGCCGACCTTGGACTGGCGGACGTCCTTCACGCCGGTGATCAGGTAGCCCACCTCGCCGACGCCCAAGCCCTTGCAGGGCTTGGGCTCCGGGGAGATGATCCCGACCTCGAGCAGCTCGTGCGTCGCGCCGGTGGACATCATCTTGATCCGCTCGCGCGGGGTGATGTTGCCGTCCATGACGCGGATGTAGGTGACCACACCGCGGTAGGTGTCGTAGACCGAGTCGAAGATCATCGCGCGGGCCGGGGCGTCGTGGTTGCCGACCGGGGCGGGCACCAGCTTGACAACCTCGTCGAGCAGCTCCCGGACGCCCGCGCCGGTCTTGGCCGACACGCGCAGGACGTCGGTGGGCTCGCAGCCGATGATGTGGGCCAGCTCGGCGCTGTACTTCTCCGGGTCGGCGGCGGGCAGGTCGATCTTGTTCAGCACCGGGATGATCGTCAGGTCCCGGTCCAGCGCCATGTACAGGTTCGCCAGGGTCTGCGCCTCGATGCCCTGCGCGGCGTCGACCAGCAGGATCGCGCCCTCGCAGGCGTCCAGCGCGCGGGAGACCTCGTAGGTGAAGTCGACGTGCCCCGGGGTGTCGATCATGTGCAGGACGAACTCGCCGCCGTCGACGACCCACGGCAGGCGCACGTTCTGCGCCTTGATCGTGATGCCGCGCTCGCGCTCGATGTCCATGCGGTCGAGGTACTGGGCACGCATGGCGCGTCCCTCGACCACACCGGTGAACTGCAGCATCCGGTCGGCCAGGGTCGACTTGCCGTGGTCGATGTGGGCGATGATGCAGAAGTTGCGGATCTGCTCCGGCGCCGTGAAGGTCGTGTCCGCGAACGTAGCCACTCAGGTCCCTCGCATGGTCAATGGGTCACCCCCATCGTCCCATGAGCACCCGCCTTAGCCCCTATCCGGCACCGGCCGCCCGTTCCGCCGACGCCGAGCGACGAGGACGGCACCGAGGGTGAGCGCCACCAGCGCGCCCACCAGTGGCCATGGACCGACCGCGGTGAGCCAGTCGGCGATGGCCGACTGCAGGTCCGCGGCGGCCTCCACCACGGGGTCCTCCGGGTCGGCGTCGGTGTGGGCCAGGCGCAGCTCGTAGACGCCGTAGTAGGCCACGTAGAGGCCCGCGAGCACGAGCAGGCCGCCCGCGACGCGGTTGACGTGGGGCATGGCCCTGCGCAGGCCGGTGGTGACCGAGGACGTGGCCAGCGCGGCGGCCACGGCGAGCACCGCCACGACCAGCCCCATGCCGAGGGCGTAGGTGACGAAGGAGGCCAGCCCGTCGATGACGTCGCCCTGGCGCAGCGACACGCCCGCGACCGCCAGGAACGGGCCGATCGTGCACGACAGCGACGCCACGGCGTAGGCCACGCCGTAGCCGAACATCGATCCCACCCGCGCGCTGGGCGCGCCGCGCTTGGGCTTGGGCAGCAGCAGGGTCAGCTCGTGCCCGGTCAGCAGGACGGCGCCGAGCACGACCAGCGCGACGCCGATGAGCACGGTCAGCACCGGCAGCCACTGCTGCAGCAGCGACAGCAGCGGGATGCTGAGCAGCCCGAACACCCCGAAGACCAGCACGAACCCGGCGGTCATCACCGCGGCGGCGGCGAGCGCGCGGCCCAGCCGGACGCCCTTCTGCCCGCTGTCGACCCGGCCCTCGACTTGGGCTCCGACCTGGCCTTCGACTTGGCCTTCAACGACCAGTGCCAGGTAGCCGGGCAGCATGGCGAACCCGCACGGGTTGACCGTGGCGAGCATCCCCGCGACCAGGGCGACGCCCAGCCCCCCGCTCATGCGAGGGCGTCCACCTTGGCGGTCAGCTCCTGCTCGTCCAGCTGCTCGGTGACGACCTCGACCTCGCCGGAGGAGCTGATGAAGGCGTACGCGGGCTGGGCGGCGACCCCGAAGCGCTGCCAGATCGCGGCGGGGGCGTCGGCGATGTGCTCGAACCCGCCGACGCCGCGCTTGTCGATGAACTCGGCCATCGCGTCCTCGGTGTCCTGCGCGGCGACCCCGACGAAGGTGACCTCGCCGCCGGAGCGCTCCGACGCCGCGGCGATCCCGGACGCCTCGCGCTGGCACTTGGGGCACCACGGCGTCCAGAACCACAGCACCGCGGGCTTGCCCGCCAGGCTCGCACCGTCGAAGGCCCCGCCGCCGACGGTCTTGGCGGTGAACGCCAGCTTCTCGGGCACGGCCGGGGGCGCGGCCGGGGCCGTGCTGGTCGCCGGGAGGCCGGTGGTCGGCGGGGCGGCGGGCGGGGCAGGCGGGGTGGCCGCGTCCTGGGCCCCGCAGGCGGTGGTGAGCAGGGCCAGGGCGCCAAGCCCGGCTGCCAGGCGCGCGCGGAACCGTCGCTGATCGGACATGTGCCCATCTTGCCCGGTCCCGCCCCCGCGGCGGCCCTTACGGTCCGGTGACGGCTCAGGCCAGGCGGGTCACGTCCACGACGACCTCCATGGCGGTGGCCGCGCCCCCGCTGTAGGTGCCCTTGAGCGGCGAGACGTCGGCGTAGTCGCGCCCGACGGCCACCCAGATGTGCCGGGGGCCGATCGGGCTGGCGTTCGTCGGGTCGAAGCCCCACCAGCCACCGGTCCACGTCTCGATCCAGGCGTGGCTCTCGCCGCGGAAGGTCTCCCCCACCCGGCCGTCGGGCTTGGGGTGCAGGTAGCCGGAGACGTAGCGGGCCGGGATGCCGATGGCGCGCAGCATGGCCAGCGTGACGTGGGCGTAGTCCTGGCAGACGCCTTCGCGGGCGTGCCAGGCGTCGAGCGCGGAGCTGTGCACGCTGGTGCTGCCGCGCCGGTAGGTCAGCCGCTCGTTGACGAGCTCGGCGATGGCCAGCACCGCCTCGAACGGCTTGCGGCCCTTGCGCAGCGCGGCGGCCAGCCGGACCAGCTCGGCGTTCCGGGGGACGTGGCGGGTCCACCCCAGGTACTCGGCGTAGCGGTCGAGCACGGCGTCCCCGCGCAGGTCCGCCCAGGTCGCGCCGTCCACCGGCTCGACCGGCGCGCCGGTCTCGACCACCGACGACGCGACGATCCTCAGCTCGGTGTGCGGGGCGTGCAGGTCGAAGGAGGTGACCTCGGTGCCCCAGTAGTCGGTGTAGCGGTAGGACCGCGTCGGCGGGGTCGTCTCGATCCGGCTCACGACGAGGTTCTGCCAGCGGTCGCTGCGCGGGGTGAGCCGGGCCTCGTTGTAGGACTGCACCACCGGCGCCGCGTACTGGTAGCCGGTCGTGTGCACGACCCTGATACGCCAGTTCACGCTCATCGGCTGACCTCCGTGTTCGTCCAGGCGACCCACGGCACCGCGTGGAAGTACTGCAGGGACACCGCCTCCCCCACCTCGCGCACCGTGGCCTGCAGGGACAGCAGGCGGTCGGTCAGGTGTTCCAGCAGCTCCTCGGGGCGCAGGAACTCCAGGTCGCTGCGGGCCTTGCCGAGCAGCCTGCTCGCCTCGGCCTTGGCGCCGAGGCGGGTGGTCGGGCGGTGGTCGAGTTGCTCGAGGCACGACTCGGCCTGGCGCAGGGCGTGGAACACCGAGCGCGGGAACAGCCGGTCCAGCAACAGGAACTGCACGACGCGCCGGGCGTCCAGCGCGCCGCGATAGGTCCGCAGGTAGGTGTCGTGCGCGCCCGCGGAGCGCAGCACCGTCACCCAGCCCGGCGAGGACGGGTTGTCGTTGACCCGCGACATGAGCAGCCGCACGATCATGTCCACCCGCTCGACGGAGCGGCCCAGCACCAGGAACCGCCAGCCGTCGTCGCGGCTCATCGTGGAGTCGGCCAGCCCGGCGAACATCGCCGAGCGCTCCTCGACGAAGGCGAAGAACGCGTGCGGCCCGGTCCGCTTGGCCTGCTTCTGCCGCTCCGGCAGCGCGTTCCACATCGCGTTGACGCACTCCCACAGCTCGGTGGAGACCACCTCGCGGGCCACCCTGGCGTTCTCCCTGGCGCTGGAGATGGAGGACACGATCGAGCCGGAGTGCTCGCGGGAGAAGGCCACCAGGTCGGTCAGCGGGTGCACGTCCAGTTCGGCGTCGACGGGCGCGCTCATGCCGAGCACGGCCAGCAGCTGGCGGCAGGTGGCGTCGGCGTCGACGGTGGCGTCCTCCAGCAGGTGGTGCACGGAGACGTCGAGGATGCGCGCGGTGTCGTCGGCGCGCTCGACGTAGCGGCCGATCCAGTACAGCGACTCGGCGTTGCGGGCCAGCATCGGGCCTCCCTCACTGCTGCTGCTGCTGTTGCTGTTGCTGTTGCTGTTGCTGTTGCTGTTGCTGTTGCTGGGACGAGGTCAGCTCGGGGCCGAGCTCGGGGGCGAACTCCTCGCCGGGCGCGCCCGCCAGCCCCGTGCCGCTGAGCTCGGCGTCCTCGGACGAGGCGCGCGCGGCCAGCACCCAGGTGTCCTTGGAGCCGCCGCCCTGCGATGAGTTGACCATCAGGCTGCCCTCGGGCAGCGCGACGCGGGTCAGGCCGCCGGGCAGCACGAACACCGACTTGCCGTCGTTGACCGCGAACGGGCGCAGGTCGACGTGGCGGGGCTTGAGCCGCTGGCCGACCTTCGTCGGCACGGTGGACAGCTGCACCACCGGCTGGGCGATCCAGCCGCGCGGGTTGGCCCGGACGCGCCTGCGCAGCGCGGTCAGCTCCTTGGCGCTGGCGTTGGGCCCGAACACGATCCCGTGGCCCCCCGATCCCTCGACGGGCTTGACCACCAGCTCGTGCACGCGGTCGAGCACCTGCTCCTGCTCGTGGCCCAGCCAACACCGCAGTGTGTCCACATTGGGCAACAGCGGTGTTTCGCCCAGGTAATACTTGAGTATCTCCGGCAGGTAGGTGTAGATGAGCTTGTCGTCGCCGACGCCGTTGCCGACCGCGTTGGCGATCACGACGTTGCCCGCGCGGGCGGCGTTGAGCACGCCCGCGATGCCCAGCACCGAGCCCGGCCGGAACTGGACGGGGTCGAGGAACTCGTCGTCGATGCGCCGGTAGATCACGTCGACCTGCCGCTCGCCCTCGGTGGTGCGCAGGTAGACCACGCTGTCGCGGCAGAACAGGTCACGGCCCTCGACCAGCTCGACGCCCATCTGGCGGGCCAGCAGCGAGTGCTCGAAGTAGGCGGAGTTGTGCACGCCCGGGGTCAGCACGACGACGTTCGGATCGGCCACATTGGACGCCGCCGCCGCGCGCAGGGAGCGCAGCAGGTGCACGGCGTAGTCGCCGACGGCGCGCACCCGGTGCTTTGCGAACAGGTCGGGGAACACCCTGGCCATCGTCCTGCGGTTCTCCATGACGTAGGACACGCCGCTGGGGTTGCGCAGGTTGTCCTCCAGCACCCGGAAGGTGCCTTCCTCGTCGCGCACGACGTCGATCCCGGAGACGTGCACGCGCACGCCGTTGGGCGGGACGATGCCGGAGGCGGCGCGGTGGAAGTGGTCGCAGGAGGTGATCAGCCTGCGCGGCAGGACGCCGTCGCGGATGATCTGCTGGTCGCCGTAGATGTCGGCGAGGAACGCCTCCAGCGCCCTGACCCGCTGCACGATGCCGCGCTCGAGGCGCACCCACTCGGCCGCGGTGATCACCCGTGGGACGAGGTCCAGCGGGAAGGGCCGCTCCTGGCCGGACAGGGAGAAGGTGATCCCCTGGTCGACCAGGGCGCGGTCCAGCGCCTCGGAGCGGGCCGTCAGGTCGCTGGGCGCCAGGGTGCCCAGGTGCTCGCGCAGGCGCCGGTAGGCGGGGCGGACGCCGGAGTCGGGGGCGAACATCTCGTCGTAGGCGTCGGCGTGCGGGCGCCGCGGGTCGAGGTAGCCCTCGAACAGCTCGCCGAGGTCGGGTCCGGTGTCCCTGCGCCGTCGTTCCATCCGGGCATCCTCGCCCACCGGGGCGGCGCGTGTCACTGGCGCGGGTCGCGGCGTATGGGGTGCTCCGGCGGGACCTCGACGAGGACGATCTTGATGCCGTCGGGGTCGGCCAGCCAGGACTCGCGCAGTCCCCACGGCTCCAGCCTCGGCTCCTTGACGATGTCGACGCCCCTGTCCCGCAGCGCCTCGACGCTGGCGGCGAGGTCGCGGACCTGCAGCCAGATCGCCAGGTCGGGACTGGCATCGATGTGCCCGCGCCCGGAGATCTCCAGATGCCCGCTGCCGAGGAAGAAGACCGTGCCGCCGGGGAATTCCCGGTACACCGCCAGCCCCAGGGTGTCGCGGTAGAAGGCCAGCGAGCGCGCCCGGTCACGCGGGCGGATGATCAGCCTGCTGCTCAGAAACTCCATCTTCAATGTCCTACCCGACCGCGCCCGCGCGTACTGTCCGAGCCCATGCTGAATTCCGACGACCCGCGTCCCGCGCGCGGCGCGGTCTGGCAGGCCCAGACCGCGGACCGGCCCGTCTCCCTGGCCTACGCCCCCCACCTCGACGGCGACGCCGACCCGGGCGAGGTCGTGTGGGCATGGGTGCCCTATGAGGACGATCCGACGCGCGGCAAGGACCGCCCCCTGCTGGTCATCGGCCGCGCGGGCCCCACCCTGCGCGCGCTGCAGCTGACCTCCAGGGCCCCGCGCCGCGAGGACGCGGACGACTGGCTGGAACTGGGCGCGGGCGGCTGGGACCGCGACGGCCGGGTCTCCTGGGTCCGCCTCGACCGCCTCTTCGAACTGGGCGAAGCCGACATCCGCCGCGAAGGCGCCGTCCTCCCCCGCGACCGCTTCGACCTGGTCGCCTCAGCCCTGCGAGCCCGCTACGGCTGGCGCTAGCCGCCACCCCCCAGTCGATGTGGTCCGACCCGGACCACATCGACTGGCGCCGTCAGGTGGTCTTGCGGACGAGACCGGTGTAGGCGGCGATGGTGAGGGTGGCCAGGGCCCAGATGAGCGCTTGGAGTGCCCAGAGCAGGTAGGTGAGGGCTTGCCCCCAGCGGGTGGCGGTGTCGAGGTCGCAACGAGCGCGCAGGCCGGTGGCGCCGAGCGGAAGACCACGGTCGATGCCGAGCCCGAGGAGCTCGGCGGTGGAACAGGGCGTGCCGGGCGCTGTTGGAGGGGCAGCCGGTGGTGAGACGCGTTCGGCCGCGTGGTGGCCAGGCCGGGTGACGATCTGTCCGGCGGTGTAGCCGGTGGCCCCGGCCAGGAGCAGAACGATCATGAGCGCGGTGACGAGGCGGTGGGCGCGGTAGCCGTAGCGGCCCAGCACCCCCCACAGCCAGTGCCTGCGGCGGGCCAACCATCCGCCGAGGGCTTGAGGGGCGCGATGGCGTAGCTCGTCTTGCTGGATGACGAGGATGTGGTGGGCGTTGTTGTCGTGCCCGGAAGCGCGTTCCACGGCGGCGAGTTGTTGATAGGGCTGAGGCCAGTAGCCAGGGGTGTGGTGCACGAGCAGGTGCAACCACTCCCGCCACGAGATACCCCCCAGCCTGGGAAACACCAGGTCCTGTACGACCATCTGGCGCGCGTTATCGGGGCAAGGTGCCTTACCGTTGTCCAGTCGGACAGCCTGGCAAACCAGCACCACGGGCAGGACCAGCGTCCCCGCCACCCGCGCCTCGGCCAACACCAGCAACGGCCCCGACTCATTGTTCAGCCGCATACCCACCAGTTGCACTTGACCACCGATATGGGCGCCGACCAACCGCAGTGCCCCGTTGCCACCAGTGCCGATAATGGTCGCGCCTTGCAGGAACAGAATGTCATCGACGCGCATGTTGTCGGCGACCACGGCAGGGCCGGTGCTGTTGGTGACGGTGGCGTCGTGGAGGTCGAGTTGGCTGCCGATGTGGGCGCCGAGCAGCCGCAAAGCCCCGTTCCCACCGGTGCCGGTAATGGTCGCGCCCTCTAAAGGTTGTCCCGTAATGGTCGAGAGTTTGGCGAGGCAAGGGAGTGATAGCGGTGTCGCCTGCGGCCGGTGGTCGTTCAAGCCGTCATGGCCAGGTTGCGCATCTGGGCGACGCCTCGGGTGGCGTGACAGACGCCGTCGCGTTTGCGTCGGCAG